>JAJFHT010000084.1 GCA_021775495.1 Hyphomicrobiales bacterium | reverse complement strand
GACTACCCGGCCAGCCGTACCAGTTTTTGCGAGCAATACGGCGCTCACCATTTCACCACCACGAAGACCGGTTCTGCCGGGACCGGTAATAAAATCGCAAATTGGTACGGTTCGCCTTCCCTCTGCTGAAACCAACTCGATCTCTGCTTTGTAAACATATAATGCCGGCAATCCGTCAGCAGCCGGAGATGCATTGACGATGTTACCGCCGATCGTGGCGCGATTTTGAATCTGGATGCCGCCAATTTCCGCTGCGGCGAGTGACAGCAGCGGAAAATGTTCACCAACAATGCTGCTGTATCGAATTTCACTCCAGGTGGTAGTCGCTCCGATCCGAACCTGTTGTTCCGTTTCATCTATGCCGGACAGTTCCGGCATAGATGAAATGTCGATCAACGGCAGGTCGCCGAGATGATGCTCATTTTGCACCATCAGGTCCGTTCCTCCGGCGATGAACCTGGCTTCTATCGCAAACCTTGCATTTTCACTGAACAGCTGTGCAAGCGTCCGCGGTCGCCAATAGCGCTGCGGCATGCACACGTCGGCGGTAACAGATCCCATCCTTGAACTGAGGGGAGACAGCACCTGTTGCGATCCGGCATCGGCAACCGCCTCGATGATCTTGGTGTAGCCGGTGCAACGGCAAAGGTTCCCTCCCAGAGCATCTCTGATCGAATCGGCGTCGGTCTTTTTGGCGCTCGTCAGGAGCCCCCATGCGGAAACAACAAAACCGGGTGTGCAAAACCCGCATTGAACGGCTCCATTGTCGATGAACGAGTTGAAAAGGCGGACTCCCGCAGGGTCGTTTTCCAATCCTTCAACCGTGGTCACTTCCGCCTCGGCCAACGAACCGCAGGTGGCCAGGCAGGCGCATATTGTTTGACCATCGGCGATGATCGTGCAGGCTCCACACTCGCCCTCGCCACACCCGTATTTTGTTCCGCGCAGACCAAATT
The DNA here is from genome assembly GCA_021775495.1 of Hyphomicrobiales bacterium. Lineage (GTDB taxonomy): Bacteria > Pseudomonadota > Alphaproteobacteria > Rhizobiales > Rhizobiaceae > JAJFHT01. The sequence continues at coordinate 24,857 of JAJFHT010000084.1, read as the reverse complement.
CCTCCCGCAGAACCTCAAGAACCGGCGTGCGCGGATCAGCAGACACCGTCCGGTTGACGCCATTGACATTCATTTCCAATCTTGTTGGCTTTTCACTCGGCAAGGATCGCCTCCAGAACCATTTCCGGCAGTATCGGAAACTTCGAAAATCTGACGCCAATTGCGTCGTGCACCGCATTGGCGACCGTAACCGCCACGGGCGTCAAGCCGATTTCTGCAATCCCGCGCACTCCAAGCGGGTTGGTGTCATCTGCGGTTTCGAAAATTCTGGTGTCCAGTTTGACCGGGACATCCTTGATCGACGGAATTATGTAGTCAGACAGCGTCGGGTTTCCCAGAACGGCATTCTCAAAAATTGAATTTTCATAAAGGGCGTAACCAACACCCTGGGCAAACCCGCCTTCGCACTGCGCCTTCACCCCGTCCGGATTGATGGCCTTGCCGACATCGACATAATTCTCGACACCATTCACGCTCACTTCCCCTGTATGGACATCAACGTCGACGGCCATCACCTGGACCCAATAACTGTATCCGGCATGAGGAAAACCCGGAAGCCGCGCCTCCGGCATCGGCTGTTTATGGGACAATGAGACGGTGATGCCATCAGTAATCCTGACCAGTTCCGGCAACGGCACACGGTTGTCCTTCATGCACACAAAACCGCCCGCAAGATCCCATTTTCCAGGCCCCAATGCAGAGGTCGCCACATCGACGATCTTCCGTCGCAGCTTGTGCGAAGCGGCAGCAATCGCATTGCCGACAATAAATATGGTGCGCGAAGCGTTAGATGAGCCTGAATCCGGTCCGAGCGAGTCGCCAGCGATGTGGTCGATATCACCAACAGCGCACCCCAACATGTCAGCCGCGATCTGCAGAAAGGCCGTTATGTTACCGGCGCCAAGGTCCGGAGTGCCGACCTGCAACAGATATGTTCCCTCCCGCGTCAGCGACAAACGCACATCTGCGCCTTGCTCCAATCCAGCCCCCAGACCGTATCCCTGCCAAATAGCCGTGACCCCGATACCGCGCCGAATTCCTTCCGGTGTTTCTGATTTGACCTTTGAGCGGTGCCGCCAGAGTTCGCCCTGCTCCGCTGCGTCAAGAAGCTGTGGCAGAACCGTATCCGAAATCATGGTGTGACCGGCACCGGCGGTCTGTCCTTTGCCGATCAGGTTTTTCCGGCGCACATCGAAAGGAGACAGCCCGGTCCGGACGGCAATTTCGTCCATCAATTGCTCGATGCCGATCACCATTTGTGGATTTCCAAATCCCCTGAAGGCGCTGGCATTGCCATTATTTGTGTGCATCGCCTTGCCCCGGACCCGGCATGCTTCGAAACGATAGGGTCCGGATGCGTGTTCGGCCGCCTGAGTAATCACTGCCGGCGACAGTGTCGTATAGGCCCCGGCATCGGCGATAAACGAACAGTCAAACGCTGTCAGGCGTCCGTCCCTGGTTGCAGCAACCCGCGAGCGAACCTGAAATGCATGGCGTTTGACCCCGGCAATCATCGACTCGTCGCGATCAAACATCAATCGTGCCGGACGTCCCGTCGCAAACGTGACCAGAGCCAGTAATATCTGGACGCTGCAGTCTTCCTTGCCACCAAAGGCACCGCCCATCATCGGATTGACAACACGGACGCGATCAGGTTCGAGGCCCAGCGCATCAACAATCTGCCGGCGATCATTGAATGGATTCTGCCCTCCGGCCGATATGTTCAATATGCCATCTTCGTCCAGCCATGATGTACCGGCTTCTGTCTCCAGGAAGGCATGTTCCTGCCGGTCGGTGTTGTAGTCGATCTCAAAACATTCCTCGCTGAGAGAGAGCATCTGTCCGGGATCGTCAAATCCAAGATCAACTTCGGCGCAGACATTGCCGCCGCAATGCAAGGGTTCCGATTGCTCCGATAACGCGGAATCGCTGACGACCGAAAGATTCCGGTAGTGCACTTCAACGGCGGCGCAGGCTTTTCGCGCCACCTGATCAGTCGTGGCAGCTACCAACGCGATCGGCTCACCAACGTAACGCACCCGCTCGCTGCAAAGAACCGGCTGATCGGCAACCACCAGTCCATGGGCATTGTTCCCCGGAACATCCGCGGCAGTGAGGATACACTCCACGCCTTCAATCGCCGAAGCGACAAGTGTGTCCACCGATGTCAGCAGGGCATGCGGTCTGGACGATCTGACCACCCGGACCCACAGCATTCCGGGGAGAACGTGATCCGATGGAAACTGGTGTTCTCCCCGCACCTTGGCACGTGCATCAACCCGGTGTTGTGAAGTTCCAACTGTCGGAGCTGGAACCGGTCCGTCAAATTCCGCCATGTTGGTCCTTTTCGTCGGAGTTGACGGTATAGCAACACACCTGCCATCGTTCTCACAAGCGCACAATATCGATCACAACGTCCTCATTTCGCGGACACTGACAAAACCGGGTATTCGAACTCATGATCCGCAAGATCCGCAAATTGCATTCCTCCACACTGACCTATTTCATCGCAGTTGCCGAGGAAGGATCGTTTCGCGCTGCCGCCAGAAAAATCCGTATCGCGTCATCCGCGGTCAATCGGCACATCCTGTTGCTTGAGGAAGAGTTGGGTTTCACGCTTTTCGAACGACAGGGGCGAACTCTGAAACTCTCTGCCGCAGGTCAGATTCTGTTCGACCACTGCCAGGGGACGGTTCGCAGTTTCGAAGATGCGCTGGAAGATCTCGACGCGCTGCGGGATGTCAGAAGCGGTCTGGTACGAATTTCCGCGTCGGAGAGCTTTGCCGCTGAAATCGTACCCAAAATCTGTGTCGAGTTTTCGCAGGCCTTTCCCGGCATTCGGCTACAGGTCGCGGTCGCCGAGTCGGGTGCGGTCATCTCTTCAATCGCCGATGATATGTGCGATGTGGGTTTTGCATTTGGCAAGGTCAACATCGCCAACCTCAGAGCCGTCTCGTGCCACGACCTTCCCATAGGCGCTGTTGTTGGTCCGGATCATCCGCTTGCCTCGCATGACAGTGTCACACTTGCCGAATGCCGCGATTATCCGATCGTCACACCGGATGAGAATCTGTCATTTGGCAGGCGGCTAAACGAATTGTCCAATCTGGAATCCAGACATAAGATCGCCGGCATCGTCGGCAGTTCGCCTCGGTTGATGGCCGGAATTGCACGGTTGAACAAACATATTGCATTTCAGACCCGAATTGGCATTACCGACGAAATCGATCGTGGAGCGCTTGTCTTCGTACCGATAAGCGACGCATCGCTGAAACCCGACACTTGTATGATCCTCGCGTCCCGGCGCAGTGAAGGCCGGTTTGCATCTGAACGGTTTTGCGATTTTTCACGTGATGCAATCTCAGCCCTGTTGGACGGCCGACCAAAACCGGCCTGATTGCCGTTCCGCTTCGAAAGATCTCCGCATCTGGCAGACCAGGCAAAACGCCAAACTCATCAACTTGACTAGTCAACTGGTCTTATCTAACGTGACGGCATGTATAGGACGCAGCTACGCCCGCGCTACACGGCCCTTGCCGAGACCATCCGGCAGGCAATCAATGCCGGCGACTATATGCCGGGCGACCGGCTGCCGAGCGAGGCCGAGTTATGCCGGGCCAATGGCGTCAGCCGCGGGACAGTTGTCAAAGCAATTGAACAACTGGTCTCAGAAGGCTTTGTCCATCGCAAGCAGGGTTCGGGCAGCTTTGTCGCCAACAGATCATTGCACCGGCGGGCCGGCGGCCTGTTCAGTTTTTCCGAAACCGCCCGCGCCGACGGCCACCGTACGGAACAGCGCCTGTTGAGTTTCGGTCCGGCATCGGAGAAGCTGGCACGCGAATTCTCCTGCGATCCGCCTGCTGTTGCGCTGCTCCGGCTCCGCCTGATCGATGGCATGGCTTGCGCGCTGCATCGCTCGATCATTCCGATATCGGTGTCGCGCGCCATGCCCATGCTGTCGAATCCGGAAGCGGCGGCGCTGAACGACCCCGCCTTCTCGCTCTACGACAGTTTTGAAAAATGCGGATTTTCGATCGAGGAAGCGCAGGAACGTGTCACCACCCGGCTCGCCACCGAAGAAGAAGCCGATCATCTTGGCCTGTCGCTGCCAGCGGCTGTCATGGTGGTGTTTCGCAAGAGCTTTGCGCCAACCGGGCAATTGATCGAGGCGGTGGAAGCCGTCTACCGCAGCGATTTCTACACCTACGACATGCACCTGGTGCGCGGACATCCGCACCGGACCATGGGCTCGGCACTGCATACCAACTGATCAACAACATCAACAGGGAGAAGAAAACAATGATGAAGACAACCATTCTGGCCGGCGCCATCGCCGCATTGTTGACCGGAGCCGCAACGTCCGCCATCGCAGCAGACGCCAAACCGGCAGCGCTGATCATCGCCCAGGGCGGGCTTGGAGACGGCTCCTGGAACGACACCGCCAACAAGGGATTTCAGGCCGGACTGAAAAAGACCGGCATCGAAGGCCGGCCAATCGAATCCAAAGACGTCGTTGCGCAGGGTGAAGAAATCATGCGCCGCGCCGCCGATGCCGGTTTCGGCCTGATCATGAGCCTGGAGTGGATTCACGGCGAGCCGATGGAAAAACTGGCAAAGGACTATCCCGACTCCGGCTGGGTGATCATGAACCAGACCCGCAAGGGTGACAATGTCGCCTCGGTGGTCTTTGCCGAACATGAAGGCTCGTATCTTGCCGGCGCGCTGGCGGCGCAGGTCACCACCGATACCTCGATCGAAGGTATCAACGACAAGCCGATCATCGGTGTGATTGGCGGCGTCAAGGCGCCGGGTATCGACAAGTTCATCATCGGATACATCCAGGGTGCCAAGGCCATCAATCCCGACATCGAGGTGAAGGTCGCCTATGCCGACTCCTTCGGCGATCCGGCGAAGGGCCAGCAGATGGCAAAAGCGATGTTCGATGAAGGCGCGGACATCGTCTATCAGGTCGCCGGCGGCACCGGAATCGGTATCATCGAGGCGGCCAAGGCGGAAGGCCACTACGCCATCGGCGTCGACACCGATCAGGACGGAATGGCACCCGGCCACGTGCTGACCAGCATGATCAAGCGGGTCGATGTGGCGGTGGAAAACCTGGTCGAGAACTACGCCAAGGGAGAATTTCCCGGCGGCGAGGTCCTGTCGTTCGGCCTTGTCGAAAATGGTGTTGCGCTGTCTGAAATGAAACATACCAAGGACCGGATACCGGCAGCCTATCTTGAAAAGGTCGCCAGCATGCAGGCCAGTATCATCAAGGGAGAAACCAAGGTCTGGGATGTCACGGCATCCGGCTATCCGGACTTCTTCAAATGAGTTCCTGAAACGGAATTCGGAGTGGCAACGCGGCGGAAAATTGCTCCTGCGGTCTCGCCACCCGACGGCCCCGTGTGTTCTTACTCCCGGAACCACGGGGCCGCCATAACGAAAACCCGGCAGTGGCAACACTCATATGAACGGACCGGTGCTCTCGCACAATATTCTGCCCAATCAATAAGTTAAACGGTGAACTAGACTCAGATTGTGAGAACGTTGAATCAAACTGCGAAGTACCTGAATCAACACATGAGGCCAACCAACCGGTCTGAACGGCAGGTTTAAAAGTGCAACGATCCGCCATTGCCGCGACCACCCGGACGGAGACACCGGACAAGCCGAAGGTTCGTCTGGGAGCCGTCGACATCCACAAATATTATGGCAGCGTGCAGGCCAATAGCGGCATTTCCCTTCGTGTCGCCCCCGGTGAAATCCATGCAGTCGTTGGCGAGAACGGCGCCGGCAAATCAACGCTGATGCGAATCCTGCAGGGCCTCGAGCAGCCCGACAGCGGGGCCATCATCGTCGATGACGTCGAGGTGCGATTGAACCATCCGCAGCAGGCGCTCGCCCTCGGCATTGGAATGGTTCACCAGGAATTCATGCTGGCCCCGGATCTGTCGCTGCTGGAAAATTTCGTCCTTGGCATCGAGCCGGCGAATGGGCCGCTTGGCCGCATCGACTGGACTACCGCGCGTGGAGCCGGCGATGCACTTGCTGGCCAGACAGGTATCAGCATCGACTGGAGCCGCCGGGCTGGAACCGCGCCGGTACACGTACAGCAGTTCGTCGAGATCATCCGCCTGTTGCATCGCGGCGCCCGGGTCCTCATTCTGGACGAACCGACGGACGTTCTCGCTCCGCCGCAGGTCGAGGATCTCTTCAATCTGTTGCGGGGACTGCGCGACAACGGCACGACAATCCTGTTCATCAGCCACAAGCTGCGCGAAGTCATGGCGCTGGCCGATCTGGTCACGGTCATCCGCCGCGGACGGGTCACCTTCAACAGCGCGGTAGCAGACACCGATGCCGAGATCATTGCCGAACACATAATCGGCGAGCGCGAAGAGCCGGCACTGGCCGTCATCGACGATCGGGCACCGATTGACGGAACGGCGGAAACAGTGCTGGCGGTGAAAGACCTTTCCACGCCATCGGTGGAAAAATCCCATTCGCTCGACAATATCGGTTTCGAGATCAACAGCGGTGAAATCGTCGGCATGGCCGGTGTCACCGGCAACGGTCAGGCCGAGTTGGTCGAATGCCTGGTCGGATTGCGCCGGATCGAGAAAGGATCCCTCGTTCACCGCGGGCAGGACATCACACTTGCCTCCAATGCGGCGCGCCGGGCGCGCGGCCTTGCCTTTGTCAGTCCCGACCGCAGCCATGAAGGCCTGGCAACGACGGCAAGTGTCGAAGCCAATGTGGTCGCCGGCAGTCATCGCAGTCCGCCGATCGCACGCGGCCCCTTCCTCAACCGGTCGGCAATGCGCCGGGTCGCGGCCGAACGGCTTGACCGGCTCGGCGTGACCTATGCAAACCTGTCCGATCCGGCAAAGAGCCTGTCGGGAGGCAATCAGCAGCGATTGGTCTTTGCCCGTGAGATCGCCGGCGATCCGTCGCTGCTGGTCGTGTCACAGCCGACACGGGGTGTCGATCTCAACGGCATTGCCGCCATACACCGGATCCTGCGGACTTTCCGCGACAATGGCGGATCGGTCTTCCTTGTCTCCGAGGAACTGGACGAACTGCTCGATCTTGCCGACCGCATTCTTGTCATCGCCGGAGGTCGCATTGTCGGCCAGCGCGATGCGAATGATGCTGACATGGCAGAACTCGGCCGTTTGATGGTTCTGCAGGACAGCGCCGATGGTTGATATGACGGCACATCAGGGCGGCGGCGGCTCCGAACTGTTCTCAAGGGGTTTCGGCCTGGCATTTCCCTTCCTGGTCGCGATTGCCGTAAGCGCGCTTATGCTGCTGCTGATCGGCGAAAATCCGTTCGATATATTCACGCTGATGGCAAATGAGGGATTTGGTAGTCAGCGCCGCATCTCCGCGACACTCTCGGCTGCAACGCCGCTTTTGTTCACCGGCGTTGCCACAGCCGTCTGTTTTCGTTCAGGCGTATTCAATGTCGGCGTTGAGGGCGCCTTCGTACTCGGCGGACTTGCGGCGGCTTTCATCGGTTTCACGGCACCGGCCGAATGGGGTGCGATGATCATCCTGCCCGCCTTCTTGTTTGCCATGATTGTCGGGGCGTTCTGGCTTTATGTTCCCGGTGTTTTGCTGGCGCGGCTGGATGTCGACGAGGTTGTGTCAACACTGATGTTGAACTTCGTGGCGTTCGGGATTTCCGGCTATCTCGTCAACGGACCGCTTCTGTCCGAATCCTCGGGCAACAACGTCACCCCGCTGGTGCACGAAGCAGCGCAGCTGGGTCGCTTGTTGCCGCCTTCGACCCTTCACGCCGGTTTCTTCCTCGGTCTGTTCTGCCTTGCCGCCTACGCATTCTGGACCCGCCGCACCGCCGACGGGTTCGAAGCCGAGCTTGTTGGCCTGAACCAGCGGTTTTCCCGTGCCGTCGGCATTTCTATCCCGTCGGTCATCATCATGGTGATGCTGCTGTCGGGCATCGTCTCGGGCCTCGGCGGCGCATCGCACGCGCTGGGGCAACTGCACCGGTTTTCCGAAGGCTTTTCGCCGGGCTACGGATTTACCGGAATGGCGGTTGCCTTGCTCGGCCGCAACAACGCCTTCGGCATCCTGTTCGGGGCGGTGCTGTTCGGCGCATTGGCCTCGGCTGGAACCACGGTTCAGCTGTTTTCGGACATTCCGCTTGATCTGGTCAACATTATCGAAGGCACGGTGATGATCTTCGCCGTGGTCGAGCTTGGCAGGATCACGCTGTTTCGGCGGAGGCGCGCCACATGATCATCGAACAGGTCATCGCCGCCTCCCTCATCATGACGACACCGATCCTGCTGGCCGCCATAGGCGGGCTGGTCAATCGCCAGGCCGGCATCGTCAACATCGCGCTGGACGCCAAGATGCTGGCCGGCGCCTTTGTCGCCGTGGTGGTCTCATCGGCAACCGGCGGCTGGTTCGTCGCGGTACTGGCCGCCGCGCTATGCGGGGCGGCAATCGGATACCTGTTTTCCCTGGTCATCACCCGGGCCAAAGCCAACATGATTGTCGCCGGTCTCGGCCTGAATGTGCTGGTTGCCGGGTTCCTCGGTTTCATCCTTAACTGGTTCTACAATTCCTCCGGAACGCTGCGGCTTCCGGGCGTGCACCTGCTGCCGCATGTCTTTCCCGAGAGCAGCGGCAACGTGCCGGTCATCGGCGGCGCGCTTGCCGATCTCGATCCGCTGACGCTTTTTGCCTGGGGCTCCGTCCTGGCGCTGCCGTGGCTGTTGGCAAACACCCGGCTTGGGCTGCGCCTGCGGGCGGCAGGCAACGCACCGCAGGTTGCCCGCGCCGTTGGCCTGTCAGAAAAGAGCCTGCAGGATTTCGGAACCGCTTTTGCCGGTTTCTTTTCCGGCCTTGCCGGCGCGCATCTGGCACTGGCATCGATCGGGCTGTTCAATGAAGGACTGACGGCCGGGCGCGGCTTCATCGCGCTCGCGGCATTCTATTTCGGCCGTAACCGGCCGGTCACGACGGCGCTGGTCTGTCTGCTGTTCGGTTTCCTTGATGCCGCCCAGATCCGGATGCAGACCGCCGGCCTGCCGCCCAAGCTGATCGGCACGATTCCCTATCTCATGGTCCTGGTCGCCCTTTGCCTTGCTGGCTGGCGGAACCGCGACAGAAAGGCAATGGCGCAATGACAACCGCCCTGATCGTCATCGATATGCAGAATTCATTCCTGCACCCCGACGGCGAGAACTTCTATGACGATGCGAAAGAAGTAATCGGACCGGTTCAGGCGCTGATCGCCGCGGCGCGTGAGCACGGCCGGCTGATCATTCACACGGTCGACCGCCATCGCGAAGGACTGGTCGATTTCGAACACAAGCGCCTGCCCGAACATTGTGTCGCCGGCGGTTTCGACGCGGCATTTTTCGAAGGGTTTGGTCCGCGGCCCGGGGCCCTGGAAATCGAGCTGGTCAAGCGGCGCTTCAGCGCGTTCTTCGCCACCGATCTCGGTCTGTTGCTCAATGAACAGTCGGTCGACCGGGTCATTATCTGCGGGGTCAAGACCAATGTCTGCGTCCGCGCCACGGCGCAGGATGCGTTTGCCAACGGATTTGAGGTAATCCTGCCGCGCCAGGCGACAAACTCCAACCGCACGCATCTGGCCGAAGCGTCGATGGAAGACATCGAGCGCTATCTCGGCAAACTTGTCGATCTCGAGCAGGCGTTGGACATGCTGTCATGACGCAATTGGTGGTGACCGGATTTGCCAGCCTCGATTATCCGGTAAGTCTTGCCGGCATGGCAAAGGGCGACTGCACGACGCTGATCAGCGATCGCGATCCGGAGGCCTGGCCGCGCCTTGGCGGCTGTTCGGCCTATGTCGCCACCGCCGTTGCACGCAAGGGCATTGCCGCCGCACCGGTCAGCTGGGTCGGCAGCGACGACGCCGCCGAACTTTATTGCGACGCCTTGCGCACTGAGGGTTGCGAGACCGCCGGCGTGGCCCGGATACAAGCAGCCCGCTCGCCGGTGGCGCTGCTGGCATACCAGGCCGACGGCAGCTGCGTCTGTTTATACGATCCGGCCTTCGGCGGAGCGGAAATTCTGACACCGGCGCAGTCGGAACTGATTTCCGCCGCACGCCATCTTGCCATCACTGTCGGTCCGCCGCAGCTCACCGCGCAAATCCTGGCCCTGCGCCATCCACAATCGACGCTCTATTGGATCTTGAAAAGCGATCCGGCGTGTTTCCCCCCTGACATCTGCGCCGCGCTTTCGGCCGCCGCCGCCGTGATCTTCTGCAATCGCAGCGAACGGGACATGATCTCCTCTACCCGGGCCGAGGCGGTGATCGTCGAAACCGGCGGCACCAAGGGCGTGACGGTTCTTGCCGATGGCAAGACATCCACATGCCCGGTCGAACCGCTAATTATTTCGGACACCACCGGAGCCGGCGACACGCTGGCCGGCGGCTTCATCGCCGCCATGATGAGCGGCGAAACCGACCCGCTCGAGGCGGCAAAACAAGGCATAACGGCGGTCCGGGAGCTGCTCGAAAAACGTCTGCAACAGCAAAGGACACAGGCATGAAGACGGCGTGGTACCTTGGACACCGTCAGGATCAGGTCTCCGACCGGGCGATATTGATCGGCGATCCCGACCGGGTCGACCGCATCGCCGATCACCTGAGCGATGTTGTTCGCTTGCCGGTCAAACGCGGTTTGAAGACCATAACCGGTTCCTATCACGGCACGACGATCACCGTCGCCGCATTCGGCATGGGATCGCCGATCGCCACGATCGTTCTGCACGAGCTGGCCGATCTCGGCGTGACGCATTTCCTGCGCATCGGAACGGCGATCTTCTTCTCTCCCGCCGAAGCAGGCGGATTTATCATCAGCGAGGAAGCATTGAGTTATGAAGGCACGTCCGCCTCCTATGGCGGAACCGGCCGGACATCCGCCGATCCCGGCCTGGTGAAACAGCTGTTTGCCGCCACCGCACATAACAGCGTCGCCGCACAATCCGGCCTGTTTGCCACATTCGACGCCTTTTACCGCGACATGTTCGCAATCGATGCTGCGGGCAAGGCTCGGGTTGAGGAAAACCGCAGAAAACTGGCAGCACAAGGCGTCATCGCCGCCGACATGGAAACCTCGGCGCTGCTGACGGCCGCCGATACGCTGGGTGTGGCCTGTGCCAGCCTGTGCCTCGGGACGGTTGACGCGATCACTTTGAAAAAGCTCGAGGCCGGCGCTCTGGCGAAGGGTGAAAAACACATGTTCGACATTGCCCTGCGGGCCATAGCCGCAGCTGAGACGAGGAACCAACAATGACCGATATGATCGACCGCTATTTCGAAACCCTGGCAGAGCGCATGAAAATTGTCGCCGACAGCCAGAAAGACGCCATTGAGGCCGCCGCCGACATCTGCGCCGATGCCATTGCCGATGACAAGCTGGTGTTCACCTTTGGAACCGGCCACGGCTCCTTCGCCGCGATGGAAATGTTTCCGCGCACCGGCGCAGTCACCGGCTTCCGGCCGATTGTCGAAAGCAGCATGATCTCGTTCCACCGGGTGCTCGGCGACGGCGGCGCACGGCAATACCGTTTCATTCATGGCCGCGAGGGATATGGCGATGCCATTCTGTCGTCGCATCACATCGTTGCCGGCGATGCCATGCTGATCTTTTCCCATTCCGGACTGAATGCGGTGACCCTCGACATCGCGGCCGGCGCCCGCGAGCGCGGTCTCAAGCTCATCGGCGTGACATCGATCCCGCATTCCTCCTCCACCCCGTCCCGCCACTCCAGCGGCAAGCGGCTTTTCGAGTTGGCGGACGTGGTCATCGATACCGGTGTTCCCAAAGCCGACGCCAGCCTGATGATCGACGGCTTTGCCAATCCGGTCGGGCCGACATCGACGTCGATCGCCATCGCCATCGGCCATGCCATCAACGCCGCAACTGCCGAGAAACTGGTGAAACGTGGCATCGAACCGTTTGTCATGGTCAATCCCAACACGCTTTCGAAGGCCGAAGCCGACAAGCAGAACGACCTGAACTATGCCGAATTGTGGCGCCGGCTGAGGTCGCGCCCATGAACGGCGCGGCATTGATCGATCGCGGTTTTTTCATCGACGGAAAATGGCAGCAGCCTAAGGGTGTGGAACGTTTCGACATTGCTGATCCCGCCACCGGTGAACCGGTCGGATCGACCCTGCTGGCGGACGAGCGGATTGTCGATCAGGCGGTCCGCTCCGCGACATCCGTGGCAACTCAATTTGCCGGCATGCCGGCCGCCGAACGTGCCGCGATCCTGATGCGCGCCGCCGATCACATCGATCAGCGCGCCGAAAAAATGGCCCTTCTGCTGACCCGCGAACAGGGCAAGCCGATTCCCGACAATATGAAGGAAATCCTCTTTGGCGCGGAAGTCCTGCGCTACTATGCCGGTGAAGCCACACGGATTTTCGGCTCGCTTCGCCCGGCCTCCAGCCCCGGCATCAAGAACGTCGTCTCCTATCATCCCGTCGGCGTGACCGCGGCGATCGTGCCGTGGAACTATCCCGTCGATCTCTATTGCTGGAAAATCGGCCCGGCGCTGGCGGCGGGCTGTCCGATCATCGTCAAGACACCGCACGAGACGCCACTGGCCATCGCCATGCTGGTCGACTGCCTGGCCGATGCCGGATTGCCCGGCGGCGTGCTGTCCGATCTGCCCGGTCTCGGGCCGGTTGCCGGCAAGGCTTTGTCGAGCCATCCGGACATCCGGATGATTTCCGCCACGGCTTCCATCGCCGCCGGCCAGGACATCATGCGAAACGCCGCCGGCAATCTTAAACGGGTCAATCTGGAGCTCGGCGGCCATGCGCCGTTCATCGTCATGGCCGATGCCGATCCGGTGGAGGCGGCAAAGGCGGCGCACCGCCGCGCCTTTTCCAATATGGGCCAGATCTGCATCACCGTGAACCGCGTCCTCGTCGACCGGCAGATCCATTCGCAATTTGTTGATGCCCTAAAGGCGCTGACCGACGAAACGCAGCTTGGACACGGCATCGAGCCGGGCGTTGCCTATGGCCCGGTGCTGAACCAGTCGGTCATCGACCGGGTCGAGGCGCACAAACAGGACGCCCTTGCCCGCGGGGCAACGCTTGTGTCCGGGGGCGAACAGCCGAAGCAGGTCGAATATTCGGGCGGCACGTTCTACCGTCCGACCGTGATCGACAACGCCCCGCTCGACTGCCGGCCGATGACCGAGGAAACCTATGGCCCCCTCGCCGCGATTGCCGCCTTCGACAGCGAAGCGGAGATGATGGCGGCGGCCAACGGGTTGGAATACGGCCTCGCCGCCTATCTCTACGGCGCCGACCTGGAACGGCTCTGGGCGATCGCCGACCGGTTGGAATTCGGCGCCGTCGGCATCAATGTCAACGACACGTCCGAATTGCAGGCGCCGTTTGGCGGCTGGAAGATGAGCGGCATCGGCCGCGAACTCGGGCCCGAAGGCCTGGACGCCTTTCTCGAACCCAAACATCTGAAAATCAGGGTGAGACCGGTGTGACACCAGCCCTGGCGGCGGGATTTTCTCCAGCCGTGCCGTGACCTGGCTTGTGCAATGCAAAATCAGTATTTTGCATTGCAGCAAAATCCATGTATGCAAACAAAAAACAATCTCGAATAAACGGACGTTCATCACGTGACCAGGCAATCCCTGGCGGTTCTTGCCGGCCGCCTTCCCTTTTCGAACGGCCAGAATTCCGGCTTGACCGAATTCACGCCATCCCGCATCCGCACCGAACTGCTGTCCGGCCTCACGGTAGCCCTGGCGCTGGTGCCGGAAGCCGTCGCCTTTGCCTTCGTGGCTGGCGTGCATCCTTTGGTTGGCCTTTATGCGGCGTTCATCGTTGGTTTGATCACCGCCCTGTTCGGTGGCCGCGCCGGCATGATTTCCGGCGCCACCGGCGCACTTGCCGTCGTCATGGTATCGCTGGTCGCCAACCATGGCGTCGAATATCTGTTCGCAACGGTTGTGCTGATGGGCCTGCTGCAGATCATGGCCGGGGTTTTCCGGCTGGGAAAATTCATCCGGCTGGTGCCGCACCCGGTGATGCTCGGTTTCGTCAACGGCCTGGCCATCGTCATTTTCATGGCACAGCTGTCGCAGTTCCAGATTGCCGGTGCCGACGGCGCCAGGGTCTGGATGACCGGCTGGCCTCTGGCCATCATGCTCGGTCTCGTTGTCCTGACCATGGCCATCATCTGGCTGATGCCGAAACTCACCAGCCTTGTCCCGGCGCCGCTTGCCGGCATCGGCATCGTTGCAGCCCTGGTTGTCGGTTTCGGCATCGATGTGCCGCGCGTCGGCGACCTCGCCTCGATCGAGGGCGGCCTGCCGCTGTTTCACATACCGATGGTGCCGCTGACGCTGGAGACCCTGAACATCATCTTTCCCTACGCACTGATCCTCGCCGCCATCGGCCTGATCGAAAGTCTGCTGACGCTCAACCTGGTCGGCGAAATCGTCGGCAAACGCGGCGGCGCGTCGCAGGAATGCATCGCGCAGGGGGTCTCCAATACCGTCACTGGATTTTTCGGCGGCATGGGCGGCTGCGCCATGATCGGCCAGTCGATGATCAACGTGAAGTCGGGCGGACGTACTCGGCTCTCCGGCATTGCCGCCGCGCTGTTTCTGCTGGTCTTCATTCTGTTCGCCTCGGGTCTGATCGAGCAGATCCCGTTGGCCGCTCTTGTCGGTGTCATGTTCATGGTGGTCATCGGCACATTCGCCTGGCAGAGCCTGACCATCCTGCGCCGCATTCCGCTGACCGACGTCATGGTGATGCTGCTTGTCACCGTGGTCACGGTGATGAGCGATCTCGCCATCGCCGTCGTCGTCGGCGTCATCGTCTCGGCGCTCGCCTACGCCTGGAACAACGCCGCCCGCATTCACGCCAAAACTCATGTGACGCCGGAAGGCGCCAAGGTCTACCAGATCGAAGGGCCGCTGTTTTTCGGCTCGACTGAAGGCTTTTCCGAACTGTTCGATCCGCAGGCCGATCCGTCACTGGTGATCGTCGATTTCATGAACAGCCGCGTCGTCGACCAGTCGGCGCTGCAGAGCATCGACGACCTTGCGGTTAAATATCAGGGCATTGGAAAAACCCTGCAGCTGCGTCACCTGTCGCATGACTGCCACCGGCTTCTCAACCGCGCCGGCCAGCTGATCGTCGATGCCGATGACGACCCGGATTACGGTCTTGTCGTTGATTATTCGATCAAGACCGGAAGGATGGGCGGCGGGCACTGACGCGGGCACCCGCGCAAACGCGGGCACCTGACGGCCAGCAAAAAGAATCTAATTACAACGGCTTGCCGTCGCTTCCTGATTCATTCTGTCAGCCACTTCACCTGTTACATGCAGTGCCGACACATCGCGGCGGTCGGCAGAATGTCGAGCCGCTCGGCCGAAATCGCTTCATCGCATTTCACGCAGACGCCGAAGGTCCCGGCCTCGATGCGGTCAAGCGCCGCGTCGATCGCCCGCAGCTCTTCCAGCCCGGCATTGCCCATGCTTTCCATCACCTCGTCGTCTTCCCGTTCGGTCGCGCGATCTTCATTGTCGCTCGGCATCGGCTGGTCGAGATCGTGTTCGATTTGCTGCAGCCGCTGTTGCAGCTCTGCCTTGCGCGCCAGCAGACGCTTTTCAAAAGGTTTGTGATCGACGGTATCTGGGGTGCCCATGCCCGGCTCCATTTTTGACAATGACAAGGTTTGTTCAGCGGTCGACAAGGACCGCGCAATTGGCGTGACGGACCACCCGTGCGGCGGTCGAGCCAAGCAGATAATCCGCAAGTTCCGGACGATGCGAGGCGACGATGATCAGATCCGCATCGACCTCTTCCGCCGCACTCATGATCTCGGTCGCAGGACGCCCGTGGCGGATTTCGATTTCCGTTTTGGCGCTGGCGCCCTTCGCCACATCCTGCAGCGTTTCCTTCACCTGCTTGCGCGAATTTTCATAGATATCCGACGGCAGTTCGGCGGCGACATAGGCCGGCACTTCCTCGATCACATTGACCAGGTGCAGCGTGCCGCCATCGTCGCAGAGCCGCTGCGCAATCTCCAGCGCTTTGCGGCCGCGCTCCTCCTGGCCCATGTCGATGGGGACGATGATGTTCTTGTACATGCTTGACCACCCTTTCCGGGCCCCCGCGTTCAATCCGGTGACCTGCTGTTGATACCAGCAACATTTCACCACGCGGCGGCGCGGCGCCTTGACGGAGATCAAACCGTTGGAATTTGCCATTGTGCGGCATTGGCGAGCACCGGATCCGGCTCCAGACCGGCGGCAGCAATCACATAGCGGATAAATTCATCGACATTGTGGTGCGGAGTTGCCTGGTCAGCCGGATGTCGCCGATACGCTTTCCGGTGTCATCTCAACCAGCACATCTGAGACGGTGATTTCGGGAGGCGAGGCAAACAGGGAAGCAAATTGTTTCATTGCGTTCTGGAACGCCGCACTGCTGCTCAGGCGCTGATAGGCCTCGGCAGTGCGCCACACCGCCATCACCGTTATGGTATTTGAAGTGCGGTCCACTGCCATCCGCGCCCCGAGCCAGTCTGCCTCATGGCGCACCAAATCCGGATTGGTCGTCTCGAACAGGCGCGCGCAGGCATCGATCTCTCCGGGCTTCAGTTTGACCCTGGTGGTCACCATCTGCATCAAAACGTCCTTTGAACTGTTGCGGTACGCGGCCGGTTGTAGGTGCGTTATCCGGCAGCGCCAACTGTGTCGGCAAGAAATCGCAGCAGCAGCGGTTCGAACCGTTCCGGGGCTTCCCAGAACGGTGCGTGGCCCGCCGCTTCCAGCAGATGCACCTCGCCGTCCCACAGATTGGCGTAGGACTGCGCCGACACGAACGCATTGTTGACGAAAGGCTCATTGGCGCCGTTGACGATAGCAAGCGGCGTTGTGGAGGTTGCGACGATGTTCGCCTGGTCGGCGCCCTTTCCGGCAACAAAGGCCGCGAACATGATCTCGCGGGCGCGCCCGTCGGTTCGCCTGACCGCCTCGAGCAGAAACGGTTCGAACGGCGCATTGACGCCGCAGGTGGCGTGGGCATAGGCATCGGCCTCTGCCTCGGAAAACACGTTCTGCCCCGCAAGGTGCATGTGTTCGGACGGCAGGAACCCCTGGTTGACCGAATCTGGATCCTTGCTGACCGGCGGCGACCCGCTGATCATCAGCCCGGCAACCGCATCGCTGCGCGCGATCATCTCGATGCCGATATGCCCGCCCAGCGACCAGCCCAGCACCGCATAGCGCCCGATGCCCAGTACGGCCATCAGTTCCAGCGCCGCATCGGCATATCCCGGCATGGTGTAGCTCTTGTCCGGATCCGACGCATCGCCGGAGCCGCCATGCCCCGGCAGGTCCATGGCGATACACCGATAGGCGCGACCGACCTCGCCCTCCAGCTGGTTGCGGAACACCTGGCGACAGGAGGAATTGCCATGGATCATCAGCACTGCCGGCCCTGCCCCTTCACTGTCCGTGACGGCGATGGCGCAATGGCTGGTGTCGACGATGTGGTTTTTCATGATCAGGCTTGCTCCAGTTGGAGCCGATCATGTTAGATCGCAAGGGCCGGTTTTGCCAGATGGGCGGGCCGGGCGTTGCAGCTCCAAGTGCAGCGGCAGAACCGTAACGATTTGTTGAGACGGGCACACCGATGCAGGAAGGCCCTAAAAGGGATTTAGTAGACTGTCACCGTAATTCTAAGAATAGCGGAACCCTCTCGAGGGTCGGAATTGCCTGTCTCGGTCACCGATTGATAAAACTCGACCGCCAGTCTCGCCTGTTCCCCGAGTGGAAAACCTGCCGCTACTCCATACCCGTTCCACAAATCACTTGCCGGATCATCATCCCAAAAAGATACGTTGTTGTCGGTCCCCCTGTAGGAAATAATAACTTGATTTGTGGCCAACTGATCACCAGTATTTCCAATCGGCGCATTGATCTTGTATGAAATAGCATAGAACCCGGCCGCCTCTGCCTCGTCGTCTAGATTTTGCCCTTCAAGATTCTTCCATATCTTAGCATTACCTATTAGAGCAGTCCCATCTGTAGCGTCACTGAGGCCATCGATTCCAGCGTCATAACCGCGGTTGAAAGAGTCCATTGAGAGAATGGCCAAAAATAAATCTTTCGAAATTTTCATTTTTCTCTCCATTCAACGCCCTGGACGAAATTTCTAATTCCAATTTTTGTTTCTTTTGTCGTTTTTGGATTACTAGCAACAAATACAGGAGGGCTATATATTCCCTTAGCTTCGGAAAGCCACCAACCCAATAGTTTTGTTATCTTGATATCACTCACTGGCTCATCCGTGATCTCGAAAGAAATACGACGAAGTTCAAATTCGGGCCCGAAACTCGCTGCCAGGTTGTCAGGATCAACCAAGGTTGCTGAACCGGCATCGGTGATATCCGTGAAGCCAAGCAAGCGGGGATAAAGCGATTTCGGCACAAGCATCATCTCTGATCGACTGTCGCGAACGGCTCCAAATTGGCGCCTCCCGCGGGCGCGCCGGGCTGTTTTGAAAATCAACCGGGTCGCCAAATCACCCGTGTATTCATAGTCAACAGGGCGCCTCAACAAGGCAAAAAGGTAACGCCCATCTCCGAGATCTACGACCGGTGCCTCGCCGCGAATTCTGCTAATCCACCGGGGACCGCTAGACGCGCTAAACGAGTCGTTTTTTCTCCAACGTACAGCAACAACACTTGACCCGGATTTGACCCCTGAAGGCGTCTCCACCTCAATGGTCATTTTCTGGTTCCAGCTATAGATGGGAAAATTGTATTTAAAGAGCCCGTAGAGCCCCAACATAATACCAAGCACAATGCCCAGAAAGATCTTCCCACCCCTGCTCATGTCTTAAAAAACGCTTTCAGTTCACCAAATCCCCATCTATCCACCCTCACTCCTCCTTCAGTGCGTGGGTGATCTGATCGGTCAGTGGTTTGGTGAGGTAGGACAGCACCGTTCTGTCCTGCGTCTTGATCAGCACTTCGACAGGCATGCCGGGCAGCAAGATGTTTTCGCCGAGTTTGGCCCGTTCGGTTTCGGGCAGGGCGAGCCTTGCGGTGTAGTAAACCAGCCCGGTCGTCTCATCGCGCGAGGTTTCGGATGGGAGTGTCCTCACCCTGGCCTTCACAACACTCAACGCACCTGACGGGATCAACGGGATAAAGGAGCGCACAGCTTTTGCGCCAGAGGCGGGCAGTCGCTTCCTGAGTTTTCCCAGCACTTGCTCTCATTCGACCAGAAATACTGATTGTTCAAGGGTATGCGCGGAGTTTTTGATGACGACGCGTCACGGTTGAGTTTGTACAGAATCGCGCGATCAGCTGGACCATACGCCTCTCTGCTGAGAAGCTTTCGAACTTTTTCCTGACTTGCCGATTGGACAACAAGGGGAAACACGCGCAACGAACCGACCTGAAATCCGCCGCTCCGCAGTGATCTCCGACACGAAATTGCCGGGTCGGAAAGGTGCCGAATTTCAACCGACAGTCCGCCCTGCAGGACAATGGGCAACGCCTGTTTTTCCTGTTGCCTCGCCAGCTCAGGACAAGAGGTGCCTATTCTGAAGTTGACATCATATTCATCGGAAACTCGAAATCGGAAGCTCCTCTCTCCAAAGCTTTGGTCCATATTCCAGACACGCGGGCCACTTGTCAGGGGGATATATCCTGTTTCCGTTTTCTTGGCACATATAACTTCAATCGATTTTGACCTTTCAATTCCATCGAATTCAGTTTTCACCCGGATCACATATTTTTTGCCAACTCCATGGCTCCAGATTCTGTCATTTTTCTCCTCCGCGGCCTCCGTATTCCGGCTGTGTTTCCGTGGACCGACGAAATTTGTCTGGAACATAATATTTGCAAAAAACAAAGCCCCTAATAAAACTACAATTATAATAATAGAAAAAATAGAATAAAAAAATCTGTCTATATATTTTTCCATATCAAGGAGTTAATTCTATTTCATATTGCTGCGAAAATATATGCGGGCCCCGGAATTATCCACCCTCACTCCTCCTTCAGTGCGTGGGTGATCTGGTCGGTCAGTGGTTTGGTCAGGTAGGACAGCACCGTTCTGACCTGCGTCTGGATCAATATTTCCATTGGCATGCCGGAGTTACGGTGATGGGATTAACACACCCATCACCGTAATTCTGTGTTTGTCGGAATCCATTGCCAAAATCGCTGAAAACAACTGTTGCGGCGTGGTCATCCGTTAGTCTCCTTTAAAAAAGGGGTAAGCATTTAGGGAGTTCGCGAAACGGTTGTCAGTATGCGAAGTTTCGAGATCCTTGCCGTCGAACTGCCTGCCGCCCTGCTTCTTGAGCCAGGGGAGTATCTGAAGGACGATCCCCTTCGTCACATTCTCACTCGTTACCTCGACTGTGATGCGCTTCAGCTTGAATCCTTCACCGAAACTGGCGGCCAAGTTATTTGGATCGACTTTCTTGACAGAGGCCGGATCGTTAAGCTCATCAAATCTGACCAGTAGCGGATAGTTGTCCGGCGAAAGCGTGATTACTCCGCTGGCCAGACCACGGCGCCGGTAGACGTCAGGCACAACATCCCGCGCCAGAGGTCCTGCTCCAGTTCGGAAAAACTCCTTGACGATGTATCTAGGCGGCTCTCCTACTGGATTCGAACCTGCCCCCCTGAGAGGAGCAAACAAATATCGGCCATCTCCTAGGTCGACGACTGTGGCATCTCCTAGCGCATAACCGACGGAAGGATGGCTGATCACGGACAGTTTTGGTGGTCCAAATTTCCAGATCACACGTGTAACGGCCGATCCGGTTACAAGGCCGTCTGGAGTCTCGACTTCCACCGTCAGTTTCTGGTTCCAGCTATAGGCGGGGAAATGGTATTTAAAGAGCCCGTAGAGCCCCAACATAATACCAAGCACAATGCCCAGAAAGATCTTCCCACCCCTGCTCATGCTTTAAAAAACACTGACGGCCTCCCAAATCCCCATCTATCCACCCTCACTCCTCCTTCAGCGCGTGGGTGATCTGATCGGTCAGTGGTTTGGTGAGGTAGGACAGCACCGTTCTGTCCTGCGTCCTGATCAGCACCTCCACCGGCATGCCGGGCAGCAGGATGTTGTCGCCGAGTTTGGCCCGTTCGGTTTCCGGCAGGGCGAGCCGGGCGGTGTAATAGACCAGCCCGGTCGTCTCGTCGCGCGAGGTTTCGGCTGAGAGTGTCCGCACCCTGGCCTTCAGTTCCGGGGTCGAGCGCTGGTCGAAATTGGGGAAACGTATGGTCGCCTGCTGGCCGGCATGGATCTGGTCGATATCGACGGGATTGACCTGCGCCTCGATCACCAGAACATCTTCCTTCGGCACGATCAGCAGCAGCGGTTCGGCCGGGCTGATCACCCCGCCCCTCGTGTGCACGGCAAGCTGGTGTACGAAGCCCGCGCGCGGCGCACGAATATCCACCCTGCGCATCTGGTCCTCGGCGGCGATTTTCTGCTCGCTCAGCCGGGCGATCTCGCTGCGGGTCTTTTGCAGATTCTCCAGCACCTCGGCCCGTGCCGTCTCGCGGATCTGCAGCATCTGCACATTGCGCTCGGCAATCGCCTGGCCGGCGCGGGCGATCTCCGACATCAGGCTGCCGCGCTCGCCGCCAAGCCGCGTCCGGTCACGCCGCAGCGCCGTCACCCGGTTGATCGACACCAGGTTCTTTTCATAGAGATTTTCCACCGCCGCCAGTTCTTCAGCGATCAGCGCAATCTCCTCAACCTTGGCCTGAAGACCGACATCGAGCCCCTCGATCTGCCGGCGGATCTGGCCGATCTGCTCGCCGAGCTGGTCGATGCGCCCCTCAAGGCTGGACCGCCGCGCCGTCAGCAACGCGTTCTGGCCGCGCAAAATCCCCGCGACATCGAGTCCGCGCTTCGTCAGCTCCGGCGGGAATTCGATCGCCTCCAGGCCGTCACGTTCTGCCACCAGCCGCGCCTCGACCGCCAGCAGCTCGTCGAGCTGTTTGTTGACGACAGCCAGATTGGCGCGCGGCACCGTATCATCAAGCCGCAGCAGCAGGGCGCCGGCCTCCACCGCATCGCCGTCCCTGACCAGAATGTCCTGAACGATGCCGCCCTCGCGGTGCTGCACCTTCTTGGTATTGCTTTCCACCACGATGGTGCCCGGCGCGATGACCGCCCCGGCGATTTCCATCCAGGCCGCCCAGGCGATGCCAGACGCCAGCAACGCACAGAGGAAAAACCCGCCACCCCACAAATGCCGGCGGACGCTACGGGCAATGATCCGGTCGCTCTCGTTCATGCCGCCCGCACCGGAACCGGAGCCAGCACCTTGCTCAGCACCTCGTCTTTGGGGCCGAAGGCATCGGCGCGGCCGTCCTTCATGAACAGCACCGTATCGACAGCCGCCAGGGCGCTCGGCCGGTGGGCGATGACGATGACGATCGAACCGCGCTCGCGCATGGCGCGGATGGCGGCGGTCAGCGCATTTTCGCCGTCGGAATCAAGGTTCGAATTCGGCTCGTCCAGAACGATCAGAAACGGCTGCCCGAACAGCGCGCGGGCCAGCCCGATGCGCTGGCGCTGGCCGCCGGAAAGCGCCGTGCCGTCGGCGCCGATCTCGGTATCATAGCCATCCGGCAGCGACACGATCAACTCGTGCACATCGGCCAGCCGCGCCGCGGCGATGACGTCATCGGGCGCGGCATCTTCCCTGAACCGGGCGATGTTCTGCATCACCGTGCCGTCGAACAATTGAACATCCTGCGGCAGGTAGCCGATGAAATCACCGCAGCGCTCCGGCGCCCACTGGAACAAGTCTGCCCCATCTAGCCGCATTGCCCCGCGCTGCACCGGATAGACCCCGGCTATGGTCCGCGCCAGGGTGGATTTGCCGGCGCCCGAGGGGCCGATGACGCCGAGCCCGTCGCCGGCGGCAAGCGTGAACGACAGCCCCTGCAGCACCGGCCGGGCGACCGCCGGCGGGCTGGCCACCAGCTGTTCCAGCTGCAGCGAGGCAGACGGCAGCGGCAGCTCCATCCGGCGGGTCGTATCCGGCCGCTGGTCGACAACCTGTTTCAGCCGGGCATAGCCCTGCCGTGCGCCGACAAAACCGCGCCATTGCCCGACCGCCTGTTCGATCGGCGCCAGCGCCCGCGAGGTGATGATCGAGGCGGCGATCATGATGCCGGGCGAGACTTCCTGTCCGATCGCCAGCCAGGCGCCGGTGCCCAGCACCGCCGATTGCAGCAGAAACCGGAAGGATTTGATCGCCGTGCCGAACAGGCTGGACCGGTCTGCGGCACGGCGCTGCTTGGCCAGATAGGACAGATTGGCCTTGTCCCAGATACCGCGCAGGGTCTGCATCATGCCCATCGCCTGCACCGCCTCGGCGTTGCGCCGGCCGGCTTCGACCAGAGCCGCGCGGTTCACCGCCTCCGCCGATGCCTCCGCCGTGGGCCGGCGCGAAAACACTTCGTTGAGGCCGATCAGCACGCAGATCACCAGTGCACCGCCAAGCGCCACAAACCCGAGAATCGGGTGAAACAGAAAGATGATGCCGAGATAGACCGGAATCCACGGGACATCGAACAGCGCCGACGGCCCCGGCCCGGCGAGAAACTGCCGCACGGCTTCCAGATCGCGCATCGGATCGAGCCGCCGGGCCTTGCGGCCGAGCCACAGCGGTAGCGAGGTCGCCACCTCGAAGGTCACACCCGAAAGCTGCGCCTCCAGCCGCTGGCCGAGCCGGATCAGCACCCGCGCGCGAATACCCTCCAGCAGGCCGTAAAACACGTAAAGCCCGGCAACCAGACCGCCGAGCACGGCCAGTGTCGGCACCGAGCCGCTGGCCAGCACCCGGTCATAGACCTGCAGCATGAACAGCGAGCCGGTCAGCATCAGCAGATTGATTGGCAGGCTGAGCAGGCCGATGCTGGCAAAGGACGAGCGCAGCGAGGCGAAGGCCTCACTGACCATTGGCCGCTGACTGTCAGTTCCGCCGAGCATGTTACCTGTCACACGAAGCGGAAATCGTCGGCGGCGAGATCGGCCACCTGCACGTTCTGCAACACGATGGAATTGGAGGCATCAACGGTGATCGTCGTATGGGTGCCGTCATCGGCCGCCAGCGCCAGAACCTCCGCGTAGGTCGTGGCCCCGGTCACCGCATTGAACTCGATTACATCATCGCTCGCCGCCCCGGCGGTAAAATCGGTGATGGTGTCGTTTCCGAATCCGCTGGCGAACATGAAGGTGTCGTTGCCGGCGCCGCCGGTAATTGTGTCATCTCCCGCCAGACCCTGATATTTGTTGGCCGTGGCGGCACCGGAAAGCGTATTGGCCTGAGCGGAGCCGGTGATGATCGCTTCCTCCTTCAGTTTGGCCCGGTCCCAGGTCGTACCGTCGGCGAACTTGATCTGTTCGATGCCCCAATACCCATTGCTTGAATAGAACTGCTCGTCGACTTCGATCCTGTGGCCAGTGGTGCTATCGACCACGAACAGATCATTTCCGATATGCTCAAGCGAAATATCTCCGGCGTTGAGATCAGTCAGTTCCAGCACATCGACCGCAGAGGAGGAATTGTTTTCCTCGTCGATCTTGTCATTGCCGTCACCCGAGGCATAGAGGAACGTATCGGACCCACCGGCGCTGTTGATCGTGTCGTCGCCCTTGTTGGCGTTGAAGATGACGACGCAGTTGCAGCCGCTCATGGTTTCGGCACCGTCTGATCCTGTGCGAACGGCCTGCATCAGGATTGCCGCTCGATCGATGGTCGTTCAGTCGGCAAATTTGAGCTGTTC
>JAJFHT010000083.1 GCA_021775495.1 Hyphomicrobiales bacterium | reverse complement strand
CAATACCATCATCGCCATCGCCACCTGACCGAAGGCGGAATGAATGCGTTCCCGCACCTGCTCAATCTGCGCAACCATTTCCGGTGACGGTTTGGTTTCCGCGGTTTTGCTGCCCGCCGGTTGCTTCGATGCCGGTTTTGCCTTCGCTGCCTTTGCGGCAGCGGCTTGTCGTTTCGCCATGTTCCTGTCCATTCGCCCAAGTTCCATTGCCGGAACTATTTGTTTTTCTTTTTCTAATATTGTGCGGCATGCCGTCCGCGTTCCCCTAGGGAATGGATATTCTTGGGATTGAAAACAGGGAAGAACAAGCGATCCGGTGTGACCGAGATCACATTGCGACGGCAAAATCCGCGCTTTTGATCAAAATAAGTACGCGCATGCACCATATGGTGTATGCGGGCCGATCACACTCGAATGTGCGAAACGGGCAACATTCCGGTCAGCCGATGCCAAATCCCTCGATGGAATCCATGAGATCGCCGAGGCTTTGCTCGATCGTGCGGCCGCTTGTGTCGACCATCGTGTCGGCTCTTGAATAAAGCGTGGTGCGGCTGGTCAGAATCGATTTCAACTCTTCCATCGCCTTGGGATTACCGGCCATCGGGCGTTCGTCGCCCTGCTGCCTGACCCGCTGCATGTGCTCTTCGGGTGATGCTTTCAGCCAGACGGTGTGAAAGCTGCGCAGGAGATAGGCGAAGGTTTCCGGTTCTGAGACGATGCCGCCGCCAACCGCCAGAACCACTGCGTCGCTGCCTTCGGCTATCGCCTCGACGGCCTGCCGTTCCAGGCGGCGATAGCCTTCCTGGCCGTAGAGCGCCATGACTTCGCTGACGGCCATCCCGCTTTGCTGTTCGATCAGATTGTTCAGTTCGATAAACTCGAGGCCGAGTTTTTCAGAAAGCAGTCTTCCCAGTGACGACTTGCCGGCACCGCGAAGACCAATCAGGCAAATTCGGCGTGCCTTGTTCTTCGCAGCATTGCCGGGGTGCAGAACCTCGAGAGCCTTTTTCCGCTGCTCCGGGCTGGCATTGCGGAATAGATCGGTGAATTCGCGAACGTTGGATGCCCAGGGATCCTCCTCCCCAAGCAGCCAGTCCGGAGGGTGCCCCAGGGCCGCCGCCACCTTGAACAGCAGAGCCACCGAAATATTGCCGGTTCCCGATTCCAGTTGTGCCAGATAGCGCTGCGAGACGCCGGACAGCTCGGACAACACACGACGCGAAATGGCCTTTTGCTGACGCGCGTGGCGGACACGCTCGCCAACCTTCGCAACGAAGGCATTCACACTGCCATCGTCATACGGTCTGTCGCGCTGCACGGCGGTGTTCGGGGAGTCACTGGCGGTCATTCTGGTGGCCATATTCCGATTGTCCGATAGACTAATCCAGCGGAGCATTTATGCAATATAATTCCTAATTCCATGCGGGCGCTCCGTCACGCTCGTTTCTGCTTCCACAGCGAATCCTGCAATTTCTGTCGGTACCTATCGGGGATTGCGGTCTTGACGTGCGCCGCGGCCCTGACGAACGCTTCGACAAATTCCCCGTTGAAACACGGCTCGCCGAACTGCCGGCCCGACACCTGGAAGCGAACAGAGCTTTCTCCGAGAGATAAAAGTCGCACCTCGCAGACTAATATGTGCCGCGGTGTTACGGGCCGGCTGAAATCAATGCTCATATGCACGAACGGAACGCCTGCATCATGATCGACGTTCATTGTGTACCAGTCGTCGCCGACGGCGTGTTCCCACCAGGCATCGATGGCCTCTAAGGCGAAACAGGCCACCCGGCCGGTATAGGCAATGCGGGCCGGGTCGCAGTCGGCCCAGCGGACACGTATTTCATGCTCAAACGGAGGACCGGAATGCGTCACGATCAATAGGTTTCCACGTGGTAGCGGCCTTCGTCGCGCATGGTGTCGCGCAGGGCATGCCATTGCTCGCCGATGCTTTCGGCAATATTGGTCATCGCGGCTTCCACCCCCTCTTCCATCGCCCGCAGCCCGCATATGTAGATATGGGTGCCAGGATCGTTCAGCATCGCGGCAACGTCTTCTTCCATGTCGCGAAGTTCATCCTGTACATAGCGTTTTCCCGCGCCATCGACGCGGCTGAACGCGAAATGTTTGCGCAGCATGGATTCCGGCACTTTTTTCAAAGGCCCGAAATAGGGCAGCGATTCGGGCGTGCGCGCACCGAACACAAGCGTCATGGCATTCCTGCTGTCCGGATCGGAACGCTGGCGGCGCATGGTGAAAGCCCGGAACGGCGCCGACCCGGTGCCGGTGCAGATCATCAGCATTTTGGCGCCACTGTCATTGGGCATCAGGAAGGTCGAGCCGAACGGACCGGTGATCTGAACCTTTGCCCCCTTTTCAAGATCGCAGACGAAATTCGAGCAGACGCCTTTTTCCTCGCGTTTCACCGTCAGCGACAGGTTGTTGTAGTTCGGACGTTCGCCATCGCGTGGGCTGGAAACCGAATAAAGGCGCGGCAGATGCGGCTTGCCTTCGGCATCGGTTCCCGGCGGGATGATACCGATGCTTTGTCCCTCCAGAACCGGGAACGGCAGATTGCCCATATCCAGGATGATGTGACGGACATCATGATCCGGATCGCCGGTCAGCCGGTAATTGCCCTGAACGGCCGCTTCGGCAGGCTTACCCATTGTATAAAGGTTGATACTTGGTTTCGACGCCGACGCTGGGGCTCTGGCCTTGCCCCCCGCACCGGCATGGGCCTCCGCCAGCAGTTGCGCAACCTGTTCATCCAGCGCCTCGATAGAGGTGCTGGCTTCGGAAGCTGTCGCGGCAAACGCCTCCTGTTCGGGAAGTTCCATCCATTCGAACTGCTGTTCCAGCGAATAGGGTTCGCTCACCACCCGCCATTCGTCGATCGAACCGGTGGGGCACACCGGAATGCAGTCCATGCAGAAATTGCACTTGTCGAAATCGACCACCACATTGTCGTCATTGTGGGTAATGGCCTCGATCGGGCAGGTCATCTCGCAGGTGTAACAGCGAATGCAGATTTCCGGATCGATCAGATGTTGTTTGGCCGGTGCGCCCATGTATCGATACCTGCATCATTCCTCGGGAAATTCAATGGTCGGCGGGAGAGACCTGCGGCCACTCCCGCAGCCGGGTTCAGGCCATATGAAGCTGGACATATTCAAAGTCGCCGGGCTTGTTGTCGATACCGACCTTGGGCGGATTGATCCAGCCGGCATATTTGCCGGGTTCGGTCACCGGCACCATCAACGACTGAATGAAGGCCCCATCTTCCTTCGATGGTATCCAATTGTGCTTCTGTCCGTCGTATTCGGTCTGGCCGAGAAGCACGCCGTCGGGATTGATGGGTTTGCCCTTGAAAACGCCGATGTCACGATTGAAGCCCTCGTGCGGCAGCACAAGTTCGAACTGAATCCCGGTTTTGGCGATGATCTTGTTCCAGCGTCCAACCCCGCCCTGGGCATCGCGCTTGTAGTCATCGCGCAACCGCATGTTGATCGCGGTCAAGGCCGGTGTTTCAATCAGCTTGATCTGGTTGTCGACAAATTGGGTCACCGGATAGGTTGCATCGCTCAGCTTGTGGTCGTCGTCGAGGCGATGCTCCATGTAGCGGCCCTTGATGCCGGAGTTGAAAGCGTTGGCAGCGTTGGTGGAGACCTCCTGACCGAACAGATCAAGCGACAGCGTATAGTGCATGTTCAGCTTCTTCTGGATGGTCGGCAGGTCGATGACACCGAGAGCGCGGACGCGGTCAATATCGTAGGGATCTTCGATGCCGGCTTCCTTCATCGCCTCGCAGGTACGCTGGACAACACGGCCGACGCCGGTTTCGCCAACAAACATGTGGTGGGCCTCTTCGGTAAGCATGAAGCGGCAGGTGCGTGACAGCGGATCGAAACCCGACTGCGCCAGCGCTTCCAGCTGCATCTTTCCGTCGCGGTCGGTGAAATAGGTGAACATGAAAAACGACAGCCAGTCCGGCGTTTCCTCGTTGAACGCGCCAAGCATGCGCGGCGCTTCCTCCGAGCCCGACGAACGACGCAGCAGATCATCGGCTTCTTCGCGACCGTTGCGGCCAAAATATTTCTGCAGCAGATAGACCATCGCCCAAAGGTGGCGGCCCTCCTCGACATTGACCTGGAAAAGATTGCGCATGTCGTAGAGAGACGGAGCGGTCTTGCCGAGAAAGCGCTGCTGTTCGACCGAACCGGGCTCGGTGTCACCCTGGATGACAATCAACCGCTGCATCATGGCGCGGTATTCACCCGGCACCTCCTGCCAGGCCTTGTCCCCGACATGTTCGCCGCACGGAATCCTGCGATCCTCAACCTGCGGAGCCAGCAGAATGCCCCAGCGGTATTCCGGCATTTTCACGTAGTCGAACTTGGCCCAGCCCTTGGGATCGACGCTGACCGCCGTGCGCAGGTAAACCAGACTTTTCTGGAACTCCTGCGGGATCAGATCGTTCCACCAGTTGATGTAACCGGGATGCCATTTCTCGAGCGCCTTCTGCACCCGTTTGTCGGAAGACAGTCCGACATTGTTTGGAATGAGGGTATCATATTCTACATTCACCAGATCAAGCATTGGCTTTTCTCCTCGGGTCTGAAATCTGATTGATCAACCGGCCGCAGGTCACACGCGCCGCATGTCGTATTCGCCGCGCTTTCCGGTGCCGTAGCGCTGAAGCGCACCTGTTTCTCCGACGGCGTTCGGACGCTGGAAAATCCAGTTCTGCCAGGCGGTCAGCCGTCCGAAAATGCGCGTTTCCATCGTTTCGGGTCCGGCAAAACGCAGATTGGCCTCCATGCCGGTCATTGCATCGGGCGAGAAGCTGGCGCGTTCCTCCAGAAAGATACGCACCTCATCATCCCAATCGACATCATCATAGGCAAAAGTGATCAGGCCAAGACGCTCCGCATCAAAAGCCTCCAGAAGCGCGCCCTTTTCGTCGCCCGCTTCGTCGACTTTTTCGGGCTCGCCGAGAAACCGGGTCTGCAGACGCGTCAGATCATTCGACATCGGGAACGGGCCGAAATTGGCATCGGTCAGCATGATCGACGCGACGGGGCGATTGTCCTCTTCAAAATCGCCTTCCATCATGTAGCTGCGGTCGACCGCAAACAGCAGTTCGGCCAGAACGCCGGTAAAACAGGAGCCGTTCTCGACCAGCGCCACTAGTGAGCGCGAGGTCATGTCGATACGTTTGAGCACACGTTTCCAATAGAGGCAGATTTCGCGGCACAGCCAGTCATTGTCGCGATTTGCGAACATGAATGTCTCGTGAGCCGCCAGTTTTTCCGCGTCTCCCACTGTCTTGAATATGATCACCCCGGCCTCAAGCTCGTTCAGCCTCAGGTGCAGGATGGCGTCGTCGAGTTCGCGCGCCAGGCGCAGCATCCAGTTGCGGTCGCCTTGCAGGTGCAATTGCTCAAGCGATACCGGCGCCTCTTCGTCGGGGCCTGACAAAGTCACGGTCGCAACGGCTTTTTTCCGGTCGATCTCCACTTCGACCAGCGAATAGGTGACGGCGCCGTCATCATGGAATGTCCGGTCCAGCGCTCCCAGTTCGATGCCCTTGAGGTCGGCACCGCCTTTGGCCTTTGCGGCGATTTCCGTTGCTCTGCCGGTAACAAACTCATCAAACTTGGAATTGGCCACGACATCGTCAACCAGACGCCAATCCTTCGCGCGAGTACCCCTCACGCCCTCCTCGATCGAGCAGAACACGTCGGCGAGATCGCGGCGCACCTTGCGTTTGTCGGTGACCCTGGTCAGTCCGCCGGTTCCAGGTAAAACCGCCAGCAGCGGAACCTCGGGAAGCGCCACCGACGTCGATCCGTCATCGGTCATGTAGATCTCATCGCAGGCCAAAGCCAGTTCATAACCGCCACCGGCGCATGAGCCTTTGACGGCTGCAATATAGTGCTGGCCTGATTCGGCGCCGGCCGCTTCATAGGTGTTTCTGGTTTCATTGGTGAATTTGCAGAAATTCACCTTGTGGGCATGGGCAGCTCCGCCCAACATGCGAATATTGGCGCCGGCACAGAACACCTTGTCCTTGCCCGATTGCATAACGACCGCACCGACTTCCGGATGTTCGAAACGCATGCGCTGTACGATATCGGCAAGCTCGATGTCGACGCCGAGATCGTAGGAATTCAGCTTCAGCTCATAGCCCTCGAACAGGCCGCCTTTCTCATCGACATCCATGATCAGACGAGCTACCGGACCATCATACTCCACCCGCCAGTGCCGGTACTTCGATGGATCGGTTCGAAAATCGATTACCTTGTTCATGAAGGCCTCGTCTTATTATTGGGATGAACGTCTAATGCAGTATAATGCCTCACGCGCGGAATTCAATGCATTATATTACATTTCTGTCACTTCGGCGAAGGAAAACCCCGATTTATCGCAGTTGCGGGCGCATGCGATCAGTCGATCGCGGGCCAACAACATCAGGACATCTGTTTCACGAGTTCTGAACGCCTCGCGAATGCAATCGAGGGCCATTTCCGCCAGGCGTCCAGCGGCTTCAGGGCGCCGCATTTGCACTTTCAGCGCGGCGTTTGCGACATGGATCAGACCCTGCACCAGATACCGCTCGCGACTGTTGGGGGTTGCATTGCGCCAGACCTCTTCAAGCACTTCATGGGCTTCCCAGTAAAAACCGTTTTCCATAAGCCTGAGACTGTAGGTCCAGGCCCTGTTGTCGCGAGCATTCAGGTCGAGGGTTGGCGTTGGCGCGGCGCGTTTCACATGGTCGAGAAACCCCTCGGCATGACGTGGCGTCCTGCCGGGCACATAGGCGTGATCCGGAAGGGCGAATGTATCAGTCATGTCCATCAGCCATCATCCGGAGCGGCGCCTGGGTTTCACCTTATCTTGACCGAAACGTTTTCGATCCGATCCAGCCGCCGGACGAAATCCGAAACGTATGCCAGGGTCTTTTGTGCCTGCTCCAGATGGGGGGCGTGGCCACAGTCATCCAAAATCTCGACATCAAGCGGGGAATAGATGCGGTTTTCGATTTCCTCGATTTGCGCCAGAGTGCCGTACTGGTCGTCGCGTCCCTGAACCGCCAGGACCGGGATCCTCAAATAGTCGATGACTTCGCTGACATTCCAGTCCTTGAATTCGGGATTGAGCCAGGCCTCGTTCCAGCCCCTGAATGTGCTGTCGACATCGGCATGATATCTGGCCAGCTTCCCGCGCAGTTCGCCGGAATCATATTCCTCTTTGGCTTTCGCGATGGACTGCAATCCCATGTCTTCGGTGAAAAAATGCGGCGCCATCAACACCAGTCCGCGCACCCTGAAATCCTCAACGCTTCCGGCATAGATAGCCGCGATTGTCGCGCCATCGCTGTGCCCCAGAAGAATGCCGTGTTGAAATCCGATAGCATCCAGAACCCGCGGCAGGATTTCCGTCGCCTCCCTGGTCATGTAGTCGATCGGGCGCGGCAGGGTGCAGCCGTCCGACTTACCATATCCGGCGCGCGAGAAAACAAAGACGCCATACCCGGTTTCTTCCGCCAGCTTTTCGGGAAAATCGCGCCACAATGCGACACAGCCCAGGCCTTCGTGCAGAAGAACAATTGTCGGCGCGTCGTCCGGTGCCGGTCCGTAACACGCCGTTTCCAGCGAGCAGCCATCAATGTCAATCGCCCCGGGGGTACCGCTGATCCATTCGAACTTGGTCATTTTACATTGTCTCTGAGTTTGAAACGCTGGATCTTGCCGGTTGCGGTTTTCGGCAGGTCATCGACGATTTCGATCCAACGGGGGTATTTCCACTTACCGATCCGTTCTTTGACGTGGTCCTTCAGAACCGCGTCGATCCCTTCGCTCGCTGCGCCTTGCTTCAGAACGACAAATGCCTTGGGTTTTTCCAGATCGTCGCTGTCACGCGCCGGTACAACCGCGGCCTCGAGCACGGATTTGTGGGCGGACAATGCCTGTTCCACTTCAAACGGCGAAACCCAGATTCCGCTGACCTTGAACATGTCGTCGGTGCGGCCGCAATAGACCATGCGGCCATCTTCTGTCTTTTCGTATTTGTCACCTGTACGCGTCCAGAACCCCTGGAAAGTCGACTGGCTCTTTTCACGCTGGTTCCAATAATCCGCCGCCGAAGATCCGCCCCTGACAAGCAACTCGCCGACTTCACCGACCCCGACCTCTGCGTCACTTTCATCGACGAGACGAACCTCATAACCCGGAACCGCTATGCCGGAAGTGCCGTACACCACGTCACCCGGACGGTTGGACAGGAAGATATGAAGCATTTCGGTGGAGCCGACACCGTCCAGGATTGCAGCACCGGCCAGCTCCTGCCAATTGCGCCCGACTTCTTCCGGCAGCGCTTCACCGGCGGAAATACAGACCCGCAAATCGCAACCAATTTTCCCCTTGCCGCTCTCGACATGCGCAACCAGCGCTGCATAGAGCGTCGGGACACCGCAAAACACGGTTGGTTTGTGGATGTTGAGAATGTCGAGAACCGCCTCGGGTGTCGGCCGTCCCGACAGCAATAGGGTTGTGGCGCCGACCGACATCGGAAAGGTCATGGCATTGCCGAGGCCATAGGCAAAGAAAAACTTGGCTGCTGAATAAACGACATCGTCGAGCTGGATACCGAGCACCTGGTCACCATAGGTATCGGCGGTGAATTTCAAATTGCCGTGGACGTGGCGAACGCCCTTGGGCTGTCCGGTCGAACCCGAGGAGTACAGCCAGAAAGCCGATTCGTCAGCCACCACATCGATGGCGGCGCGGCTGTCGCAATCTTCGAGCTCCTTGGCAAAATTCAGGTGATTTGCGCCATTGCCGACAACGAAAACGGCTTTCAGGTCGGGCAGATTCTCCAGCACCGGTTCGACAACCGGGAGCAGCTCCGCCGAAACGAAAAGCGCGCGGGCGCGGCTGTCCGCCAGAATGGCGGCATAGACATCCGTTGCGAGCAGTGTGTTCAGGGCAATCGGAACAATGCCGGCTTTGAGACTGCCCCAAAAGATGATCGGAAACTCGATCCGATCGAGCAGCAGCAATGCCGCCCGGTCTTCGCGGTTGATGCCGTGCTTTTCGTAAAGATTGGCCATGCGCCCGGACTCGAGCGACAATTGGCGATAGCTGATCCGGCGCTTTTCTCCGTCACCCTCGATAAAGGCGGGCTTGTCCGCCAAGGCACCTTTGCCATGGCGGTCGACGAAATAGAGTGCTGCATTGTCGGACATGCGGGACCTCTAATAAAACAATCTGAGGAGAAAGAGCGTGATGCCGGGAAAAGCCACCAATATTGCGGTGCGAACGATATCCGAAGCGACGAAGGGCATGACCGACTTGTAGGTGTCGGCAAGCCGCGTTGTCCGGTCCATCGTATTGATGACGAACAGGTTCAATCCCACCGGCGGCGTTATCAGACCGACTTCGACGACGATGAGCACCAAAATGCCGAACCAGATTGCCGTTTCTTCGGCGGTCAGGCCAAAATCCAGTATCGAGATGATCGGGAAGAAGATCGGGATGGTCAGCAGGATCATCGACAGGCTGTCCATGACGCAGCCAAAAATCAGATAGAGGCCGAGGATGATGATCAGGATCAGCCAGGGACTGAATCCCTGCGAGACGACAAAAGAGGAAATCTCCTGCGGCACCTGGGTCAGCGCAAGAAAGGAATTGTAGAAACCGGCACCCAGTACGATGATGAATATCATCGCCGTATTGGCCGCGGTTGCAATGATGGAATCGGTGAAGCTGGCGCGTGTCAGACCACCATTCAACAAGGCGATGATTGCGGTTCCGGCGGCGCCAATCGCCGCTGCTTCGGTCGGTGTGAACCAGCCAAGATAGATTCCGCCGACAACGAGAAAAAAGACGATGAGAACCGGCCAGACATCGAGCAGCGCAAGAAAACGCTGCGCATAGGGCACTCTTTCGCGAACCTGGGCGTTTCCGGGACTGAAACGCATGTAAATCGAGATGGTGATCATGTAGCCGATTGCGGCAAGAAAACCTGGAATGAATGCCGCAAGAAACAGCTTGGCGATGTTCTGTTCGGTCAGGATGGCGTAGATCACCAGAACGACCGATGGTGGAATGAGAATGCCCAACGTCCCGCCGGCAGCCAATGTCGCAGTCGCCAGTCCGCCGGAATATCCGTATCGCTTCAGTTCCGGCAAAGCGACCTGACCCATCGTTGCCGCCGTTGCCAGCGACGAACCGCAGATCGACCCGAAGCCGGCACAGGCCCCGACGGCCGCCATCGCGACACCGCCCTTGCGATGACCCAGCCAAGTTTCGGCAGCCTTGAACAGCGATGTCGACATGCCGCCCAGTGTTGCGAACTGCCCCATCAGCAGAAACAGCGGTACGATCGACAGGGAGTAGCTGGAGAAGGTCGAATAAGTTTCCGTCTTGAGTTTGGCCAGAACAACGACACTACCGCCGGTCACCCACATCGTGCCGCCGAGCCCGCAGACCAGCATGGCAAGGCCGATCGGCATGCGCAGAAATATCAACCCCAGCAGGACAGGCAGCGACAGCATTCCCAGTTCGAGATTGCTCAAGACCGTGCACCCTGATCAAGCGGTTCTATCCTCTTGCCCGCCGCCAGTTCCCGTGCGTGCAGCCAGGCCGAATAGAGCGCCACAAAAGCGGCAATTGCAGCAGCGGCGGTACAGGCCGCAAATCCCCACCAGACGGGAAACTGCAACAGGAAGGTGGTTTCTCCGTAGCGGAACTTGTCGGTCGTGCCGACAAAAAGCCGCCAGGCAATCACAACCATTACCAACGCGAATATGAGTTCCCACGCGAAGGACAGGAACCGATTTGCGCCCGCCGAAAATGAAGCCGTCAAGAGTTTGACATTCGCATGGCTTCTCGTGATCTGGCACCAGGGCAGGAAAGCGACAATAGCGAAGGCCACGCCGGCTTCCACCATTTCAAAGTCACCTTTGATCGGACCAAGCCTGATGAGACCGGCAGAGATAAACGAGAGATGATCCTTGATGAAGTCAGAGTGACCGAGCGTGTTGGCCATGCGGCCGAGCACGCTCAGACAGGTGATGACGATAAGAGAGACAAGCACCAGTCCGCCGAGTATCGCCATTGCCCTGGCCAGCCGGAACACCAGTCTCTGCATCGTTGACCCTCCCGTGACAAACCCAAATTCCATCCAGCCCTGCGGCCAGCACCGCAAGAATAGCCACAAGCTGAAAGGAATTGCTAAAAAATTCGGGGGCCGGCGCAATACCAACCCCCAAATGTCTGACGCTTATTTGGTGTATTTTTTGATCAGTTCCTGCGCCTCGGACAGAAGCGCCGCACCGTCGATACCCTTGCCTTTCATATCGGCAACCCATTCGTCGTAAATCGGCTGGGATGCTTCGCGCCATTTGGCGACTTCGGCGTCGCTCAGGGTAATGACGTTGTTGCCCATAGCAATTGCCTTTTCGCGCGCCGGACCATCGGCGCCCGCCTGGGTCGTGCCGGCAAATACGGAGAATTCCTCGCCGGAATTGTCATCGATCACTTTTTTCAGATCGTCCGGCAGGCTGTCGAATTTGGCCTTGTTCATCGCAAGGACAAAGGTCAGCGTGTACAGGGCCTTGTTGGAGAACTCCGTATGGTTCTTGACCAGTTCGGGAACCTTCAGTGCTGTCGTCACCTCCCACGGGATGGTGGTCGCCGTGATGACACCCTTGGACAGCCCTTCCGAAACCGCCGGCACCGGCATG
>JAJFHT010000082.1 GCA_021775495.1 Hyphomicrobiales bacterium | reverse complement strand
AGAACTCTCGCCCGCCTGAAGAACGATTGCCGGTTGCTCGAGTTCGATGCCGGTGATCCGGATCTGATCGGAAAGAAGAGAACCAAGCCGAACGGCGGCCACTGCCCTTTGTACCGAGACCGCAACGGAGCGGTCCGGCGTCGAAATTGCCACATCTTCCGCGACGATGCCGAAATCCGGAACTATGGAGAACCGCACTGGACCGTTCAGTGCGATTTGCGAGCCGGTAATGGACGACAGCTGTGTGGCAAAATTGGATCGCAGCGTATTGGAACTCAGCATCGCCGGTATCGCCACCAGCACGCCGAGCACCAGAAGGATGGCCGCTCCGGCAATCAGGAAAAGTTTCTTCACGGTAACAGGGCTCCCATGCGCAATCCGTTGTGGCACGACAACTCAAGCGCCAGTGTCCGCCTGTTTTGGCGAATCAGCAAATAAACACTGATCAATTCATTAGAACGAGATTGCGGAAACTCAAAAACTGAATTTGGCAGGCCTTCACCCGTCCATTTCGGCTATGCGAAAGTCCCCGGTCCGGCTGAACCGCTTGAGCGCATGGTGCAGTGCCTGAACACGTGCGCACAAAATCACTTGATCAATTGTGTTTCAGCCCTTCCCCAACTGCCGCACAATAGCCTATATGCGCGGCAAGAAGCAGTTGATCGTAGCCGTTCGCATGCCTTGAACAGGCGAATATGCTCGAGCTGCGACAGAAGCGGTTTTCCGGGATATCTTTTTGCGCGTCCACGATTTCAATATTCACAAAATTGGCCTGTACTGCATTCGTCATCCCATCGTGGGGCTGATTTGCCTCAGTATTCTGATTTCCGTCGCGATTTACGGTTCAACCCGTGTCGAGATCGATCGTGACCTCGCCGGTTCCTGGATCGGCGAATCGGAGCGGCTTTCCAGGTTCCGCGAAATAGACCGGAAGTTGCATGGCAACGACAGCAATATGTTCCTGCTTGTCGGCGGCCAGGACCTTTGGACTCAGGGCGGCCTGACCGCGCTGCAGCAGTTGCACCTCGACCTGACTCTCACCGACGGAGTGGCATCGGCGCTGTCAGCATTTTCGCTGCCGCAGGGAGACATGACCAAGGATCAGGAGAATTTCCTGATCCCGCAGGATCTTTCAACCGCCACCAATTTGCAGGACCTGCGCGCCCGGGTCACCGCTCATCCGTCCGGCGGCGGATATCTGGTTTCCAAATCCGGTGGCGCCCAGCAATGGTTCGTCTATTTGATCGGTCTTGAAAACATCGCCAGAAGCGATGATGAGGAAGCCGCCATTGTGCTGGAGATCGAGGCGACAGCGGCGGGCTATGCGCAGGAAGCGGGCCTCTCCTTCATCGTCGGCGGCCTGCCGAAAGCCAAACTCGATATGGTTTCGGCGATGCGCAATGATTTCCTGTTTTACGTCATCTCCGGCCTGATCCTCGGAATCCTGATTGCCGCCGCCTATTTTCGTTCGTTTCGGTATGTCGTTGTCGCAAGCGTCTGCCCGGTCTTCGCCGCCGCGCTGAGTTTTGGTTGCATGGGGCTCCTCGGTGTGAAGCTGAACCCGCTGCTGTTGGCGGTCCCCTCGCTGGTTCTGGCGGTGACCTTCACCGATACCATGCACCTGATGTCGGATCTGCGCAGGGAGATCCCGGCAGGCGGCGGCGTCCGCGATGCACTGGCCCGGACATTCGAAAAGGTCGCACCGGCCTGTTCGGTTGCTGCCATCACGACAGCGGTTGCGATGCTGTCCCTGTTGTTTGCCGATGCGGAAATCATCCGCCAGTTCGGCACGGTTGCGGCCATCGGAACCATAATCGGCGTATTGAGTCTAATGATCAGCGTACCCTTGCTGACCCGGATTCTGCTGCATCGCGGCATGCCCGGCGGCAAACGCATTTTCGCACCACCGAGACAGGGATGGCTGACGGAATTCAGCGCCCGGGTCAGTATCCCGGTGATGGATCGTCGGATTACATTGTCGTTTTTCGGTATTGCAGCAACCCTTGTCGTCATTTTGGGATATTTCCAGATGGAGCCGAAATTCCGGCTTGGCGATCAACTGCCAACCAAAAGCTCCTACCGCGCGGCAAATCAGATCCTGGACCAGTATTTCGACGGTGCCAACGCGATTCTAATCGCCGTTGACGCCTCCAAGAGCGGCTTGAGCCCGGCGGAACTTCTTGATCTCACACGCCAGTCCCGACAGGCGCTTTCCAAGCAGTTCCCCGGCAAGTCGATTATTTCAATAGACGCACTCCGTTCAAAAACCGGACCTGATGCAGAACCGTCCGACGCGGCATTCGATCGCTGGGTCCTTGCGACCGATGAAGTCGCCAACAGCCGGTTGTTTTCATCCGACAACAAGCTGGCGGCGCTGGCTTTTCGCACAAGAGATGCTCAGGCCACCAGTGTTGCATCGGTCGCCGACCGGGTTGAAGAGGCAATTCAGCCGGCGCTGGCTGGAAAAACCGGCACGGAGCTGGAAGTGACCGGCCTTCCGGTCATCATGGCGCGCGAGATACCGGCAATGATCGCAGAGATGAACTGGGGGCTATTTGGCGCCTTTTTCTTCGTCTTCGTTCTGCTTGGCTATCTGTTCAGATCGGCAATGGTCATCCTGCTGTCGATCACTCCCAATCTTTTGCCGGTATTTGCCGCGGGACTGACAATTGCGATTTTCGAGGGCGGCATCAGCCTGTCCTGCATCGTCGGGATGACCGTCGGATTTGGCCTGGCTGTCGACAATGCCTCACATTTCCTGAACCGCCTGCTGATCGAAAGCCGCGGCAAGCTGGACATGCATCTCATTCCAAAAACACTTGAGCACATCGGGCCGATCCTGATTGCCACCACTGCGGTGCTGGTAAGCTGCCTCGCCGTCACGTCGATCGGCCAGAC
>JAJFHT010000081.1 GCA_021775495.1 Hyphomicrobiales bacterium | reverse complement strand
AGGCACAGATGGTACGCGACCTGATTGACCGGCAAACCGATGGCACTTCGCAGAGAGATGGTAACGGGTAAAAAAAAGCGCCGAAACCCGAATGGGTCCCGGCGCTGATATCAGGGCCGCGGATTATTTGAATCCGCGGCCCTCTATTCCGATTTAAGCGAACCACCAACGATGGTAACCACGTGCTCCATCCAACTCCCAGTTGGAGGCGATGGACTCGGCGTGCATGACATTGCTTCTGCGTGCCATTGTGCGGTTGCGGAAGAACGGAACGATTGTTCCTCCATCATCACGGCACAATTGCTGCATTTCCGCATATTGTGCGGTCCGCTTGGTGTCATCCAGTTCCGATTTGGCCATCAGCAGCAGTTCATTGAACCGCTTGTTCTGCCAATGGGCTTCGTTCCATGCCGCATCATCCTTGTAAGCCAGCGAGAACATCACGTCGGGTGTCGGACGTGCACCCCACTGGACGAAGATAAACGGTTTGACCAACCAGACATTGGACCAGTAGCCATCATTCGGCTCGCGGACCACTTCAATTTCGATCCCGGCTGCCTTGGCATGCTCGGAATAGAGCACACACATATCGACCGCACCACTCATCACGCTGTCAGCAGCCGACAATTTGACCTGAATCTTGTCGACGCCTGATTTCTTGGCATGGAACTTGGCCTTGTCGGGATCGTAAGCGCGCTGCTCGATATCGGCATGATAAGGCAGTGACGGCGCGATCGGGTGATCATTGCCGAGGCTGCCATAACCGAACAGGATCTTCTTGACGATCTCTTCGCGGTTGATGGCGTATTTCAGCGCAAGCCTGACATCTACATTGTCGAAGGGCGCCTTGTCGCAGAACATCGGCAGTGTGACGTGTGAACCACTTGGAACGTCGTCAATTTCAATGCCGGGTGCGCGCTGCAGCAGGCTGACCGTTTTCAGATCAACATCCGTGATCGCGTCAATGTCGCCAGTGATAAGCGCCGTCTGACGCGCATTGGCATCATTGAGTACCAACATTCGGACTTCATCGAAATAGGCGCCCTCACGATGCCAGCCATCATGCCGGGCAAGTTCAGTGCCGATACCAGGATCGTGCTTGACGATCTTGTAAGGCCCGGTGCCGTCGCCACTCTGCCAGTCGACCGTGCCGTCTCCCTTGGATGGCAGGATCACCAGGTGGTAGTCGGACAGCAGATAGGGAAGATCGGCGTTACCGGCTTTCAGTTTGATGGTAATCGCATTGTCACCGTCAGCCGTGATATCAGTGACATCGGCCAACAGCGCTTTGGCGGCCGATGTGGTCTTTTCGCCGCGGTGATGATTCAGCGAGTCGACGACGTCCGCAGATGTCATGCTCTTGCCGCTGTGGAAGGTCACGCCTTTGGCCAGGTTGAACTTCCACTCGGACGCATCATCCGATGCCGACCAATCAGTGGAGATATCCGGACCCAACTCATTGGTATTGGTTATTTCGGTAAGATAACTCCTGCTGGCATGATTCAATTGAATCATGAACACGCTTTCCGTTGTTCCCGGGTCGAGGCTATCGGCGGTGTTTCCGTCATGCACACCAACGCGGAACGTTCCGCCTTTTTTCGGAGCCTGTGCCGATACCTTGGTTGACCACAAGGTTGATGCAGCAGTTACGCCAATACCCGTGGCAAGTGCGCCTTCCATAAAACCACGGCGGCTGAGACGCTTCTTGCGAGACGCTTCAACAATTTCCGCGACAATTCTGTCAGTCTCCCGTTTGTCCATTTGAAAATCCCCTTTCAGTGAGGTTTGCAAGTATTTTTTGATCCGCATCTCTCAGCCTAACGCAACGGCACAGGAAATCCAGCGCCGCAGTGGTATAATATTGATTTTTCGGGAAACTTCGGAGCAACCGCAGGTCGGGATCACTGCATTCAGTTTACGACCGAAGGTCGCGAAACAGCCGTGCTGAAAAGACCGGTTGGCTTTAAGGACACACGTCCTCGCCGCCACCAGACAACGTTACGCAGACCAAGACCGTTTCCGGATTCGATTTGCCACCCAAACTGTCTGCAATTTTACGTGATTTGATCCGAAAACCGGCTATTGCCTGCTTCGGTTCCGCCAGATCAGCGGTAAAGGTACCAGTTCCGGCGTTTGCCGGCTTCGTCCTCAGCACCCGCATTGGCGGCTTTTGTGCCCGATTCATCGGATTTGCCTGATGTATCCACAACTTCCGACCCGGGCTCACCAGGTTCCTCGCCGAATATCGTCACGCGGTTGCGACCGTTTTCCTTGGATTTGTACAATGCCTGATCGGCATTGGCATATAGTTCGCGACCGCCGGCAGCCCGGTCCTGGTAACACACGCCAATCGAAATTGTGACATCACCCGGTTGCAATGCAACCTCGCCGTCACCGAAATTTTCCGCGGCAATCGCCTTTCTGAGCCGTTCGGCGGTGGCGCGGCTGGCTTCAGCTGGCAACTTGTCGAGGAATACCGAATATTCCTCACCGCCGGCCCTGAACACCAGCGTTCCGGAACGCAAATTCCTCTGCAGAACTTCGCCGACCCGCTTGATCACAAAATCCCCAAACGGATGACCATATGTGTCGTTCAGCCTCTTGAAGTGGTCGATATCCAGCAGAATGAAAGCGCCCTGCTTTCCCGCACCCGTACCGACTGCGCCGCACAGGCGGTCAAAGGCGCGCCGGTTCCAAAGGCCGGTAAGAGAGTCCTTGTCGGCGAGGGTCTTGTACTCTTCCAGCTTGCCTCTGAGTTCTTCCAACTCGGAGGTTTTTGCCGTCATGTTGCGCATGACGTTTCTGCCATGCTCCATCGTCACACTGGTCGCGTTGGCGACTATATCGATGAATTTGCCGAAGGCCTCATCGGATCCCACCTGCCTGGTGGTGAGCTTTTTCGATGTTTCGTCCAGGACTTTCTGATACGTACCGAGCGATTTCTGCTCCTTGCGCATCAACTCCATGGTCTCTGCGATCGTGCCTTCGAGCTGCTCGGGAGCATCTTCCACAATCGCATCGATACGCGATTGCATGATGTGTTTGGCGTACAGGAAATCAAGGTCGATTTGTTCCGGGAGTTTGCCCAATGTGCGCAGATCGTGCTGCAATGTCATGAACTGTCCGGACATCGCCGCATGGAACAGCTCATAGTTTCGCGGTGTTCCCGATACGCCCATATCGGACATGGTATGTGCGATACGCAAAACGTCCACCGACGGCTGCTGCTTATTGCTGCCTCCGGTTGATTTAGCTGCAGTTGCAGGCATTGACCTGGCGTTCAATTGCTTTTTCCAGTGTTCAGAAGATCGATCAGACCGTTATCCGGTTCACTATCTCACAAACGCCTTACCACTTCGTTTCGACCGGCTATTTTCTCTTTTGGCCTGCCGGATTATTCATTTCCGGAGATCCAAACGGCGCGTAATAGGCGTATTCCAGACTCAGCGACTTCACCGCCTCGTATTCGAATAGGAGGTTCACTTCTTTCAGCAGTTCCTTTTCAAGTTCCTCAATCGGTATGGAAGGGTAATTTGACCGGTCGAAGGATTTGTCACGGTAGACCATGATGTGGAGTGCATTGCGCATAATGGATTCCATGGGCGACGTCGTCGGATCGGACAGTGCGCTGTCCGGCAGATACCGGACCTGGGCGATCACATAACCGTCGACCGCGCGATCTGTGAAAATCGGCACGGCAATCGGTGAGGTCCTGGGTGTCATAGTCGCCGACAATGCCGACGACACCGCATTGGAACTTGCCTTGCCGCCGCCGCTTAACATGACGGCACCGAGCAATGATCCCAGCAAAGCGATCCAGACCCATATGGCAGTCAGATATTTCGGCATGTTCCCTTCACGAGTCCGGCGTTCAAGACGCTTCCACGGACAACAATCAGGCCTTCGGAACGGCCACAATAAATCCGCACCGAATGGCGCTTGATTCCAGCTGTTAAAGGCATAACCTTGCGTTAGGCTGTTCTCGCTGCACCAGAGTTGCCAAGCGTCGACCGATCAACTAGTGCTCAATCCCTGAAAGCAGAATATCTCAGCGGGCGGAGGACATTTCGGTTGGCCACAATGCGGCATGCGGCCAGCAAAGCGGAGCCGCAGGAATTGGACACAATCGAACAAATCAATCGGTGTCAGACGAACTTCGAGATTTTTCTTTTTTGCCAATCCCTGACCCGTCAGTTCAACTATGATTTTTTTTCGATCCTGCCGCTTTCGGATGACCGGGGGGATCAGACCGGCGAGCTGACGTGTATCAGCGACTGGCCGCGTGAGCTCACCGCGAAATACGATCAAAAAACACTTTTTACCGACTGCGGCATCCTAAAACAGTTGAGTCAATCGACCATGCCGGTGATCTGGTCGGTTGAAGCATTGCGCGAATCCAGACCGGCCAAAAAGATTTCAAATGCAGCAGATGTTCTTGAAAGCTCCGGGCTTCGGAACAATGTCAGTTTTTCGGTATATGATGCAGGCGGGCGGCGCGGCGTCGTCTCGTTCTCGGGAAAACGTGCAAATCCTGCCGAGATGGAACTTATGGAACTCAGCTTTGCCGCGAGTCTTCTCTATGATCGGCTGTGTTTCCTCAATCCTGTCGAAGATTCGCCGAGAAGCGGACTGACCGCGCGGGAACGCGAATGCCTGGTATGGACGGCCGCCGGCAAAACAAGCGGTGAAATCGCTACCATATTGAAGCTGTCGGAGCATACCGTGACACATTACCTGGGTATTGCCTGTCAAAAACTCGATGCGGTCAACCGTGTTCATGCCGTCAGCAAAGCGATGCGGGCCGGACTTCTGGATTAGCGTCAGGACACAGACTGTATTGGGCAGGGTCGAAATGGCGACGCGACAAAACCTATATGACGGGCCTGCCCTACTGAGCTTTGGGTTCAGGCCGTTCTTTCTGCTGGGATCCTTGTTCGCAGGGTTTTCCATCCTCCTGTGGCTGCCGCAATTTTATGGAGAACTGGAACTCGCGACGCTTTTTCCCCCGCTGGACTGGCACGTCCATGAAATGTTTTTCGGTTATGTCACCGCTGTGGTGACGGGATTTCTGTTCACTGCGGTCCCTAACTGGACCGGACGGATGCCGATTCGGGGAAACCCGCTTCTGCTGCTTGTGCTGAT
The DNA here is from genome assembly GCA_021775495.1 of Hyphomicrobiales bacterium. Taxonomy (GTDB): domain Bacteria; phylum Pseudomonadota; class Alphaproteobacteria; order Rhizobiales; family Rhizobiaceae; genus JAJFHT01. The sequence goes on along the minus strand of JAJFHT010000081.1, from coordinate 16,372 downwards.
CTGGATCGGTGGTCGTATCGCGGTGCTGGCTTCCGCCTATCTCGGTTGGCTGACGGCGATGTTTGCCGATATTGCTTTCCTGGCGGCAATCGTCCTGGTCATCGGCAACGAAATTACCGCGGGAAAAAACTGGAAGAACATTAAGGTCCTTTTGCCGTTAATTGTGCTTCTTGCAGCCAATACCGGATTTCATCTCGAAGCACATTTCACCGGTACAGCCGTCACAAGCGGCCGATTGGCGCTGGCAGCGGCACTAACGCTGATTATGATAATTGGTGGTCGGATCATCCCGAGTTTTACCCGCAATTGGCTTGTCAGGGAAAACCCTGGGCGGCTGCCGGCAAAGATCGGCCGATTTGATTTCATATCAATCGCCGTCGCCGTCCTGGCGCTGGTGGCATGGGTCTTGTCTGACGACCGCCCAGAGATCGGAGTCCTGCTCATGGCTGCGGCTTTGCTCCACGTGATCCGACTTGGCCGATGGGCCGGAGATCGTACGCCGCGCGATCCACTCGTAGCCATATTGCATGTCGGGTATTTGTTCGTACCGCTGGGGTACACGCTGCTCGGAAGCTCGCAAATCTGGCCGGATGAAGTTCCTGCGGCCGCCGGCATTCATGCCCTTTCAGTCGGCGCAATCGGAACTATGACTCTATCGGTGATGGTGCGCGCCACTCTTGGTCATACCGGACAAGCTCTAAAGGCCGGTTTTGCGTCGAATATGATATTCAGCAGTATTGTGGTTTCGGCGCTGGCGCGGATTGCCGCTGCGTTCCTGCCCGACCAGACAGATATTCTCCTGCACCTGGCCGCGTTCACTTGGTTTGCCGCATTTGCCGGATTCGGCATTGTCTTCGCACCGGCAATGGTAAAGCCGCGTGTCCAGCAATAAGATTGATCACCCCAATCGAAATCTAGCCCTGAGTCAGGCCCTTTCGAGAACGGTTTTGCTGGGAGGAACCGTGCCCCAGATAATCCAACTGTTGGACAAGTACGGTGCGTATCAGGGGAAATCCGACGCCCGTGTTGATTGTCTCTTTTATCTCGCGCTGAACATATTCGATGTCAAATCCATGAGTGGAAAAAAGTGTGTTGACGTCGGTCTTCCCAAACACGGTTGAAAACGCGTCCGAGAAAAGCAGTTTCAGCGGCACTTGGGTTCGACCCGACGGTTCGGACTCCAATACGAACAGCAGTCGGGACAGGAAGTACCCACGAATCTTGCCATCGCGGACGTCCGTAACGGACATCATGCTACCGGGAATTATCCGCAGGTTCTGCAATTGTGCCTTAGTGGTCGCCATCTGACCATCCGCCGGCAATTGCGAGCGGGCGAACATCAGCGCCGATACGCTGGCAAGGCACAGCCAGACCGCCAAGAATGCGTCGCGGATCACCGCTGCCTCCGGGGGCAGAATAATTCGCTGCGGATCAATTGACCGCTGCTTGTTTCTTTAGGATCCCGATACCCCAGCCTATCCAGCCGATGATAAAAATATGTTCGCATCAATAACCAGGCCTGGAATAGGTACCGTCGGAATTGGCTTCATCGACCAGTTCCTGAAAATACTCGCTGACTTCACTAACAGCGGACACATGGGACTTGAGCACGCTGGCATTTTTCTCGATCGTCGATTTCAGTGTCGAGAGTTCCGACTTTTGCGGGTCATCCAGTCCATCGGCATCAAGTCCCCTGGATGCCCGGGTCAAATCGAAAAGAAATCGGTTTTTTCGGACGGATGTTGCGCGCACATCATATGTCTTGCCGTGTTGCAGAGCATCTGTTTCGGAGTCAAGACAGGCTGTCAGGAGCCGGATCGTCTTGAGTAGATTTGGTCTGTCCTGTCCAATCTGCTGGGCGGAATTTCGGGCATTTCCGGATTGTGAGGGCATTGCCATGGTGCTCGCCTATCGTGTCTGTAATCGTTGCAACGAGAATGAGTCTTCAGCCTCGTCATTTGTCTCTAGAACCATTCGCTGCAGTTCCAGTAACCGGGCGTTCGAGACATCCGATTCACGCTGCTGCGGCAGAACGTTTTTCATGTCCGTCACACCGGCCAGAGCTACCTGTTGTTCGCCCTGCATGACCACATCCTTCAGCAGGGAATCGGCCAAACCAAGCTGTCCATGCTTAGCCATCGATTCGGCGATCTTTTCTGCAAGCATCGATTTCCACATGTCGCCGGCCAGACCGGATCCATAGACCTGTTCCATGTCCGACGGGAGCATCGATTGCAGCATCACCTGCATGATCATCGATTCAAATCGTTCACCGACGGAACGTGGCTGAGCCGCACCGGCTATCTGCGTTGCAGCGTCGGTTGTCCCGGTTGGAGCAGATTCCAGTTTTTTCGAAAGTGCCTGGAAAAGCCCACCCTCCGACGCAGCGACGGACCGTGACTTGGCGGCCAGTTGGGCGTGCGCCTTGTGCAGGCCAAGCCGGTCCACAGCATTTGCCACATCCATTACAATGTCTGACGGTAGTGAAACGGCCATCGACTATCCTCGTGCCGTCGCGATCACCTGGCCGGTTGCTGATCAGGTTCACACTGGCGCTATTGTATCGTTCACTTTAGCCTGCCAGCCTTGCGGGAAGCTGGAGCCGTAGTCTTGGCTCCGATCAATTCCAACAGTTCACTTTCGACTCTCGCGCGTTCTGCAGCCGCTTTTGCCGTCTGGTGATGCTGCTCGGCCCGTTTCAGTCTGCGTTTCTGGGTGCCGATGGCGACAGCGGCACCGTCGGCAGCAACTTCGCTTTGCGATCTGACGGAACTCAGATTTGCGATGCGGCGGCGAAACAGGTCGTGAAAAGTGCTTTCCAAGCCACCGCTTGCGTCGGCGGAACTGTACAGATGCTCGATCTCAAGCCGCGCCTCGGCAGCCTGTTTTCGCTGTTGCGCATATTCGATCTCGTGCAGCACTTTCTGATGGCGCATGACACGCAGCAGCCTGGCAATTTCCTCGGCTGATCGCTTCAATTTATGACACCGCGCAGGCCGACCTGATAACCGTCGAGAAACAGCCTCAGGAAGCTCGGAATACCGAAGTAAAGCAGCAATAGGCCGCCGGCGATGATAAACGGCAGTGATACGAAATAGATGGGGATCTGCGGCGTCAGCTTGTTCAGAAGGCCGACCATGAAATTGGCGATCAGAGCATAAGCGACAAACGGACTTGCAAGGCGCAGAACCAATATGAACGCATCGTTCATGGTATCGGCAATGTTGACCAGCAACATGCGCGGGTCGATTAGGTCGCCAACCTTGATGGCATCGTAGGACGCCACCAGACCGGCGATGATCGTATGATGAAAGTCCAGGATCAGCAAAAGGGTCAGCGCCGCCATGGAGATCAGTGCGGACAAGGCGGCTTCGGGATCCGAGCCGTCGATGGCCACTCCGGGTAATCCGCTGAAACCGATGGTCATGGCAATGGCATTGCCGATGAAACCGAGCGCCAGAATAAATATCCGGGCAATAATGCCGAGGAAAAATCCGGTCAGCGTCTCCAGGCCGATCAGCAGCAGCATGCCGGAGAGATCATCGGGTATCTGACTGACGATATTGGTCCAGACGATCGGCACCAATGCCATGGTCAGTGTGAAGACAAGCAGAATACGCACCTGAACAGGGACGCGCATGCCGGAAAACACCGGAATAACCAAAAAACATCCGCCGATCCTGCTGAAGGCGATAATCGCTACCAGAACCCCTTCATTGAGCAGGCTGGTCACGACATCGAGCCCAGCACCCGCAACTCGATACCTTTGGGGATTTCGACATGGGAAAGGACGGGCGTATTGGGATGCAGCCTTTCAATGATCATGCGAACATAGGGTCGGGCCTCGGGCGCTGTCACCACCGCGAATTTCTTGCCGGCATCCAGGTGCTCCCGGATCACCTTGGAAGCCTGCGCGCCGAATTCTTCCAGCTGCCTCGGATCAATATCGAACTCACGAACCTCACCCTTTGCATCCCGCCTGATTGCCTCGTGGAAGGCAAGATCCCAGCGACTGCCGAGGCGCAGCACCTGGAGAGCGCCGCCTTCAACCACATCGGCGCATAATTGCTGGGCAACGCGCAGCCGCACATGTTCGACGATCTGTTCGGTTTTCCGGATTACCGGCGCAATTTCCGCGACGGCCTCGATGATCAAGTGCAGATTGCGGATCGAAACGCGCTCGGCAAGCAGCAGTTTCAATACAGCTTGCAAGCCCGGGTAGGAAATGTGGCTTGAACACAGATCATCGGAGAGTTTTCTGTATTCAGGTTCCATATGGGAAATCAGCGCCTTCATATCCTTATAGGAAAAGAGCTGCGGCAGGTTGTTGCGGATCACCTCGCTAAGGTGGGTCAGCATGACACTGATATTGTCTGCGGTCATGATTTTGCGCTGCCGCAGATCGTCGGCGAAAGCTTCGGACACGGACTGCGCCTTCATGCCGAATGCCGGCTCGACAACCGGGACCGAATGAATATCTCCAAGGTCTCCTTCCTCGACGAAGGCAAGCACTTCGCCGACCCGCATCTCGTGCTCGGCAACCACCGTTCCGTTTATCTTGATTTGATAAGCCTTGCCGTTGATCGAGAGATCGTCGGTCAACCGGATATCGGGAATGACAAAGCCGTATTGCGCCACAAACTTCCGGCGCATCTTGCCCATCCGGTGAACCATTTCCTGCTGGTTCGGCAGCAATCTGGCGGACAACTGCTTCCCGAGCAGCAATTCGATGCCGGGAACATCAAGGCTGGCATGTATCGAGTCCCGCTCGCTGATTTCCTTTTCACGCACCTGCTGCTCGGCGAGCTCTCTGTTCTCCGATTCGGCCTGTCGCTGCCGCCGGGGCAGGATATAGGCGATCGCGGACAGTCCGGCGGCAAGAAAAAGAAACGGCAAAGCCGGTAATCCGGGCATAAGGCCAAGCATAACCAGCAGCCCGGCAGCGACATAGAGCGCACGGGGATATGCACTCAACTGGTCGAACAGCGCTTTTTCGACCGCCCCACGGGTACCGCCCTTGGAGACCAGAAGGCCGGCTGCAAGCGAAACCACTAGGGCGGGAATCTGTGAGACCAGACCATCACCGACCGCAAGCTTGATGAAGACATCGGAAGCTTCCCCGACGGACATGTCGTGGCGGGTGTATCCGATGATAATACCGCCCATGATATTGATCGCCGTGATAATCAGCCCGGCGATCGCATCGCCACGTACAAATTTCGATGCACCGTCCATCGATCCGAAAAAGGAACTTTCCTCCTCCAGTTCACGCCTGCGCGACTGGGCTTCCTTTTCATCGATAACGCCGGCTGACAGGTCGGCGTCAATCGACATTTGCTTGCCCGGAATGGCATCGAGAGTAAACCGTGCGCCGACTTCCGCTATACGTGTCGAACCCTTGGTTATGACGACAAAATTCACGATGATCAGGATCAGGAAAACGACGATTCCGATAACGAAATCACCGGCCATGACAAAACGTGAAAAACCTCCGACGACATAACCGGCGGCATTCACGCCTTCATGTCCATGCGACAGAATCATCCGGGTTGTGGCGATGTTCAAAGACAATCGCAGCATTGTCGCGATCAGCAGCACCATCGGAAAGGACGAGAAATCCAGCGGCCGCACGATCCACAAAGATACCATCAGGATCAACACCGAGATCGCAATAGAAACGGCCAGACCGAGATCGATAAGGAATGCAGGTATCGGCAGAAACAGAACGGTGAGAATGAGCACGACGGCGATCGCAAGATAGACGTCGCGTCCGCTTTCAGCCGGTTCCGCTACACTATTGGACACAAATGCCATGATCACCCCGAGCCGAATGCACCGCCGGCAGGCGGGCTCCCGTCACGAGGCTAGACGACGGGGCATGCTCGAAGCTTGCCGAATGGCGGAATTGTGGCTGCTGCCAAGAAAAAGACGTATTTGGTCAATCCAGCCGACGTCAAAAACCCGTTTCAATTCGCTTATAGAGCACGTTGGTGAGCGTGCTGACTTCACCGCCGATCAACGGCGCAAAAAGTGCAACTGCCAGAAAAATGGCAATGATTTTCGGCACGAATGTCAGGGTGATTTCCTGAATCTGGGTCAGTGCCTGGAAAAGCGCGATGGAGGTTCCCACCAGCATGGCCGTCAGGACGGCCGGCATTGATGCGACCATGACGGTCCACATCGCGTATTGGACAAGTTCAAGTGCGTCGGTTTCGTTCATCAACTGACCGTCACGCCACCGCCGACGGAAATCTCCTGGCCATCTTCGAGAACCGCGGTGATACCGTCATCAAGCACGCGCACCTCCGATACCGTTCCGGAAATCTTGCCGTCATGTGAGGTGATGGTCCGCCCAACCATGCTTCCGGCCTGCGTCAGGTATGAAGCCTTCAGCAATTCGGTGAGATTGGTATTGGTCTGGATCGACTGCTCGACATTGGAGAATGTGGCGAGCTGGGCGACATATTCGGTCGAATCCATCGGTTCTGTCGGATCCTGATTTTTCATCTGCTCAACCAGAAGACTGAGAAAGGCGTTATAGTCCAGAGACGCCGCACTAGCTGGTGTTGCTGCCTTCTGGGCTGATGTCTGCTGGACAGAAGAAACTGAATCCATGGTGGTTATCCGGCGGCTCGCAATGGCAGCTCGACCGGCTCCTCTATTTCGGTTGTATTGGTACCGCCGAGGATTTCGTCCTCGAAGGGGTAGAGTTTACGGATGGTTTTCAGGGCTTCGTAGATGCGGTTTTCCGAGACCATGCGATCGACATATTTCAGGTCGGACAGAATCCGTTGATCCGAAAACGTTTCGATCAGGGAATCCAGATTCTTGCGGAACAGCCCGAGCGCAGCGGCCGCGTTGGTTGGCGACATGACAATCACCTGGGCGACAAAATAGAGCTGCCGAAGTGGCGTCGTTGCATCTTCCGCCTGCATGACATGGTTTTCCAGGAGAAACTGTACGTCATTGAGAAATTCGAGCGACACGCGGCGGTCGACACGGACAACAGCGCCGTTGATGAATATGCGCTCATTTGCCTTGAGCGAGACCTTAAAGGTGTTTTCGGTCACTTTATGCCGTCCTTCAATATTTCAGAAACTTCGATGATGGCCTCGACATTGGTCGACTCGCCCTGGCGGATATTTTCCGATTCCCGCAGGATCCAGATGCCGATCGAGATCAGATTGGCACGCAGTTCCTTGGGTAATTCGTTGTTGTCATCCGCCAGGTCCTCCAGAAAGGAGCTCCACAACCGGATCGTGAAATGAAGCGCCTCGACCAGCGCAAAAGTCTCCGCATCGTCCTGAGTGGCGCGCTTCAACAGATCAATCGAGCGCTGTATCAGTTCACGTTCCCGTTCACGGGCATCGGCAACCGACTCGGCCTGAATCTCGGCATACTGTAACTGGATCACATCAAACCCTTCTCTTTAAGTCGGTGTTGAATCATTGGATGAACCGCATCAAACTGAGGTTGTTAATACGTGAGGTGATCGAGTAGGACATCTCGATCTGTGAAAGAAGAAACTGCGCGCGCGTCGTCGCTTCGAACGGATCAACATTCTCAAGATCCCCTGCCTGCAGAATGAACTGGTCACGCTGTGCCTGGATTTGATTGCTTGATTCGCTGATCCTTTGCTCGACGAATCCGACCCGGCCCTGCATCGTGCTTATCTGACCGGCTGCGGTGCCAAGTTTGTCGAGCGAGAATTGGGTGACGGACTCGAGGGCCGATTTGTTCAGGTTGCTTCCGAACATTTCGGCCGAAACAACACTCGCCATGATCTGGCTTCGCAATCCCATCTCGTTCGCGCTCGACGAGGTCTCGACCTGTTGGTTCTCGGATATCCTGGAAATCATGCCTTCGTCGGTGGCTGTCGACCAGTCGGTGTTCCAGGCCGCGCCGGTGAACATCGGTTCGACAACGGTAGTGAGGAACGTCGTCATTGCAGCCGCAGTGATGTTTTCAGCGGCAGGTGCCGTCTGGGCGAAGCCAAAATGCGTCGCGAACGCATTGGCAAAAGCGGTTTGCGCAGCCCCGCCCTCGTATTGCGCAATCGGCGGGTTGGAGGTGTTCTGACCGGCAAAGATATAGACACCATCATAGGTCGTATTCAAAAGATCGGTGGTGCGCTGCAGGGCGATATTGGCGGCGTCCACCGCGAGTTGCGGATCCGCACCGCTGGCGTTCGCGGTCGCTATTGTGGCGAAAAGCTCAGAGCCGACGCTGTCGATCAGTTGCAGATTCTGCTGGACAACGCCAAGGCGATTGCTGGCCAGCTTGTTGGTCTGCGCAATCGCTTCAAGCTGATCCACTTTCGAAGTCAGGGAAACCAGATTTGAGCTTTGCTCACCTAGCTCAAGGCCGGCATCGGCATATTTTCCGGTGCTGACCTCGGTGCTGGCCTTGTTCAATTGCGACTGCAATTCCGACAGACGGTGGCGGAGCGACTGAGACATCCAGTGAGAGGAGACGTGTGAAACCTTCATGTCATCACCTCAACTCTAACATTAGGGATTTCAGCATCTCGTCGATGATGCCGATCAACCGTGCCGAGGCTTCGTAGGAATGCTCCAGATCAAGGAGCATGGACATCTCCTCATCGACATTCACACCGGTCCGGTTGGAAAGAAATTCGGAAGTTCGCAGGAAAAGTGCCTTTTTGTCTCCCGTCGCCGTGTCGGCGGTTGACCGGGCGCCTTCGAGCCAACCGATCGAATCGGCCGCATAGCTCATCAGCGAGGTCGAGCCGGGAATGCCGGCCGCGCCATCAAATGCCATCGGGCTTTCAAGCCGTTGCGCATATCCCAAAATGGAAGTGGAAAATCCTTCGGCAGCCGTCGTGTTGGCCACATATCCTGCGCCGTTGGCACCGCCGTCACGCAGCAAATTGGGATCGCCACCGGCCTTCAGATCGAAAGCCGCGGCAACCACGATGGTTGCGGAGAGCCCCGGCACCATGACACCGGCAGCCGGAACGGCTGTTGCGCCAGCGCTTGTCTGGAACAGCCCGGCGAGCGCCGGCAATGGTCCTCCAGTCGGATCGCGTTCGGCAAAGGCGTCGACCATGCCCCGGGCAATCTCGTCAGCCTGGCCCTGCAGGTTGACCGCGGTGTCGTCACGGAACTGCAACATTGCGGCGATTGTTCCGGAAGCGGCCGTATTGCTTCCCGTTCCAGCCGGCACGGGCACGCCGTCGACCCGAACCTGATTACCGGCGGTACCTGGACCATAGGGGACCGAAGACTGGAATGTGACTTCGCGAGGCACCTTTTCGAACAAGGTCGCGCCATTGACGGTGGTGACGACGATGTCACTGTTCGCACGGTTCAAAATCGAGATCGGCAGAATTTTCGCAATGTCCTTCAAAATCGAATCACGCCGGTCAAGCGCGTCATTGTCGGCTTTGCCAACACGATTTCCCGCAACAACATCGGAATTTGCCGATTCCAATTGCTCCAGCAGATCGTTGACCTTGGTGACATCACCGGCAATCGACTGGTCGGCATAGTCCCGAAATGCCTGGATCTGGCTGGAGGTCTCGTTCAGCCGGCCGGCAAGCTGTTTTGCCGAGTCAACCGCCGCTTCTGCGAGCAGTCCATTTGCCGGAGCAGCGGAAAACTCCTGAAGCCGGTCCCGGAAGCCGGCCAGATAGTTCTCCAGCGAGAACTGATTGTCAGGGCCGGAGAGCATGGCCTTGATGTCGTTCAACTGGGTCGAAAGGGTCTGCTGCCCCTCGAATGATGACAGCGCCTCAAGATTCTTGCGTAGCAGATGCAGGTCTTCGGTGCGCCGAATGTTGAGAACTCGGGCACCGTTGCTGGCGGTCTCGGTATTCGCCTGCCGATGGGAATAGTTCTCGTCGCCCGCTCCGGTAATGTTGCGGGAGACAACATTGGTCTGCCTGGACGTATTGAGCAGCGCATTCTGCGCAATGTTCAATGCACTGCTTAGTGACATGTCGCTCGACCCGACCGCCTTGACATTGGTATTTCGATCACGCGGTCACTCCTTCCCCGGCATAATTTCGCGCAGACTGAAATCAGCGTTTCAGATTGACCAGGATTTCCATCAGTTCGGATCCGGTCTGAAAGACCTTTGAATTGGCCGTATAGCTGCGCTGAGCCTGAATCATTTCCGTCAGTTCTCCGGCCAGATCGACGTTGGAGCCTTCCAGGGCGCCGGCAACAACCGACCCAAAAGCCGATTCATTGGGGAATCCGAGCTGCAGGTCCCCTGAATCCGTGCTTTGTGAATAGACATTTCCAGGAAGGGCATTGAGCAGGTTCGGGCTGACAACCGTCGCCAGCGGAATTCGGGAAAGCGCCTTGAAGGATCCATCATTGTACTGCGCGTACAACGTGCCGTCGGAATCGAAAGAAACCTTTTCGATTTCCGCCGGTGCATTGCCATTCACATCAACCCCCAGCACCTGGAAATCGGCTGCCAGTTCCTTGGTACCGGCCAGGTCGAGCGACATCGCGGCACCGCCCGGGACGGTAAACGCCAGTGCGGTGGGGCTGCCGCCGGCCAGATCACCATTCGCCGGATTGAAAGTGATTGTCTGGCTCACCAGCGCAGCGCTGGCATAGGGAAATCCGGTGAACGCCGTGGCATCGGGCTGATGATATGCTGTCATCTCCCAGGTGTTTGCGGCGGTTTTGGTGTAATAAATGTCAATAAGCTGTTCGCCACCGACATTGTCGTAGGTGACAACTGAAGATTTGTGAGAATACTCCGACGTCGCCAGGTTGGCGGAAGGCAGCGGAGCAGCCGTGACGGCCTGATCCGATGGCAGGTTTGTCAGAAACCGACCAGTCGTGGACGGCGTGGCGGTCAGTTCTGCCTGGGTAACCGTAATCGGAGCGAGGCCAGCAAATCCGTTGGCAACGACAGTTGGCGGGCCGTTCGAAAAATCATAACCGGACAGAAAATAGCCTGCCGCGTTGACCAATCGCCCTTCTCCATCGGGAACGAATGATCCAGCGCGGGTCAAGAACGGAGTGCCGGCGGAATTTTCGACAACAAAGAAGCCATCGCCATCAACGGCCAGATCGGTCGACGAATTCGAAAAATTCAATACGCCCTGCTGCTCAATGTGACGGCGGACGTCGGTGTTCACACCACCTGAACTGAACCCGCCGGCATTGCCCGGCATGACCAGCGTGGAGAATTCGACGCCGCTCTTCTTGTAGCCCGTCGTGCTTGAATTCGCGATGTTGTCGGAAACGGCTGACAGTCTGGTGGCCTGCGCCTGCATGCCGGATACGCCCGTTCGCATCATCCCGTATAAGCTCATTGGAAACCCTCACTATTTCGTCAGACTGGACCCTACAGTACGAATCTTGTCCGAAACTCACGTGGACGATGATGCAGGGTGGAGCGGGTGTCGGGGGGTCGCGACGCGCAACCCTGCAACAGGCAGAGCCAGTGAACCGCCAAATAAGGCGGTTCACTGCCATTCGGAAAGCAGGGAATGGTCAGGCGATGCCCAGGGTCAGGCGCACTCGGCATATGTCTGGGTACGAGAGACCAGCCGGTATCCAAGAAAGCGTTTGGAATCGATCGGATCGAAACCAAGTATTGCCCGCAACTTCTTGCGCAATTTGGAAATGTGGCTTTCGATCACATTTTCTTCGATTTCCGGCTCGAACACACCGTAAATTGCAGCAAAGACCTGTGACTTGGTCGCGCGGCGGTCACCAATACTGGCAAGGTATTCCAGGATACGGCGCTCGCGGCGAGGCAGAGGGAACGGTTTGCCGTCAATCTCCGGGTCACGCCCGTCAAACAGAATCCGGAGTCCGTCAATGTCGACCGATTTCGATTTTGGCGCACCCCGCCTGCGAATTGCCGAGATACGGGCCAGGATCTCGCGGACATGAACCGGCTTGCGGACAACATCGTCCACACCGGTTTCAAACAGTTTGAGCGTATCCTCAAGCGAGCTCTGGTCGAGCAGGGCAATAACCGGGGCATCAGTCTTGTCTTTCAACCGACCTGCCGGAAGTTTCGTGTCGGCAGTATCACCGATCAAAAAAGCGCTGACCGCCGAGATGTCGTCATCAGCGGCCTGATCCACCCAACTGGTAAAATCCTCAGCCTTGAATCCAACGCTGGAAAATCCCTCTCTTTGAAAGAGAGACTCATACCCTTTCTTAACCAGTTCTCGTTCATCTACGATGACGATCATTTCCAAACCCCCGAATCAGTGTTACCGCCGCAACCCTATGGGTAGCTGCTTGCCCGAATCGGCCACAATTGGGAGATATGCCCCCCCAAATTTGGGGGGTTTATTCTTGCAAAGGTTGAATTATTTCCAGACGAAACAATTTTTGATAGTTAGAGTTTTATAAACTATAAATTCAATATTACTAACTATTTACAAAAATTTCTCGCCTTCCTGGTCCATTTTCCAAATCCTGTCGCAACCATATTTGAGATAACTCGGCATATATATCTCTTTTGCGCCGGATTGTTATTCGGCCCAGCGTGGTAACGCGCAACGGCCATCGACCAATTACCATGTTTTCCGCGCAATGATTTCAAAAATCGAGCGGCGTAATCAACGTTTGAAGGCGGATGCAGCATGTCATCAAGCCGGCGGAACTGGTCGGCGTGGTAATGATGATTGATCTGCATGCAGCCGAGGTCAATCAGCTTTTTGCCCTTCGCGCGCGCACGCTTGAACTCCGATTTGGCCTCGCGGAGACTAGCGGCAAAATGGGCCTTGCCCTCAATGTTGAGGGCATAGGGTTGCAGGCTTCCTCTGCGACCGGTTTCCGTAAGCCCGACCGAGTAAAGAATGCCGACGGGGATGTCGTATTTGCGGGCGGCTTGGACAATTTCCCGTTCACACGGACCGGGTGCCGCGTGCACAGAATTCGAAAGCCCGGGCAAACTAAATATAGATACCAGAAGAAGTGCCGGTATTGCCGTCGCTTGGATTGTTCCGACCTGATTCATGGGCTGTGTCACCGTCATTGGATTGCTGGCCGGGTCGCCGCCCGGACCCCGATTCACCCCGGCTTTCCGAGGTGCCACGCTGCTGACCATCGGTTGTCTGATGAGTATCCCCACCAGCGCCGCCATGCGATACGACGATCTCATCGACAATGATGCCCATTGAACGCATCGCCGTTTGCATGACGGATATGTCCTTCGACAATTGACGGAACGCGGCGTCCTTTTCCGCAATAAGTTCAACCGTCATTTGACCGTTTTCCATTCTCATGTGGGCCGTTACGGTTCCAAGTTCGGCGGGCTTCAATTGCAACCTCAACACCTGGACAGAGCCGCCATTTTGCGACAGACGCGAAACAAATCCAAATCGATCAGAGGCGGCCAGTTCGCGGACTGCCTCAACCTGTTCGAGTTGAATGAGCAATGAACCTGTCGCCGGATTTGCCTTGGCATTTCCATCCGGCGCCGCGGTGACAGGGACCGGTGGGGTCGGCATTACTGCGCTGCCTTGCTGAACCGGAGTATTGGACTGACCAACGGGCAAAGAACTCGCGGCCGCCGCATCGGCTTTGGGCGTCATTGCGATACGATCGGCTGGCGATGCAGCTCTGGCCCCCGCGACATCTGATTCTTCATTCGGATTTGCGTTCCCGGGAATGCGTTCAACGGCGGATTGTGGAGCCGCTTCCACTTTCTCAATCTGCGGACGGGATCCGCCAAGCGGTTTTCCCCTCGCGGAGTGCAGCGGAATTGCCACCTCACTCCTTGCCTGTCCCGGATTGTCGATGACCGGCTTTCCGGCAGCGGCGACATGCGATGCCGGCATCTCGATTGCACCGCCAATTTGTGATTGTCTTGCCGGAACCTGGTTTTTCAGATCGGTGCGCTCGAACACCTGCACCGGACTGCCAGATTGGACCTTGGCGGCAATTTCGATCGCCGGTGGCTTCACGGAACCGGCCTCGCTGTTGCCATCAAGCGCATGCAGCCGGTTTACCCAGTTCTGGATGGCCGGTATCGGCGGGCGTTCAGTGCGTTGAACCTGCTGCGTTGCAGTGTCGGCATGTTCGACCTGGTCACGAACCGGTGTGTCGGCCGTGGCATCTGGATCTTGCGGTCGCGCCTGTTCTGCGAGAGGTGTGTCGGTGGACCGACCGATGGTTTTCGAACCGGCATTGTCAGCCAGCTTGAGCCCCAACCGCTCATCCGTCTCTGAATTCTTTTCTGCGCCGGCATTCTCATCAAATCTGTTTTCAGATTTGTTGCGCAGCGCTGTTTCGAACCCGTCACCACCGTTTTCGTTACGCCGCACCGATCCCGGCTTGTTTTCAGCCTGGCTGTTGGCCGGAGTTGGGATCGCGGTTTGTACGTTCACTATTTTGTCTCCGATCCTGTATCTTCTGCATCATTCAAACGGCCGCGAATGTCGGCCATAAAGTCCTGAAGATCGTCGTCTTCTTCGAGTATTTCCTTGGGCTCAGGGGCCATTTGTACGGGCTGTTCTTCTGCCGTTGGGTCCGGTGTCGGTTCCGGTTGTGCTTCAGGAGCAGCTGACAGGTTGCGACCATCCGGATACACGGTACGCATGGGTCTTTTGCCTTTAGCCGGCTTGCGAGACTTTGCGGCCTTTCCCTTTGTCTTCACCGGCTTGGCTGCGATCTGCCTGGGCTTCGCCGCAGATGGATCGACAATCGCCTCATGCAACGCCAGTGTTGCGGACAGAATTGCGCGATCCTCCTTTGGAAGCCGGGCCGGATCGATCTTCAGAAGTTCCTGTTTCAGTGCCTCGCTATCCCCATCGCCAATCGATGCGATCGCAGCATAGAGGCGCGACCTTTCGTCCATCGTAGCGGGCTTGTCGTCCTGCCCGGTGTCAGGACCACGCAGCACATCAAGAGTCCGGGCGAGAAGTTTTGTCTTGCCCTCGAGCGTGGCAAGCCGTGCCAGCCGCATATACAACGCCTTGCGATATTTATCCGGAATCGTTTCAGTAATTTCACGAATTTCATTCTCACCGATCCGTGCATCCATCGCGACAATTCCGCTGACGAATGCGTCGGCAAACTGTCCGGCAAATGGCGAACGCAGAAACCTGCGGGCATAGATCTCTGATGTCCTGACAAAGCGCTCGGCATCCCGCGCCCGGCCATAGAGTGCCAGCAGGCGCCTCAACGCAGACTCCTCAACCAGAGTCCCGGGAGCCAGCAAGCGCGCATAATTGAGATTGCGGACAAGATCCTTCACGTCACTGTCATTGATCAACGATCCGCGCACCAGGGCAAGATAGGCCCCAACATCACTTTCGATGTGCATCGGATTAACGTCCATAAGGATTTTCGCGGCGGACCTGGTCTGGCCTCTCAGATAGTGAAGTGTGCCCAGTGCGATCTTCTGCCGTGTTTCGTGGCCTGCCAGTTGAGGCATGATCGCGGAAACCGTTTCTGCATTTCCCCCAGACATCGCGTAGATCAGGAACGCGTCGAGGTTCCGTTCGCCACTGACCGGTTCTCGAGTTCCCTTGCTGAACCGGTCGTCGATGAGCGCCATCAGCTTACGTTGCATCGGCATGGCCGCATGATCGCCCGATGCTATGCGATCCTGCACCATTTGCAGGGTGCGCATCAGTTGATACGGCTCGAGATTACCGATATCGGCAACCGCCGGGACAACCGGGGTCGCCATCAACACGACGGCAACAGCCATCGAGCGCAGTCTCATTGCCCGGCCTCCAGAAGGATCTCGATGCGCCGATTGGCTCCGTTGTTGGGATCGTTTGCAACTTTCAACTTGCGATCGGCAAAACCAGAAATCTGCTTGATCCGCTGCTTGTCGAGACCGCCGCGTGCGAGCATGAAGTAAGTGGCGTGTGCCCTGGCTGACGAAAGACGCCAATTGTCATAATTCTTACCGGCATAGCGGCGCCCGTCGGTGTGGCCGTGAATCTGCAGCTTCCCGTCGCGTTTGGAGAGAACCTCTCCTATCTTTTCCATCGCGACGACCAGTTCGGGCCTGGGGACCGCAGAGCCGATTTGAAACATCGGCACATTCAATTGCTCAGTCACCGATATCAGCACACCACCATCGGCAGCAGTTACCGATACCGAGTCCGGAAACAGCGCCGCCGGCCCCAGTGCTTCTCGGATCGCCTCGGCGACGTCACTCGAGATTTCCTTGGAAAGGGCCTCGAGTTTTTCCTGCTGTTCTTTCTGTTCCTGCTCGGTTTTGATTTCGTTTTCCTTGTCGGCGTCCACCTGATCCGCCTGATCTGTCAATTCCTTGTCGAGAGGCGAACGTTCCATCCTGGCCGCGACCTGCTGTTCGGCGTTGCCGGTTCCTTCATCATCGACTCCGGGACCGACATTTCCGGCTGGAAGGTCCTCCAGCGTTCCCTCGACAGAAGGTTCCGACT
>JAJFHT010000009.1 GCA_021775495.1 Hyphomicrobiales bacterium | reverse complement strand
GCCTGGCGCAGATCGCCGAGCATCGCCGGCGCGGCGATGACAATCAGCTCATCGAATTCACCCGATGCGTGGTGCTCCTCCAGTACGGCCGAAAGACTATCGGCAAAAAGCCGCTGACGTTCCTCAACGGGGTCGGAACGGGGCTCCATGGCAGAGCGATGGCGGCCGACGGAGGAAAAACTGCGGCCGGCGCGATCGGCCATAATCTCGCCCAGGCGCGGATGATCCGGCATGAATTCCACCGTCTCGGCCGGATCGTTACCATATATGCCCTTGAGGATACGCGCGGTGGCTCCGTTCGCGACCAGTGCCCAAATTCTTTTCTGCTTCATGGTGATCTCCGCTCCTGACATTTGTCACTCTTTCAGATGCATGTTTGTCCAGGATTGACCAAAATCAAAATAAACCAGCTGATCCGGCACGGTGTTTGATATCGATCAAGATTCTCCAATTCACCGGCTGGCATAAAATCCACAGCGCGTCTCGCATTCGGACAGGATTGCCCGAATTGACTGGGATGGCGCGGAGTTAAAGCCATTGGTGAGTGCACGCCAGGGCACAATGCGGTGTGGCGCGCACCAATCCGATGCAGCAGCAAATCAGGAGTCTTGAAATGGCAAAGTCCCAGCTTTCCAAAACCACTGGCCAATCGGGAACCGGCTACGGTACGGCAGCGACACAATCCAATCCTGCGGAATGAAATCACAACAGCGCTTAACAAGGAAAACGGGTGCAATCAGATGCCGCAATCTCAGTCGAATATCAGTTTTCTGAATATGGACAGCTCTCCGGTCGTCGAGGCGCATATCAGTGACCGCATAACCGAACTGGAAAAATACCATCCGCGCATTGTCGGTTGTGACGTCGTTGTCGCCGCGCCGGGCAAGAAACAGGTCAATGCGCGCGAATTCGACATTCGCCTGACCATCAGGGTGCCCGGACCCGACATCCATGTTTCGCGCAGTTTCGGACGCAGCACCGCTGCCGAAGACGTCAGTCTCGCGGTTCATCAGGTGTTCGACGCGGCACGGCGCGAACTCAAGGAACAGGGCAAGAAGATGTCCGGCCTCGATGTAAAACATCATGCGCCGATCCTTCACGGAACCATCGACCGGCTGTTCGAGGGAGAGGGTTACGGTTTCATCAGGGGCGATGACGGGCAGGACGTCTATCTGGGGCGCGACAGTCTTGTCACCGGTGATTGGGAAAAGCTTCATGTCGGCGCGAAGGTGAGGTTCCGCGAACAGGATGGTGACAAAGGGCCCTATGCGGCCAATGTCGCGATCTTGAGCTGAGGCATTGTGAACCGTAATGCCCAATTCGCAATTTCTGATCACCATTGGCGCGTTGCTGCTTATCGGTCTTGCAATGGACGAGCTCGGCCGCCGCACCCGTCTGCCGCGAGTGACGTTGCTGGTGCTGTTTGGAATCGCCGCCGGGCCGTCTGGGCTCGATCTGCTGCCAGCTGCGATCGACGGCTGGTATCCGCTCGTTGCCGTCATGGCGCTCGTAATGGTGGCATTCCTGCTGGGCGGCCGCCTCACCCGGGACCTATTCGTTGAAAATGGTCGTCACATTATCAGTGTTTCGATCGCCGCCGTTCTGATCACAGCTTCATTTGTCGGGTTTGGCCTCTGGCTTATCGGCGTTGATCCGCTGCTGTGCCTGGTGCTGGCCGGAATTTCGACGGCAACGGCACCGGCGGCGACGCAGGATGTGGTCAGGCGCTGCAAGGCCGAGGGGCCCTTCTCCAGGTTGCTGCTCGGCATTGTGGCGATTGACGATGCATGGGGACTTGTCCTGTTCAGCCTGTTGCTGGCACTGGGGCAGGCGCTTGTCGGACAGAGCCCGTATTCGGCTCTTTCCAGCGGACTGATCGAGGTCGGCGGTGCGGTTCTGGTCGGTGCCGCCGTCGGATTTCCGACCGCCTACATGACGGGCAGGCTGCAACCGGGGGAGCCGAGCCAGGCCGAGGCGCTGGGGGTGGTCTTTTTGTGCGGCGGGCTGTCTCTTGCCCTGGGAGCATCATTCCTGCTGGCGGCGATGATCACCGGACTGATCGTCGCCAACTTTGCCCGGCACCACACGCGCGCCTTTCATGAGATCGAGAATATCGAATGGCCGTTCATGGTGCTGTTCTTTGTGCTTGCCGGGGCATCGCTGGACATTGCAGCCCTGCCGGCGATCGGTTTCACCGGTATCGTCTACCTGCTGCTCAGAATTCTCGGGCGGCTCGCAGGCGGATGGCTCGGCGGTCGTTTTTCCGGAATGCGGCCGGACTATTCCCGCTGGATCGGTATCGCCCTGATGCCGCAGGCGGGAGTCGCTCTGGGCATGGCCCTGGTCGCCGCCCATGCTTTTCCCGGTGCGCGCGATCAGATTCTGGCAATGGCGATCGGAACAACGATCCTGTTCGAATTGGGCGGTCCGATTTTGACCCAGTGGGCTTTGACAAATGTCGATCGTGAAATCTCAACCTGAACCGGTGAGCCGGCTCTCGATTTGCGCAGCCCTGCGCTCGTCGCGGCAGAATCTGCGAGAACAATGGCAGTTGCAATTATGAGTGTCTCACGCCGACAACTCCGTCGCGCCTTCATCGGTGATGGGCCGATCTCCGGGAGGCGCGTTCGTTGCTGACACAATTGCCCGAGACAAATCTGCTGACAAATATTGTGCTTTTTCTGATCGGCGCCGCTGGTGTCTGGTTCATCGGGAGCCGCCTTGTCGTTTATGCCGATGAGATCGCCGACAGGCACCGCATCGGCCGCGCCGTGATGGGCTTCGTCTTTCTGGCTGCGGCAACGTCCATGCCTGAAATCATTACGACCATTGTGGCTGCGGTGGGCGGCAACGCGTCGCTGGTGCTGGGAAACCTGCTTGGCGGGATCACCTTGCAATTCGCGATTTTGGCAATTGCGGATGGCTTTGTCGTGGGCGTGGCAATCACCTCTTTTCCGCGCAAAACAACAACCATTCTGGAGGGCGTCGTGCTTGCCCTGCTGATGGCTTTGCTGATTGCCACACTGTCTCTCAGTGAATATGCCGCAATGGGACATGTGGGGCTGGGTTCGACGTTTCTGGCCTTGTGTTATCTCGGCGCGATCGCATTGCTGCGCAAGCATGAAAACGGCATCTCCTGGATCCCCGTGGAGGTGCCGGAGCCGGGGGACGTCAGCGAGGAAAGCGTGTTTGTCAGCAGTTTTCCCGAACTCGGTGCGCCGGCACTGAATCTTCGTTTTCTGGGGCTCAGTTGCGGACTTGTTCTGGCGGCGTTCCTGACGGTTGAAATGGCCGAGCGCATCGGCACGCAAACCTCAATGGGATCTGGTTTCGTCGGCGTTACGCTGCTGGCCGGTGCAACATCACTGCCTGAACTGTCAACGACCATCGCCGCCGTGCGCCTGGGTGCCTACACGATGGCGATCTCCAACATATTCGGCAGCAATCTGATCATGCTGGCATTGATCTGGCCGGCGGATATCCTGTTTCTGCGCGGCCCCATTCTCCTGGAGTTTGAACCTGTATTGTGGCTTGCCCTGATCTCCGGGCTGATCGTCACCCTGGTTTATGCCTCCGGCCTGTTGGTGCGTAGCCGGCGCAACCTGTTCGGGCTCGGCTATGATTCGCTGGCAGTCCTGGTGATCTCCGGCGTCACGATGATGCTGTACTGGCTACGGAAATAGATTTCACTCTCACTGGAGGCGGATTGATTTTCCGCCGCGGGATCTTTGCATCCTGACAAACAGCGCTGCCAACTCGCGAAACAGGATTGGGACGAGGCTCAAGGCAAAAACGATTCCCCAGGCTTCAAGCGAAAGCGGAACAAGCCGAAGGACCGAACTCAACCAGGGCTGGACGGCGGCCAGGCCCAGAATGCCCAGGCAAAGCATGATGGCGAGCCAGACATAGGTATTTCGGGTCAACTGGTTGAACACGAAGCCGTCCCGCCAGTTGCGCATGTTGAACACATGCCAGAGCTGAGCCAGAGCAAGCGTAAAGAAACACATGGTGGTTACAGCGTCTCCCTCCAGTTCCAGCACGAACAAGGCGGTTACCAGCGACGCCAGTACCGCGCCTGCGATAACGCTGCCGTGGGTCAGGATCGCAATCCACTGCGGGCGGGCCAGTATCGGTTCCGAGGGCGGGCGTGGCGGGCGCGCCAGCACGTTCCGGTCAGCCTTAATCGTACCTAAAGCAAATGCGGGAAAAACGTCCGTGACGAGATTGAGAAACAGGATCTGAAGTGGCAGCAAAGGCAAAGGCAAGCCACCCAGTACAGCCAATCCGACAATGAGGATTTCACCCAGGTTGCAGGACAGGAGATAGGTGGTGAACCGGCGAATATTGGTGTAAATCACCCGGCCTTCGTATACAGCGTGGATAATTGTCGAAAAAGCATCGTCGCGCAGCACCATGTCAGCCGCCTCCCGGGCAACCTGGGTGCCGCGCTGGCCCATCGCAATGCCAATATCGGCTTTTTTCAATGCCGGGGCATCGTTGACGCCGTCGCCGGTCATGGCAACGATTTCGCCCGCTTGCTGGTGGAGCGTGATGAGCGAAAGTTTCTGTTCGGGGGTCATGCGCGAGAAGATCCGCGCCGCGCGCGCCGCCTGTTTTTCCGCTTCGTCCATTGTCTCAATGGGCTTCATATCCGATCCGTGAACGACTGATGACGCAGCGGATGCCAAGCCGATGGTTTTCGATATGTGTTTTGCCGTGGCCGCGTGATCACCGGTGACCATGACGACAGAAATGCCGGCTCGGCGGGCGTCGGCGATCGCCGACGCTATGTCCGCGCGGGGCGGGTCCTGGAAACCGACCACACCGTAAAGCGTGAGATTTTCGTAGACTGGGACGTCGGCATCTTCTGCTTTTTTCCCGGCGATCGCGAGCAGACGCAAACCCTGTCCGGCGAGCAAATCGCAAGCCTCTCTCCAACGCCGATCCTGCTCCTGGTCGAATGCGAGGTTGTGCAGTCCATCCTGAACGTCGTGCAGGCAGGCAAATACAGCTTCCGGAGCGCCCTTGACGGCAACCATGCAGCCATCGGGGTCATGATGCACCGTGGCCATCATCCGGGTTGCAACATCAAACGCATGTTCGGTGTGTTCCGGGTATTTTTTTAAAAGTGCGGCGCGGTGCAATCCGGAAGCGGCTGCGGCTTCCAGCAAGGCGATCTCCATCGGATCCCCGGTGCTGCCGTTCGAATCCAGCGATGCGTTGTTGCATAGGGCAACGGTCTTCAAAAGATTTTCAAGTTCGTCGCTAGGCATTGGTCGTATCGTCTTGGCGTCGAGCAGAAACGCGCCGGCCTTGCGATCGAATGTCAGTTTGCCGGCCGCGGTCAGCAGGCGGTCGACGTGCATCCGGTTCTCCGTCAGTGTCCCGGTCTTGTCGGTCAGGATAACCGTCGTTTCGCCCAGCGTCTCGACAGCCGAAAGCTGTTCGATGAGTGCGTTGTGTTTTGCCATTCGCAGCATACCGCGCGCCAGAGCCAGGGTCGCAACGATCGGCAGCCCCTCCGGAATGGCAGCAACGGCGAGCGCTACCGAGGCTTTTATCATCAAGTTCGGATCCTGCCCGGAAAACACACCGGAAATACCGACGGCGGCGGCTATCGCCAGGGTAAACAGGATGAGATCCCGGCTCAGCAGACCCAGTTGCCGCTCCAGTGGAGAGCGTTCCGGCTCGGCCTCCTCGATGAGCCGTGTGATCCGCCCCAACTCGGTGTCCATGCCCGTACCGGTGACGATCGCCTCACCGGTCCCGCGTGTGATGCCGCAACCCTTGAAAAGCATCGAACTGCGTTCGGCCAGGGGTGTTTCCGCGCCGACCGGATCGACAGACTTGCTCACCGGCAGCGACTCTCCGGTCAGTGCCGATTCGTCGGAGGCAAGATTAGCCGATGAACTGACACGCATGTCCGCCGCAATCACGTCGCCGGCGTCCAGAACGACGATGTCGCCCGGTACCAGGCGTTCGGCTGGCAAGGTGACCACCATCGCATCGCGCCGAACAAGGACTGAATGTGTCGAGAGTTGGCGAAGTGCCTCGATCGAGCGGATTGCCCGCAATTCAGTAACAAATCCGATTGCCGAATTGATCAGTAGAACCAGGATGATCGCCACCGCCTCGACGAATTCTCCCAGCACCAGAGCGAACGCCGATGCGGCCAACAGCAAATAGACCACCGGGCTGTTGAATTGCCCCAGCAGAAGCAGCAGAATGTTTGGCGCGCGATGTTTGCGAAGTATATTCGGTCCGTGGCGTGTGAGACGTCTCTGCGCCTCTGCGGCATCTATGCCGGTCGCTGTATCGGTCCCAAGGGCCGACGAAACCTCCTCGATCGTGGCGGTGTGCGGCGCAGTCGATCTGTCTGCTGCGGTTGTTTCTTGGTGTTGCATGGTGGCTGTTTCGACTGACTGTGATTGAACTGCCGGCGTGCGGAGATGTTCGTTTTTTTGGTACGCACTGGGAGGAGCCCTGCTCCAGGATTTGCCGTACTCTGAAGGCGATTTTCCGGCCATGATCCTTGTCAAATGCCCCTCCAGAGTGTTTGCAGTTGGGATGTAGATTGCAGAAC
>JAJFHT010000080.1 GCA_021775495.1 Hyphomicrobiales bacterium | reverse complement strand
TGATCAGACCGGCCGTTCCAGAACCTGTATCGATGCCTTCATAAAGCCGTTGGGCAACCTGCATGGTGCGAGAAGCTGAAAAGCCCATGCGCGACGATGCCGCCTGCTGAAGGGTTGATGTGGTGAACGGCGGAGCTGGATTCCGCTTGGTTGGTTTGGCCTCGACGGAACTTGCGGTGAACGCCGCGCCGTCAAGCATTGTCTTGATGCCGTTCGCCTGCTCTTCGTTCTTGATGTCGAGCTTCTGCAGCTTGTTGCCGTCGAAGACGCTGAGACGGGCCTCGAATTCCTCTCCGCGCGGTGTCTTCAGCTGCGCGGCGATCTGCCAGTATTCTTCGCGAATGAAACGTTCGATTTCAGCTTCACGGTCGCAGACCAACCGAAGCGCAACGGATTGAACACGTCCGGCAGACCGGGCACCGGGCAATTTGCGCCATAGAACCGGTGACAGATTGAAACCAACCAGATAGTCCAGCGCCCGTCTCGCGAGATAGGCATCAACCAGGGGAATATCGATTTCGCGAGGATGGGCCATGGCGTCGAGCACGGCCGATTTCGTGATTGCGTTGAATACAACCCGTTTGACTGGTTTGTCTTTCAGTGCCTTTTTCTGACGCAGAACTTCCAGAACATGCCACGAGATCGCTTCGCCTTCGCGATCCGGGTCGGTTGCCAGGATAAGTCCGTCGGCTTCCTTGACCGCCTTTGCGATATCGATCAGCCGCTTGTTTGATTTGGCGTCGACCTGCCAGGACATCTCGAAATCATCATCAGGCCGCACAGAGCCGTCCTTTGGCGGCAGATCGCGGACATGGCCGAAGGAGGCCAGTACGGTGAACTGGTTGCCAAGATACTTGTTGATGGTTTTTGCTTTAGCCGGTGACTCAACGACGACGACGTCCATGATGCTATCGGTATCCTTCTTGGCGGCATGTCGGAGCACCGCAGCAAATCAATTCGTATGGCCAGACCGTCAAATGGCTTCGCTTTTCGGTTCGGTCAAGGTCTGCCGTTACATTTCAAGTCGTGGTGTGGTCAACAGGCACCGGAAAACTAAATTGTGCCATTAGATCTTTCCGCTTGCCTTAAAAGTCGGGGCGAGTGCCTCGGATAGCTGACCCTATATGTTCACAAAATAAGAGAAACAGAACCTCCCGCATGGCGTTCGATCCGCCCGGCCAGGTCCAATTCGAGCAGGATTGTCGAGACCTGGCCCGGTTCCAGCCCGCTATGCCGGATAATGTCGTCAATTGTCGTTGGTGTCGGGCCGAGCAGTTCGATCAGCCGGTCACGCTCGATGTCGCCAGTTGGAAGAGCAGGCGGTGCGGCTAACTTTTCATGGGTTCGAACTTCTGTGTCGGAACGATGTCCAGCGAGCGGAGCAAGCAACTCCTCGATGTCGGCCGCATCTGTCACCAGGGTTGCGCCGTCCTTCAGCAAACGGTTGGTGCCCGCCGAGCGCGGGTCAAGCGGCGAGCCGGGTATCGCAAACACCAGCCGGCCATATTCTCCGGCCAGTCGTGCGCTGATCAGTGAGCCTGAACGTTCGGCCGCTTCTATTACGACCAGCCCGATTGCCAGACCTGCAATGATGCGGTTGCGCCTCGGAAAATCGCGCGCGCGCGCTTGCCAGCCAAAGGGGCGTTCCGAAACGATCGCGCCGCCTTTTTCGATGATTTCGTGAAACAACGGAATGTTCTGACTGGGGTAAGGTTGATCCAGACTGCCTGCCAGAACCGCCACCGTTCCGCTCTCAAGGCTCCCGGCGTGTGCGGCTGCATCGATTCCGCGCGCCAGTCCGGACACGATCGTGTAGCCCATTCGTCCGAGATCTCTTGCAATCTGGTGCGCGATCTTCGTTCCTGAAAGCGACGCATTGCGGGAGCCGACGATGGCCGCAGTCGGGCGTGTGAAAACATCGAGATTGCCTTTGACCGCTATCAGCGGCGGTGGCTGGTCGAGCGCGGCCAGCATCTTCGGATAATCCGGTTCGCATCGCGCGATGAAGCGGGCGCCAAACCGGCTGGCGTGCTCAAGTTCACGCTCCGCATCGGCAATCGAGGGAATGCGGATCGCGCCACGCCGGCCTCCGCGGCTGGCCAGAGACGGAAGCATCTCAATCGCGTTCCGGGCCGACCCGAAACGGCTGATCAGTTCGCTGAAGGTCGTCGACCCGACATTGTCCGCGCGAATGAGGCGAAGCCAGGAGAGGCGCTCGTCATCATTGAGCGACCAGCTCGGATTTATCGCCTCGTCATTCAATCCTTGGCTCCGATTTTGGATTCGGAACCGGACAGCAGCCGGCTGATGTTTGCTCGGTGCTTGACGAACACGATGGCGCTCATGACGACAAACAGTTCCGCGATCTGAACATGACCAAGCAGGTACAGACTGACGGGAACGGCGATTGCAGCAATCAGCGCGGCCAGCGACGAGTATCGGAAAAGAGCGGCGGCAGCGAGCCAGACAAGCGCAAACACCACAGCGCCCTTCCAGGCAAGGCCCAGGAGTACGCCGAGATACGTCGCAACACCCTTGCCGCCCTTGAATTTCAGCCAGATCGGAAAAAGATGACCAAGGAACGCACCAAAGCCGGCAGCAATAGCTGGATCAGGGCCATAATTGGCGGCGAGCAAAACAGCCAGCGTTCCCTTGAAAGCGTCGGCAAAAAGTGTTGCCGCGGCCACCGATTTGTTTCCGGTCCGCAGCACGTTGGTTGCGCCGATATTGCCGGAGCCGATCGAACGGACATCACCGAGCCCTGCAAGCCGCGTGAGGATCAGGCCAGAGGGGATCGATCCCAGCAGATAGCCGAACGCCAGTGCGGCGAGGAGATAGGGCAGGGCAAACTGCCAACTGATTGGATCGGGCATATTTCGTTCTTCGCCTGGTAGTTATGTGGCATGGTCCGATTGCCGTCGCCGCCAATCGAGGAAATTCATGCCCCGTTCAAATAACTGAGCTGCGCGGCGATCCCCACAATCATGCCGGCGCTTCAGGAGGCGAACACTGTGCGGCCACCGACCATGGTTTGCAAGACTTTGCCTTGCATCCGCGACCCTTCAAAACAGGTGTTCTTCGAACGCGATCTGATATCCGCCTCGCTCACCACCCACGGTTCGTCGAGGTCGACAATCGCAAGATCGGCCGGCGCTCCGGGCTTCAATGTCCCACCCGGCAGAGAAAACAGTTTTGCCGGTGCGGTCGAAAGCAACTCAATCAGTCGGAGCAGGGGGAGATCACCATTGTGGAAGAGCCGCAGCCCTGCAGCAAGCAGGGTTTCCAGGCCGATGGCACCGTCAGCCGCATCCGCAAATGGCAGTCGTTTGGTATCGACATCCTGCGGATCGTGGGACGAGACAATTATATCGACGGTTCCGTCGCGAACGGCTTCCACCATCGCAAGCCGGTCCTCTTCCGCCCTCAACGGCGGCGACAGTCGAAAGAACGTCCGGTACTCGCCGACATCGATTTCGTTCAGTGAAAGATGATTGATCGAAATGCCTGCGGTGACATTTGCGCCGTCGTTTTTTGCCCGCGCAATGGTGTCGGCGGCAATTGCGGTGGAAATTTTTGCAGCGTGATACGCGCCTCCGGTCAATCGGGCGAGCAGCAGATCGCGCTCGAGAGGAATGACCTCCGCTTCGCGCGGGATTCCGGGCAAGCCGAGCCAGGAGGCAAATAGCCCCTCGTTCATGACGCCTGACGAAGCCAGATCCGGATCCAGCGTTTCATGCGCGATGATGGCACCGAAATCCCGTGCATAGGTCAGCGCGCGCCGCATCAACAGCGAATTGGCGATTGTCTGGCGTCCATCCGTGAACGCAACTGCGCCGGCGTGCTGCAACAGTCCGATTTCAGTCAGTTCCTGGCCGGCAAGGGATTTGGTGATCGCCGCCGCGGGAAAGATATTGACCAGAGCAGTTTCCCGGGCCGTTCTCAGGACGAACTCGACCAGCGCCACGTCATCGATCACCGGGTCCGTGTCCGGCATCATGATCAGTGATGTCACGCCGCCGGCCGCTGCTGCATGGCTGGCCGAGGCGATCGTTTCACGATGTTCTCCGCCCGGTTCACCGATGAACACCCGACTGTCGACAAGACCGGGTATCAGGGCCTTGCCCTTGCAATCGAAGACTTTCGCCCCATCGGGTACGCCCTGATTGTGGGCCGACGCGCCTGAGGTGACGATTGTCTGGTCTGCCACGATGACACTGCCGGTTTCGTCCAACCCGCGTGACGGGTCGACGATGCGCGCGTTCTTGAACACCGTTGAAGTCATGCGTTTCCACCGGTCTCGTTACGGCGGGGATCCAGCAGCGCTTCCATTACCGCCATGCGCAGCGCCACACCCATCTCGACCTGTTTCTCGATGACGCTTTGCGGGCCGTCGGCAATTTCCGAGGCAATCTCGACTCCGCGGTTCATCGGCCCCGGATGCATGACCAGCGCATCATCCTTCGCCGCTTTCAGTTTTTCCGCATCCAGTCCGAAATGACGAAAATACTCGCGGATGGAAGGTACGAAGGACCCTGCCATCCGTTCCCGCTGCAAACGCAGCATCATGACCACGTCGGCACCCTTCAATCCTCGCGCCATGTCGCGGAAGACCTCCACTCCCATCTGCTCGATGCCGACCGGAAGCAGGGTGGACGGTGCCACGACACGTACGCGGGCGCCCATCGCGTTCAATAACAATATGTTGGAACGGGCGACACGAGAGTGCAGGATGTCGCCGCATATGGAGACCGTAAGTCGGGCAATTTTGCCTTTTTCCCGCCGGATGGTGAGTGCATCGAGCAAGGCTTGGGTCGGATGTTCGTGAGCGCCATCACCGGCATTGACCACCGAACAGCCGACCTTTTGTGCCAGCAAGGCAGCGGCACCGGCGGAGGAATGCCGGATGACCAGGATGTCCGGACGCATTGCATTCAGCGTCATGGCCGTGTCGATCAGCGTTTCGCCTTTTTTGACCGACGAAGAGGCCACCGACATGTTCATCACATCCGCGCCAAGCCGCTTGCCGGCAAGCTCGAATGAAGACTGAGTACGGGTGGACGCTTCAAAAAACAGGTTTATCTGTGTGCGCCCGCGCAGTGAGGAGGTCTTTTTCTCCGATTTACGCGATATAGCGACCGCAGAATCCGCGCGATCAAGCAACAGCTCGATATCTTGTGCCGAAAGGCCTTTGATGCCGAGCAGGTGGCGATGGGGAAACAGCGGGGAGGTTTGAGCGTCATTCATCTCAAGCCGGTGCTATAGGCCTGCTGCCGGCTAGCTGCAAGCCGCCGCCGCAACAATTGCCCTTCATCCACGAAAATTTCGTCTCGTGCATCCGGTTACCTCTCTGGTCTATACACTGCGGAAGGCGGTAGAATCACCTGCACCGGAAACAGCGAATCTGAGGACCCTTTCTTGGTTGCCCACGACATAACCAACCAGCCGCCCCCGATCACCGGCAGAAACGCCTGGCGCGCCGACCCGCTGCTGGTCATGTTGTCGGAGACGTTCGACCCTTCGGTCCACAAGGAACTGGACCGGTTTGGCCGGTTTGTCATGACACCGGAAGCCCAGGACCTGGCACGGCTTGCCAATGATCATCCCCCAAGACTGCACAGCCATGACTGGCAGGGACGGCGCCGGGACACCGTCGAATTCCACCCGGCCTACCACGCCTTGATGCGGCGCTCCACGGCCAATGGCCTGCATTGTTCCATCTGGGAGAACAGTGAGAACGAGACTGGCCGGCGACACCAGGTGCGTGCCGCCCGGTTCTACCTTACGGCCGCGCTTGAAAGTGGACATCTGTGTCCGATCACCATGACCAGCGCGTCGCTGGCCGCACTGATGGCCACTCCAAACCTTTTTGAAGAATGGGCGCCGCGCGTGATAACGCGCAAATACGACCAGTCGCAGAAACCGCCTATTGCCAAGTCCGGCCTGACCATCGGCATGGGCATGACCGAAAAGCAGGGCGGCACCGATGTGCGTGCCAATACGACCCGGGCGGAGCGCGCGGGCAACGGTTTCTATCGGATTAACGGCCACAAATGGTTCATGTCGGCCCCCATGTGCGATGCGTTCGTGGTGCTTGCCCAGGCCGAGGAGGGGCTCTCCTGTTTCCTGATGCCGCGGATCCTCGGGGATGGCACGCCAAATGGCTTTCAGTTTCAGCGGCTGAAGGACAAGTTGGGCAACCGCTCGAACGCGTCCTCCGAGGTCGAGTTCAGCAATGCTATCGCGCAACTGGTTGGAACCGCCGGCGAGGGGGTGAAAACCATCATGGATATGGTGACGCTCACCCGTCTCGATTGTGCGGTGGCGTCTTCAGGCCTAATGCGCGCCGGCCTGAACGAAGCGGTTCACCACGCCCGTCACCGCGGTGTGTTCGGCAAAACACTAATGCAGCAGCCGCTGATGCAACGTGTATTGGCCGATCTCGCCCTTGAAGTTGCCGCTGCGACGGCGCTTTCATTCCGGCTCGCCCGCTCGTTTGATCTTGCGTCTACCGACCGCCGGGAAGCCGCATTTGCCCGGGCCATGACACCGGTTGTGAAATACTGGGTCTGCAAGATAGCTCCGGGATTGCTTTATGAGGCGATGGAATGCCTGGGCGGCAACGGCTATGTCGAGGAAGCGCCGCTCGCGCGCTATTATCGGGAAGCTCCTGTCAACGCGATTTGGGAGGGATCCGGCAATGTCATGGCGCTTGATGTCATCCGCGTCATGGAACGCGCGCCGGGGCTTTTCGAAGAGGTTGTCGATGCCATTTCCGATGATCTCGGGCCCGGTGCGCAAGGCACGATCAACGTGCTCAAGGCAGCAATGCAGGTTGCGCAAACGGATCAGGGGTCGGCACGAATCCTGACCGAGCAACTGGCCTTGGCGGCAGCGTCGGCCGAACTCGTGCGGCTCGGGGCGGGCAGGGTCGCCGAAGCATTTGTCGAAACGCGGCTGGGTGGACAATGGCGCAATACCTACGGGATGCTGAATGTGCGCCACGATTCCGTTGCAATTATCGATTCGCTCTATCCTGCGGCCAGCTGACCGACGATCAGCAGCGCCAACGGTATCGAGAAGAACGAGACAATAGTCTGTAGTGTCGTCACCGCCGCGTAGAGTGGCGCATCACCACCCATCTGCTTTGCCAGCAGATAGCCGTTCATTGCCGTCGGAACCGCCGCGCACAGCCCGAGATAGTTGAGATTTTCGCCACGCACTCCGAAGGCATAGGCAAAACCGATCATCAGAACCGGAAACAGCACCAGTTTCAGAATAACCGGCAACCACAAGGACAGACGAAACCCAAGGATATCGCGCGGAAGCAACCCAGCGCCCGTGACGATAAGGCCCATCCCGAGCGCGGCGCGCCCGACCAGATTCAGGGTTTCGTTCAGGGGTGCGTAGAAACCGAATGGCTGCCACCTGATGACCAGTGCTGCCAGCGATGCCAGAATTAACGGGTTGGTGGCCATTCGAAAAAGCAGCGAACGCGTATCGGCGGTTTTGGAGGCAAATCTTGTCACTACAGCCACCGAAGCCAGATTGACCGGGATAATGATCACCGCCATCATCAACGCTACGACAGCCAGCCCCTCAGGCGGAAAAATCCTCTCCGCAATGGCGAACGCCATGAAACCGTTCCAGCGAACAGAGCTTTGGAATACGGTGGAGAACTGGGATTGATCAATCAGATTGAAGCGCTTCAGCCCCGGCCACAGGGCCATAACGAACCCGTAATGGAGGGCCATGGCAACCATCAGGGCCCACACCATCGAATTGAGTTGCAGCCCCGAAAAGTCGGCGTTCAGGATCGTTACAAACAACAGAGCCGGATAGAGAAACCAAAATCCCAATTGCTCGAGGCCGGACCAGGCAGCATCATCCACCCAGCGCATCCGCCGCAGCAGGTTGCCTGACAGGATAAGCAGGAAAATTGGCAGAATGCTTTCAAATACGACTAGGATCGGTGCGGCTCCACTTGGCAAAAATTTCCATACGCGCAAGCGCGCGTGTTTGCAAAACCAGAATCGCGGGAGAGTGGATTGTCACGGATTTTGATCGCGATCCGTTAACCTTAACAAATGGTTTATGTTGCGACACCGGTTTGATCGGTTCAGTCTGGGCATGTTGATATGGCGGAACTGTCAGCACTGAGGGATAGAAGCGGTGTTGTCTTGAAAGACATTGCCGGACCCCGGCTCCGACCACATCTGGATGATTTGATGCTCACCGGTATGCTGTCGGCAATCGTGGGCTTCTGCGGCATGAATCCATGCGGCCGGCAAACCGAGGAAGCCTGAATGCGGTATGTTCTGTTCTTGTGGGCACTTCCAATGGGGATCATCTGGGGTTGGTATTTCCTGTCCTACTACGACATCAACTTCGGCTTTTTGATGCTCAGCCGGCTGGTTCACGACGCGGTTTTCGACGTTTACGGCCAAATATTGGGAGTGGATCCGCAGACGATACCTGTATTGCTGGCCAAGGCATGCGTTTTCGACACGGCACTCATCGGCGCGTTGTTTGCCTTTCGCCGCCGTCGCCAATTAATGGCCTACTACAGGCGGCAAAAAAACCACTATTTCGGCGAGAGCGAACCGGAAAGTGCGTGAAGCCGATCCAGTACGCCCTGCAGAATGAAGGCAGCTGCTGCTGAATCGATACGATCGGCTCGCTTTTTTCTCGAAACATCCTGCTCAAGCAACGCCCGTTCAGCGGCCACGGTCGACAGGCGTTCATCCCAATAGACAAACGGCAAGTCGGTCTTTGTTTCCATATTTCGGACGAATGCCCTGGTCGCCTGCGCACGCG
>JAJFHT010000079.1 GCA_021775495.1 Hyphomicrobiales bacterium | reverse complement strand
CATCGCGCAACGGCACGGGAACATCGACATGCAGGTTGCGTTCGTTGACCGTGAACCGGGGGTGCGACTTAAATCTGATGGTCACCAGTGCATCGCCGGTTCCAAACGGCGTCTCCTGACCTTGGCCCTTCAGACGTATTGTTTGGCCGTCTTCGACATATTGCGGAAGTTTGACCGCGAGTTTGCGGCCATCCGGAAAAACCGCATTCACCTTGGCGGCTGTGGCGATATCCTCGATGCTGACATCCAGCCGCGCCTTGACATCACCATGGCCGGGTTGGGCACTTTGCTGGCGGGACCGACCGGCGCCAAATCCATCACCTGCCCCACCGCCGAATGCGGAACCGAACAGATCGCTGAACACATCGCCCGCCGGGCCGGACGTGCGAAACTCGAACTGCGCTCCACCCGGACCAGCGCCCCCGCGGCGGAAACCGGCGAATGGATCCTGACCCGGTTCAAAACTCTGATGTTTCTGGTTTCCGGTCGCATCAATCTCACCGCGATCGAATTGCGCACGGCGTTTGTCGTCTCCGACGATCTCATAGGCCTGGCTAATCTCGGCAAACCGCTCCTTGGCGGAGGAATCATCCGGGTTCCGGTCCGGATGATATTTCTTGGCGAGTTTGCGAAAGGCCGATTTTATCTCTTTTGCGCCGGCGCTTTTGGCAACGCCGAGCACATTATAGGGATCACGCATCCTGTTGCTCGCTACAAATTTCGTTCTGTTGGCGCTTATATGCGCATAAAGCGGCCAATTTTCCAGTCATACAGGCCGATAGAACGCGAACAGGCCGGCCCGAATCACACCGGCTCAAGCATACGCATGTGCCAATTGCCGTCTCTGCCCATGCAGGTTTCTCCCTTGTACAGCGCGACCCCGTCGTAACTCTCCTTGCGGGTGGTGAATATTCGGCAGAGCACGCCATCTGCCTTGTGCTCCTGAATTACGACTACCAGGCCGGAATTGCCCGTTTCGGCATTGGCCCAGGCGACACCGTCCTCCATCCGGGCGAGATCGGCCGAGGACACCGCATTTTGTATCGTTATCCGGTCGGATATAGCCTGCCGGTCTTCGGAGCCTTCACGGTCGGGAGACAGCGAACCGGTTTGAATTGACCGGTCGGGTGCGGCGTTTTCAACCGTCAATCCTCCCGCGCCGCAGCCGGCCAACAGCAGGCAAAAGAACATGGCCACACCGGCATGAGGGAATTTTCTTCCCAATATTTCGACGCTTCTGTCAGCTGTGCCTTGCACAAGCCGTAACATTTGGCATTCTCCGCCAGAATGGCTCCCAATGGTAAAGGTCAGTTATGAGTGAAACGCAGTTAACAAATGGTGACTTCACCGAAGCAGACGAGCCTTTGAAATTGTTTGCGGCCTGGATGGAGGATGCCGAGAAATCAGAGCCGAATGATCACAATGCCGTCGCGCTCGCCAGCGTCGACAGTGAGGGGATGCCCGACGTGCGCATGGTGTTGCTGAAAGGCTTCGATGAACGCGGGTTTGTTTTCTACACCAATTTCGAGAGCCAGAAGGGCATCGAAATCCTCGGCGCGATGAAGGCCGCCATGTGTTTTCACTGGAAGTCGCTGCGCCGTCAGGTCCGGGTGCGCGGACCGGTCGAACAGGTCAGCGACGCTGAAGCGGATGCCTATTATCAATCACGTCCGCGCGGCAGCCGGATCGGCGCCTGGGCATCGAAGCAGTCTCGCCCGCTTGAAAGCCGGTTCGCACTGGAAAAAGCGGTCGCCGAATACACCGCCAAACACGCAATCGGCAACATTCCCAGACCGAAACACTGGTCCGGCTTCCGGATCAAACCGACCAGTATCGAATTCTGGCACAATCGTCCCTTCCGCCTTCATGACCGGATCAGCTTTTCACGGGAAGCCAACGGAGGCTGGACCAAGATCCGGCTTTATCCGTAAATCAGATGAGTCGGACCTTGGTGCAGTGTGGATTTCGCTCTGGGAAATTGATATCCGGTTCCCGAACGCCTAAATTCAAGCCATGATCAATATACACGGCAACACAACTCCCATCTGACCCATCACCCGATGTGGCACCGCTCCGGACGACGGGCGAGGTGCGTCTATTCACTCCTCCCTGACCTCCGGACGGCGGATCGATTTCGACCCGCCGGTCATTGACGCGAAAAGCATCGGAGAATGGTATGGGAAACGACAAATCTGTGTCCAGCGGGCCGGCAACCGGGCTGCCCAAAGATCAATCCGGACAGGATGATCCCGCCCAACGGCTTCAGTCAAAGCGAGAGCGCTTTGCAAAACAGCTGACACGTTCAGTGTTTCGCCGGCACTATTGGGATGACAGGCTTGAGCGGGAGTTCATCGCCGCCCGTCGCAAGAAACCAAACAAGTGAATCCGCAAACGGGTCGGCCACAAGGCCGGCCCGCTCGTTGATTCAGGCAGATTTCTTGCGCGACATGAACGCCATGAATGCGTTTCGCGCTTCATCCGATTGCAGCCGTTCGCGGAAATGGACACCTTCTTCCTGCAATCGTTCAACCGCTTCCTCGCGATCGGCACGCATCAGATCCCGGGCGATCTTCAACGCCTCGGGCGGTTTTGCGGCTATTGCCTGCGCCGCCTCGAGCGCCGCTGTCTCGACTGCCTCTTCCGCCACGACGTCATAGATCAGACCGGTCGATTTGGCCTTCTCGGCAGAAAAACCTTCTCCCATTGCCAGCAACGCAAAAGCCTGCTGGCGTCCAAGCACTCGCGGGCCGAGCAGGCTGGAGCCGGCTTCGGGAACCAGTCCAAGGTCGACAAACGGCGTCGTGAAGACCGAACGCGGCGATGCAAAGGTCAGGTCGCAATGAAAATGCATCGTCGTGCCGATTCCGACCGCCACGCCATCGACACCTGCAATGACAGGCTTCGCCGCCCGTGCGATCGCAAGCAGGAAGTCATAAACTTCAGTGCCCTGCTCACCGCCGGTGGCATAAGTGAGAAAATCCTGCAGATCATTGCCGGCAGTAAACGCACCCGGCACACCGAACAGCACATGGCAACGAATTGCCGGATCCTGATCGCCGGTTGAAAGCGCAGCGGCCATTGCCGCGTACATGGCACGGGTCAGCGCATTTTTCTTGTCGGGGCGGTTCATGCGAATGGTCTGGACAGCACCCTGGCGCTCGATCTCGACGTGTTCGGTCATTTTCTAAGTTTCCTTGATGGTCAGGCGGTTTTCAAAACGGTGTCGGAATCAAGCAGGCTTTCGGAGCCTGACATGACACGATCTTTCAAGGCGGCAGTCTCGCTGATGAGGTTTTCGGAAAAAAACCGGCAAAGGGCGATGCTCGAACCCGACTTTGACCCCACGGCACCACGCACCAAATAGGCACCGGCAGCGGCGAGAGCGATCAACCGTAAATAGGGCGTCGCACCCGCCAACACGTCCGTCATCCTTCCCGCTGAGGATTGCGCCTGCACCCACTCGGTTGCCTCCTGCAAATCATTGAGTGCTGTCTCCACCCGCTCAGCGGTCTGACCGAACCCCGGCAGGTTCGAGGCCCGCAGCGATTCACAATCTTCGCGCAGTTCGGCGATGAAACCACGAACATGTTCGCCTCCGGCAAGCGGCAGTTTGCGGGTAACCAGATCGATGGCCTGAATGCCGTTGGTGCCCTCGTAAATCGGCGCGATGCGCGAATCACGCAGCAGCCCTGCCGCACCGGTCTCTTCGACGAAACCCATGCCACCATGAACCTGCACCCCGATCGATGCGACCTCGACGCCGGCGTCAGTTGGAAATGCCTTGGCCAACGGGGTCAGCAGATTTGCCCGGTCTTGCCAGAATTCGGACGTCTCGCCTTCGGTTACACGCGCCATGTCGATGGCATGGGCGCAGCAATAGCAGATCGCCCGCGACGCATCGGTCAGCGCTTTCATCGTCATCAGATTGCGGCGAACGTCGGGGTGCTCGATGATCGGGCTCATCTGCTGGTCGGTGCTGCCTGGCGCCCTGCCCTGGCGGCGTTCGGCCGCGTAGTCACGCGCTTTCTGCCAGGCCGTTTCGGCGATCGCCACACCCTGGATGCCGACGGCAAGACGCGCATTGTTCATCATCGTGAACATGCAGGCGAGGCCCCGGTTTTCCTCGCCGACCAGCCAGCCGATCGCACCCGGCTCGTGGTTCTTGACGAATCCATCTCCGAAAATCATCGTACAGGTCGGCGATGCATGGATGCCGAGCTTGTGTTCGATGCCGCTGCAAAACACATCGTTGCGATCACCTGGAGATCCGTCTTCGCCGACCAGATATTTCGGCACCACGAACAGGGATATTCCGCGTGTGCCGGCCGGCGCATCGGGAAGCCGCGCCAGAACCAGGTGAACGATGTTCTCGGTGAGATCGTGCTCGCCGTAGGTGATGAAAATCTTTTGCCCGAAAACCCGGTAGCTGCCGTCACCGACCGGTTCCGCACGGCTCCTGAGGGCATTGAGATCAGAACCGGCCTGGGGTTCCGTCAGGTTCATCGTTCCTGTCCATTCGCCCGACACCAGCTTGGCCAGATAGGTATCTTTCAGCGCTTCGGAACCATGCTTGTCGATTGCTTCGACAGCACCCATGGTCA
>JAJFHT010000078.1 GCA_021775495.1 Hyphomicrobiales bacterium | reverse complement strand
TGCTCAAGGATGCGGTCTACCTGATGTCGGCGCGCACCTGTCAGCGCTCACGCGTGCTGATGATTCCATCGGAAAATATCCGGCAGGCTTTCCAGAACGACGAAGCTTTTTCCCGGGCGATCGTGATCGAACTTGCCAATTGTTATCGCGGCATCGTCAAACACCACAAGGACTTGAAGCTGCGGACGGCAGTCGAGCGGCTGGCAAATCGGCTGCTGCGTTATCATCAGGATCAGGGTGCAAAAGGTACTTTGCAATTGCCCTACGACAAACGCACCATTGCCTCGCTGCTCGGCATGACACCAGAGAACCTGTCGCGGGCGTTCAACACATTGAAACCCTACGGGGTTCAGGTTGACGGCGCGCATATAAGTCTCGACGATCTGGAGGCGCTTGAAAATCTGGCGAAACCCGACCCGCTGATTGACGATCGCCTGACCTGATCAGATCACCGGTCTTCACACTTTTCCCCTCCGACACCGTCGGCATGTGCCTACGCCCAGATGCGTATTTTTCTAGGCAATTATGCGAATTCCGGCAACTGATCATCCTGTCGATAATGCGGACATGGGGGAATTGGCGGATGGAGAATTCGCTTTACGGATTTCGAAAGCGTCCGAATTTTTGAAGCATCCTCTCCCTATTTGAAGGCAGACATCCTGCTTATTCCGGCCGGAGGTACAGTTACAATGATCAAGTCAAATCGTAACAGGTTGTTCCAGGGCGCCCTATCTCTCCTCATTTCGTTTTCAATCTCGACCCCGTCCCTGTTGATGACGACGGCACATTCCCACGCAGTCTCTTGCCAGTCGGCAAGCCGCACATTGACATCCATCCAAAACAAAATGGTGAAGCAGAGACGTCAGGAGAAATCCATTCGCAGGGAATTGGCTTCCGTGCGTAACGATTTTGCCAAGGCCCAGAAACAGCGAAAGAGGTGGGAACGCTCGGCAAAGAAATACAAATGCAACCGCAGCGGTGCCAATCACAAACGCTGTGCGAAAGCCGAAAAGGAAGTTCGGTTCTGGAAGAAGCAGATGCGCAAACTGCAGCGCGAGGAAGACAAGTTGCTGCGGCGTCAATCGCGGAGCGGATACAAATCGGCACGGGCCAAGGAAGCCCGGGCGGAGAAAGTCCGCAAGGCAAGTTGCAGTGGCCT
Organism: Hyphomicrobiales bacterium; assembly: GCA_021775495.1. Classification (GTDB taxonomy): domain Bacteria; phylum Pseudomonadota; class Alphaproteobacteria; order Rhizobiales; family Rhizobiaceae; genus JAJFHT01. Next base: position 16,902 of record JAJFHT010000078.1, on the reverse strand, counting down.
TCCTGCACCAAAACGCCCGACGCTGACAGCCGAGGAAAGGTTGGCCCGGGATGTTGCAGTTGGAACGGCGATTGGCATTATCGGAGGCATCATCGGTAGTCGTAGCCGCAGTCGCGGCACAGGGGGTAATTGTCACCGCAATCCGAATACTGGATTGTTGCACTGTAAATAGTGCCTGATGCTGTCATGCTTCGGCACAATGGTGGTGCGCAGATCACAGATCCTGATTGAATTCGAGAATCAGGGCCCGCACCACCTCCTTCAATGCTTCCTGCTCGTCTGCCCCTTCCCCGAGTGCATCATGGTAGACCGTCAACTGACGCTCTGCGCTTGTTCCGGATGCCATGATGTTTTCGATGCTCCTGACCTCGTCGGAACATCCCAGGATGTCCGCGTGTGGCATTACCAATTGAAGCAGTTCTTCCAGCAATGTATCGAACGGCATCAGCTTGCCGATGCCGAAGTCAATCATGCCTTCCGAAAGGCCATACCGCTGGGCACGCCAGCGGTTTTCTTCGACCAGAAAACGGTCATACTCACGCCAGCGCATGTTCTCGCTGCGCAAGCCATACAACATTCTGAAAATGCATTGCGTCAGTGCCGCGATGGCGATCGTGTCGTTCAGTCGGGGCGAGACATCGCAGATTCGCGATTCCAGTGTCGGAAACCGCGCGGACGGCCGAAGGTCCCACCAGATCTTCGTTGAATCCTCGATAATATTGGAATCGATGATCGTTCGGACCGAACGTTCATATTCGGCGAAACTTGAAAACCGCGGCGGAATCCCGGTGCGCGGCAGATTGTCGAACACCGTCAGCCGGTAGGACCGCAATCCGGTTTCATCGCCTTCCCAGAACGGCGAGGAAGTCGACAGCGCCAGCAGGTGCGGGAGAAAATAGGGGAACTGGTTGAGCAGATCGATCCGCAGATCGTCATCCTCTATGCCGACATGCACATGCATGCCGCAAATCAGCATGCGGCGGGCGACACCCGCCAGATCCTTTTCAAGTGCGCGGTAACGCTCCTTGTCGGTGAAACGCTGCTTGTGCCAATCCGCAAACGGATGGGTGGATACCGCCAGGGGAGCCAGACCGTATTCGCCGGCAAGGCCGGCTATCGTCCGGCGAAGATGCGCAAGGTCCTCCCGCGCCTCGGCAGCGGTCGAACAAACGCCGGTACCGACCTCTATCTGACATTGCAGAAATTCCGGACTGACCTTCTTTTCCAGTTGCGAAACACAAGCGTCCATCAGCGCATCGGGCGCCGCCGCAAGATCCAGCGTCTCGGTGTCGACCAGCAGATATTCTTCTTCAATTCCGAGCGTGAAACTCGGTTCCGGAATTGCCATTCATCGACACTGCCAAAAAGGCCCTGTGGATTGCAACCTCAAACGTGGCTTCAGCCTTGCGATGAAACGTCCTAGATCACTTCCTGGTTAGCTTGAATCGTTTGACCGGCTTTTCAGGTTTACTGGCAAGGCAGGGTTTATGCCGTGGTCTTTACCGACCACAAATACAGCCTAACGATGTCCAACGGGCCTGAAAAGCCGGCCTTCGGTGGGCCAGATCGGCTCACCGGACGTCGTTGCAAAGCTTGCCTGATGCCGCTGCATCGCGCTGCGCTTCGCGTCTAGCCGGTAAACCGATCTGGCTCCATCAAACGCTTCAATCTAACCAGGAAGTGATCTAGAACTTGCCGGTCAGCGACGCGTTCAAGGAATACACCAGGTCATCTCCGAACGTGGTCGTGTACCCCACCGGGTTCGGCACTCCGCCTTGCAGCAAAGCGGTGCTCAAGGCTCCCCCGGTCAGGACGCCAACCTGTCCACCGAACTTGAGGGTCACGTTCTCGCTCGGTGTCACCACGCCGGTCAATCCGGCGACCCAAGTATCGGTCTGCGAGGTAAATCCTTGCGTAGCGCCCTGGTCCCAAGTGATGTTTCCGGCCAGAGTGAACACGTCGGAGAACTGGTGTGCCGCGCCTACCGTGACGGTCCAGGTGTCTTTGAACAGCAGAGTCAAACCGCTGACGGCACCTGCTGCGGTGCATGTCGGCAGGGCCGTTGGACACAGGAACATGCCATCGGCAACGCTCCAATCGGTCCAGCGGGCTGATCCGAATGCCAACCAGCCCGGTGCCACACCCGACTGAACTTTCAGTTCAATAGACTGTGGCATGCTGATGTTGCCGGCGATCGGAATGCTGCCGGGAACATTGGCGAAACTCTGCGTTCCGGTCATGTTGTAGTTGACTTGCGAATTATAGATCAGGCTGGCCCGCAGCGCATATTCCGGAATTTCATAGGCGACACCTGCGCGCCATGCGACTCCCTCGTCCTTTACATCGGTGGTCGACAGCCCGAGCAACGGCCCGCCGTTCCGAGTCAGGAAGTATTTCACCTCTTGATAGGAAATACCGCCAATGAAACTCAATTTGCCCTTGCCGGCCTGGACCGATCCAGCGCAGGTCAGGCCGTAATCATTGGACTCGAAATCCTGCCGCAATGCCGAAAACTGCCCGACCCATCCTGCGGTATAGGTCGCAAAGCCGGCAAACGGCACGCGATAACTCGCCAGGCATCGGGCATGCTCGCCAAACCGGGCCGCAAGACTGGCGTTTGGCACCCAGAACGACGAGGCTTCCGTGATACCGGACGATGGACCGACCGCCAGCGGATTGGGGAAAATATTGGTGACATTGTTGAGCTTGCGCTGCGGATTGATATATCTGCCGCCGGCCTCAAACGCGACCTTATCCTGCTGGAACAGGAAATCCCAGTTCCGCTCGCCAGTGTCATAACCACCGGCATGCGCGCCAAAGGATGAAACCAGACCAGTCGCCATGGCAAGATAAAACAAGCCACCTGCAACTGTACGACCGTTTGAAACGCGCTTGAACATGACATTACCCCCCAAGAAACGTCACACTAGCATAAAGAAATCAGCCGCCAAGAGGCTACAACCGCTCACCCGAACCAGACCTGGCTGATTGGTGCAAACCCGTTGCCATATGACAACAATGGAAAGAGTCGGCTTTTCGCATGATCCGGTTTCCTGGCTAGGTTTGAAGGTCGTTCAACACATCGAAAATCGGTTGCAGCCGCTTGAAACCGGCGGTGCAATTCTCGACGATGTCAGGACCAGTCGCGGCGGCGGGTCCGTCAAAATCGAGCCACGAGGCAAGGCCCTTGCGCCGCAGCAATTCGGCATGCTGGTGGTCCTGCGGAAAGCCAGAGGGAACACGTTTGAGCGCCGGCTCGGAAAACCGGATACCGTCCTTTCCGAGTTTTTTGATCAGCCTTGACAAATCGTCACCCGCTGTACCGGCAACATTCTTACGATAGGTGTCCAATGCAGTCTTGTCGAATTCGAACACCCCGCAGCCGAGCGTGAAATACTCCGTCGACAGGCCGAACATCCAGGCTGGCGGCGAGGCCAGTTTGCTCTCCGGCGTGAAGGAAATATGCAGATGCGAATTGTAGGGTGTCTTGTCCTTTGAGAACCGGACGTCGCGATTGATACGAAACACTTTCGCCTTGTGCGGCTGCCCGGTCAGCGTTTGCAACTGCTCCGCCATGACGGAGCTGAACAATGCAGCCGGTTTCTTGATTTCGGCTTCATAGGTTTTCTTGTTTTCCAGGAACCAGTCTCGGTTATTTTTGGCTTTGAGATTCTTCAAAAAGGTCACGGCTTCGCCGGTAAATCCTGAAAATGCATTGGTACTCATTCTACTTTCCTTTCCAAACTTGGCGGTCTGAGCCGGCTTGCACCGGCGCAAACCGAATTGTCAGGCAAACATTCCGCCAACGGCAGCAAGACTGTAAAGCGCAAATCCGACCATCGGCAAAAACGTCATGGCCATGCCGACCGCCCGGCCAATGGCCCAGCCGTAACGGCGGATCGTCACATAGTGCAGCATGCGGCCAAGCAGCAGCACCAGACCACCGGTCCAAAGCAACACCGCCGGTGCGCCGGTGAACTCAGCCGCCGCCATGGCCAGCAGCGTGATCGGCACGGTTTCGGTGAAATTGCCATGCGCCCGCATGCGCCGCATCAGATCGGTATCTCCGCCGTCCATGAAATGGATATTCGATCTGGTCCGATGAAGTCCGACGGCAACTGTCATCGGGAACTGGATCAGAGCCAGCAGCGCAACAAAAAGCACGGTTATGGAAATGCTCATCTGGAATCCTCCTGCTTATGCGACCGGATGCGATCGGCAAGCAACCGATCTTGCCCATCGCAAACCTTGCCGGTTTTTATGTCCGCATGCTCTCATAGGTGATCGCCGCGATGCGGGCGCCTTGCGGGTCGTTCATCACGACCATGCGGCCGACACCGGGCACATCCATCGGTCCGGCGAGAATGCCGGCTCCGGCGGATTTGGCCTTGGCCGCGCAGGTATCGACATCCTCTACGGTTACAAAAATCGTCCACGCGGCGTCATCTGCCGGCATTGGTGAAAAACCGCCAATTGGCCCCTCTCCGACCATGATGCCGGAATAGCTTGAGCCGTCCTGCATCGGCATGTCGGCGATCTGCCAACCAAGCACATCGCGATAAAATGCCTTGGCTGATGCCGCATCCGGCCCGGAATGTTCAATCCACCCGGCAATTCCGGGTGTCGTCATGCCTGTCTCACTCATAACAGTCTCCTTGAGGTTGTGTTTCCCTGCCATTGCAGAGACCCCAAGGACGCACGAGGCCGAATCAATCCGACAGGAATTCAAAGATATTTTTCACAAAGCGCGATCCGGTCCAGCAGGAACTGACGTTCCGCTTCCGTCGGTTGCAGCAGTAAAGTCTTCTGGTAGGCGACCTTCGCCGCGGAATGGTCTTTCAGGTCGAACAGAAAAGAAGCCCGCGCGGCATGAAACCAGCGATAGTTTTCCAACTCGTTGCCGATCGAATCCAGCAGGTTCAATGCCGCTTGCGGACCATCGACCATGGCAACCGCCGCGGCGCGATTGAGACGTACCACAGGCGTTGGCTGCATTGTTTCCAGCGCGGCATAGAGCCTCTCGATTTCGCGCCAGTCCGTCTCTTGCGGTTTTGCCGCACGGGCATGGATCGAGGCAATTGCCGCCTGGATCTGATAGGGACCGGTGGAACCGTTGCGCAGGGATTTATCGAGCAGCAATTGCGCTTCGCCGATCATCGTATGATCCCACAATGTCCGGTCCTGGTCTTCCAGCGTGACGAGATGGCCTTCTTCGTCAAGACGCGCATCGCGGCGCGAATGCTGAAACAGAAACAGCGCCAGCAACCCCATCAGTTCGCTCATGGCCGGGAAGAGATCAAACAGCAGGCGTGCCAGGCGGATGGCTTCTTCACAAAGATCCGTTCGAAGATGTGTTTCGCCGGAACTGGCCGACCAGCCCTCGTTGAACAGCAGATAAAGCATCAGGGAAACCGCCCTGAGGCGACGGCCACGTTCGACCAGTCCGGGCGCTTCGAACGGGACTTCAGCCGCAGCCACGGTCTTCTTGGCACGGGTTATGCGCTGTTCCATGGCTTTCGGCTTGACCAGAAACGCGCCAGCGATTTCCTCCACCCGCAGGCCGGCAACGATCTTCAAGGCAAGCGCCAACTGGTCCTGCGGCGGCAGATCCGGATGGCAGCAGATGAATAGCAGCCGCAGCACATCGTCGCGCAGGCCTGCATTGTCTACCCATTCCTCCTGGTCGGCCGGCTTTTCTGCCGGCAAGGAAAGTGTCACATCGGTATTGGCCCGTCGGCTGTTCTTGCGAATGATGTCGAGCCCGGCATTGCGCCCCGCCACCAGAAGCCAGGCGAACGGATCATCCGGCACGCCGCGGTCCGGCCAGCTTTGAATGGCCTTGAGACAGGCCACCGAGAACACTTCTTCGGCAAGATCGAGATCACGGAACTGACGCGTCAGCGCCGCCACTGCCTTTGGCCGGATATTAGCAAACCGCGCCTCGAGCCAATGCTGGTTGTCCAAGTCTTCCATCTGGAAATTTACGAACTGGCCAACATCCCGCCGGCCCAAGAGACCGGCCGCACTTCAATATGCCCATGCGGCGTGGAAATCTGGCTGGCATAGGCAACGGCCTCGTCCAGCGTGTCACACTCCACCACATAGAAACCCATGAAACGTTCTTTGGTCTCGGCAAATGGTCCATCGACAACCAGTGGTTTCTGGCTCGGCCCGGCAGTCGGTTTCAATGTCACGGCATGGCTCGACGGCATCAACCGCACTGTGGCGAAATCACCTTTTGAAGACAGTTCCTGCTGCAGGTCACGGTGGTCCTGCAGGTGTTTTTCCCGCTCATCTTCCGGCAAGCGCTCAAAAACCTGTTCAGGACCATAAATCAGAATGGAATAGTGCATGAATCTCTCCGTTTACCTGGGTCAGTCACAAGGACGCGCGACTTTCGTCCGTTCCGACAAGGTATTTGGCGAATTGTCTACGCAATTGTCACGACGGACCACGCCACAGACCCATAAACAGGATCGAAATGGCTTCAGCTTTTCGAATCGCGGGCCGAGCGTCTGGCCGTCATCAGTTCCAGCGTGTAACCGGAGAGGTCCTCCAGTATGACGAGCGCTGCTTGAGAATCACGGGCTTCAATCGCATCGCACAGCGAGGAATGCAATTTGGCGATGTGGGTGCGGTCACGGGTGCGATAGGTGATCATGTTCATTAGTGGCTGCATCGCCTCGATCATACCGGCCATCTGGAACGAAATCACCGGGTTTGCAGCTGCATCGACAAGGGCGCGATGGAACCGCACATCGGAAGCGCAGAAGTCCTCGTCGGTCAGTTCGGCCGAACGCTGGCGCTTGATCTCCCGGCGCATGGCCTTCAACTGTTGTTTTTCCCGGCGCGAAGCCGCAAGCGGAACGCAGGACGCCTCCAGTGTGAACCTGGCCTCGACGACATCTTCGAACGGAATGTCATTCATTCCGATCAACATCGTGCTGGTGGTTACCAGCGCATCATGCGCCTCCGACCAACTGATCCGGTTGACAAAGGCGCCGCCGGTCGGACCGCGCTGGGTGCGAATGAGGTTCTGTGCCGCCAGACGCTTGAGCGCCTCACGGACAGTCGGACGGGAAACGCCGAAACGCTCGGCAAGTTCCGTTTCGCTCGGCAACCGCTCTTCGACCACAAGGCCGCCCTCGACAATTGCCGTGCGGATGGCGTCGGCGATCTGGGTGGAGAGCCCTTCCTTGTTGATCCGGTTGTATTCGATGCTCATGCAAACACTCCTTGTGTCCGAATCTAGCGGGCAGACCGAGTCGGTGTCAATTTGATATATATATGTAATTGTCTGACATTTTTTTGTTTGACATTTTGCTAAATTACCGCGATTGGCAAATCGAACAGCAAGAGCCAATCGGAGACCCGGCATGACCAAAGAGATCAACACCATTCTCACTGCCGCAAGACGGCATTGCGATACAGTGATCAAACCGAATATCGAGAGTTGGAACGAAGCCGGTATCTGGCCCCGTGAAGCTTCGGATCTGGCCGCTGCGGCTGGTCTGGCAGGGCTTTATTGTCCGGAAGAATATGGCGGTCAGGGTCTGTCATTGGGCGACGGCATCCGGGTCTATGAAGAGCTGGGCAAGGGCGATGGTGCCTATGCATTTGCCCTGTCGATGCACAACATCTGCGCATACGCGACCTGCGGATACGGCACCGAGGCGTTCAAGACACAATGGGCGCGTGATCTGACATCCGGACGAAAACTCGCCAATTTCGCGCTGACCGAACCTCAATCAGGATCCGATGCGGCCAACATGTACACACGGGCGACTATCAATCGTGACGGCACGCTGACGATCAGCGGCTCCAAGGCATGGGTCTCGCTTGCCGGCGAAGCCGATGTCTATCTCACCGTGGTCAAGACGAGTGAAATACCAGGTCACGCAGACATGGCGATGGTTGCCATTCCCAGGGACGCGGCGGGCCTGAGTTTCGGTCCGCGCTACCAGACCCCCTCCTATGCATTCCTGCCATTGTCGGAAATGTATATGGACCAGGTCACCGTATCCGGGGACAACATCATCCTGCCCCCGGGCCAGGGCCTGCAGGGTGCATTGATGGCGATCGATATTGCCCGCGTCTCCATCGCTTCTGGTTGCTGTGGCCTGATGGAATCGGCGCTCGACACCGCATTGGCCTATGCCAAGAACAGAAAGATGTTCGGCGGCGTCAATCTCGACCTGGACGGCATTCAGTGGATGCTGGGCGATGTGATGACCGAGCTTGAAGCCTCGCGCCTGCTCTACCGATCCGCCGCAAACAAACTCGGCACGCCCGAGGGACCGGTCATGGCTGCCCATGCAAAACGCTTCGTTCCGGATGCGGCCGTGAGGGCAGCGAACACCTGCACCCAGGTACTCGGTGGCATGGGACTGCTGGCGCCCTACGGCCTCGACCGCCTCAGCCGTCTTGCGCAGATGTTGCGCATCGTTGACGGCACCACCGAAGTCAGCCGGGTGGTGATCGGACGGGCTCTGCAGAAACGCGCCGCCGGCCTTGCCGATCTCGCGGTACCGAAAGGTTTTGGCGAAATCTGACGAACGTTCCGGCCATCCGTCTCAACCGGGAAACAGGATTGGAAAAAACATGTCGGTACCATTGCTTTCCGTCACGCGCCGCACCCGCCGCACGCCATTCACCGATCGCGTCAACGCCAGCAGCGTCAAAGCCTATACGGTTTACAATCACATGCTCCTGCCGACCGTTTTCGGCTCGGTCGAGGATGATTACCATCATCTCAAACGCAATGTTCAGGTCTGGGATGTGTCCTGCGAGCGCCAGATCGAAATTCGCGGACCGGATGCCGGGAGGCTGATCCAGATGCTGACCCCGCGCGATCTCGGTTCGATGACCATGGGGCAGTGTCTGTACACACCGATGGTCGACGAGACCGGCGGTATGCTGAACGACCCAGTGACATTGAAACTGGCAGAGGACCGCTATTGGGTCTCGGTGGCCGACAGTGACCTTTTGTTCTGGATCAAGGGCCTCGCCTACGGTCTGCGGCTGGAGATCGATGTCGACGAACCGGACGTGTCGCCCCTGGCGATACAAGGGCCCAAGGCCGATGATCTGGTGGCCAGGGTATTTGGTGAAGAAGTCCGGGACATTCGTTTTTTCCGCTATGCCATGCTGCCCTTCGAGGGACGCCATCTGGTTGTCGCCAGGTCCGGCTATTCCAAGCAGGGCGGTTTCGAGATCTATGTCGACGGGTCGGATCTGGGCGAGCCGTTGTGGGATGCCCTGTTTGCCGCCGGCGAAGATCTCGATGTCCGCCCCGGTTGTCCGAACCTGATCGAACGCATCGAAGCCCGGCTGCTGTCCTATGGCAACGACATGACACGCGAAAACACGCCGCACGAATGCGGGTTGGGCCGGTTCTGCCAGACCCAGCAGGCAATCGGCTGTGTTGGCCGCGACGCCCTACTGCGGGTTGCGGTGGAAGGCCCCGTGCGCCAGATCAGGAGCCTTTCCATAAATGGAGATGCCTTGACACCGTGCAGCGGAATCTGGCCGGTCTTTGGTGGCGGAAAACGGGTCGGACGAGTAACGTCTTCCGCTTGGTCTCCGGACTTCAATACCAATGTCGCCATAGGCATGATTCGCATGACCCACTGGGATGACGGTACAACCGTCGAAGTCGAAACACCGGACGGCATGCGCAACGCTACTGTTCACGAAGAGTCCTATATCTGACACCGAAAGAGACGGAAGGAACCAGCCATGACGTTCAACGCATTGATTGTCGAAAAGGATGATGAGGGGAAGACCTCCGCCAGCGTTCAACAGATCGAAGAGACGCAGCTTCCGGAGGGAAATGTCACCGTCGCTGTTGAGTATTCCACACTCAACTACAAGGACGGATTGTGCATCGGGCCGGGCGGCGGGCTGGTCCGCAACTATCCACACGTGCCCGGTATCGATTTCGCAGGAACCGTCGAGACGTCTTCCGATTCCCGCTACAAATCCGGCGACAAGGTGGTCCTGACCGGCTGGCGCGTCGGCGAGGCGCATTGGGGCGGCTATGCCCAAAAGGCCAGGGTAAACGCCGACTGGTTGGTTCCGCTGCCGGACGGGTTGACCTGCCGCAACGCCATGGCCGTCGGCACCGCCGGCATGGCGGCCATGCTGGCGGTGATGGCGCTTGAAGATCATGGCCTGAAGCCCGGCGACGGAACGATACTGGTCACCGGAGCAGCCGGCGGCGTCGGATCGATCGCGACGGCGATCCTGTCCAATCTCGGCCACGAAGTTGCCGCGGTGACCGGTCGTCCGGAAGCTACGGATTATCTGAAATCGCTTGGTGCCACTCGCATTGTGGCGCGCGAGGACATCAACGAACCGGTCAAGCGCCCGATGGAAGGCGAGACCTGGGCCGGTTGCATCGATGCAGTAGGCGGCACCATGCTGGCCCGCGTTCTCGGCCAGATGGTCTACGGCGGATCGGTTGCCGCCGTCGGGCTCGCTGGCGGTGCGGCGCTGTCAACCACGGTAATCCCGTTCCTGCTACGCGGCGTCAACCTGCTCGGCATCGATTCGGTCATGCGGCCCTATGAGGACCGGGTGCGCGCCTGGCAGCGCATTGCCGCCGATCTGCCAATGGACAAGCTGGAATCAATGATCGAACCGGCGACACTCTCCGACCTGCCGGAACTGGGCAAGGCGGTGTTGAAGGGTCAAGTCAAGGGGCGGGTTGTCGTTGACGTAAACGCATAGATGGCGTCACCCGTCAGTCAGATGTCTGGGAGCCTATTGATGCGTGTTCAACTGTCAGTTAGGGAGCCCTGAAGAAACAAATTCGCCGGCAAATTAAATCGGCGGATCGTGGATCATGGCAAACCGGTGCAGAGACATCCAATTGAGCTACGTCTTGTCTTCAAACCTGGGTTATGTCACTTGCCGCCAGCGTGATCGCCTCCAGTGTCTGATCCAGATCAGCCTCGGTCAGAGCAAGTGAGGAATAGAGTTTGCTGTCGGATTTCAATATACCCTGCTGCCTGAGCACGGTGTTAAACCGTTTCAAAAGAGCCGCATCTCCCTTTTGCACATCGCGATAATTGGCGACGACATCCGGCGTGAACACGACATCGAAAAGCACCGGATCGCCGACGATCTGGTGCGCGACGCCGGAATCTTCCAGCACGCTTTTCAAACCGGCCATCAGCACATGCCCGTTCTGCCGCAATTTCTCAAAAGCTCCGGGCCGCCGTAGAACCTCCAGCGTCTTCAGTCCGGCAACCGATGCAATAGGATTGCCGCTGAGCGTGCCGATCTGGAAACAGAAACCGTCGGCACCGACCTTGGCCTTGTCGAAATGATCCATGATTTCGGCCTTGCCGACGACCACAGCGAGCGGAAAACCGCCGCCTATGATCTTGCCCAGAGTGCAAAGATCCGGCACCACGCCGTAGTGCTCCTGCGCGCCGCCATATGCGAGGCGGAACCCGGTCACCACTTCGTCGAAAATCAACACGATGCCATGTCTGGTGCATTCCTGCCGCAGGCATTCGAGGAATCCCGGCGCCGGTGGGATCAGCCGCTGCAACGGTTCGACGATCACTCCGGCAATCTCGTCGCCAAACTCCGCGATCAACTGCCGGAAGGCATCGGCGTCGTTGAATGGCGCAATTACCATGTTGTCGCGCACGCTTTGCGGGATGCCGGCTGAATCCGGGACAGCCGTTGGGTAGTTGACCAGTGTCGTCGGCGCCAGGCTCATCAGTGCTTCCGCCGACATGCCGTGATAACCGCCCTCGAATTTCAGGATCCTGTCGCGCCCGGTGGCTGCACGAGCCAGTCGCATCGCGTACATGTCCGCTTCGCCGCCGGTGCTGACAAAACGCAATCGATCGGCGCAGGCAACTGAATTGCAGATTTCCTCAGCCAGTTCGATGCCGCGTGCGTTTCCTGTAAAAAACGTCATGCCCCTGCCGATCTGCTCCCGCACGGCCTCCAGAACTTCCGGATGGCCATGACCAAGGATCATCGGTCCCGACCCGATCAGATAGTCGATGTATTCCCTGCCATCCTCATCCCAAACGCGCGATCCCCTGCCTTCGCGAATGACAATGCCTGGATCGAAATTGCCAATTCCGGCGGCCGGAAGAACCTTTGCCGCACGGTTGATCCAGTCACTTTGCGACAGATCGGCTTTCATCTTCTGCGTTCCTTTCTATTCGAAGACCGCAATTGGATTTCCAAGCGTTTCTTCGGTAGGCACAACCCCATGACCCGGATCATCGGCCAGCCGGACAAACCCACCATCATTTCTGCCACCCTGCCCAGGTACAGGGTCGACCGTCAGATGCTCATGGCACAGCCAGCTGGCCAGTCGGTTCTGTTCCGGCGTCGAAGCGGCGAGATGCAATGCCGCAGTGTCCGCCATTGCCGATCCACCAACGTCCTCGATATGCATTGACCAACCGACCGAAATGCCGAAATCTCTGATCTGCCGGGCTCTTGTCAAGCCGCCGACGCGGTTGGGTTTGACTTTTACCCCCGCGCAGACCTGTCGGCGCCAGGCCTCCAGATGATCGGGAAATCCATGCAGGCATTCGTCCAGCATGATCGGTTGGCGCACGCGCCCGGCAACCTGGGCGCACTGGTCGAGCGTCTCGCACGGTTGTTCGACCCAACTGGTCGAGGCAACCGCGTTCAGCACCTGCAGCGCCATGCCGGGCGTCCAGGCGCGATTGATGTCGAAGGTGACATTTTCATCCGGCACCAGAGCGGCTTCGATCGCCTCGATCCGGGCGATATCGGCCGCCATGTTGGTTCCGCCGATCTTGACGGAATGGGTGCGATAGCCCTTGCCGCGCGCAGCTTTGATCAGAGAGATCATTTCGTCAGGAGTACCGGTGGAAATCGACGAATTCACGGCAACTGGCGCGGCGGTTTCTGCGCCAAACAACCGCCACAAAGGCATATCCGAAGCCTTGCCGAGAACGTCCCAGCAAGCTACGTCCAGCGCCGATTTGACATAAGCATGGCCCGGCAGGGTCACGTCCATAAGCTGATTGATCGCGTCGAGCGCGCGTGGATCATGGCCGATCAACACCGGTGCCAGTATCTCAAAACCGGCTCGAATGCCTGGCCCGTGTGCCGGGAGATAGGTGTGCCCCCATGGACAGCCCTCTCCCCAGCCGGAGATATCCTCATCGGTATCGATGCGGACAAAGGTCGAATCGAGCCCCTCGAATTTCAGCCGGCCTCCTGACAGCCAATAGGGTTTCGACAACGGCAGATCGAGCTGCCAGACGGTAATTCGGGATATTCTCATCCCGAAGGATCCATCGTCACCACGATGTTTCCGGTGTGTTTTTTGTCGATGAATGCCTGTTGTGCCGCACGCAACTCCTGCAGCGGCCAGGTTGCGGCCAGCAGCGGCTTGATCTCGCCACGCTCGATATACCCGACCAGATCAGCAAAAACGCCCGGAGGCACGATCGTCGCTCCGGTAAATGTCAGATCGCGCAGGTAGAACGTGCGCAAATCCATTTTCACCATCGGCCCGGCAATTGCTCCCGCACAGGTGTATCGCCCACCGCGGGCCAGGACATCGATCAGGTCCGGCCAGTTCGAACCGCCCACGACATCAGCAATCACAGATACCGTTTCGCTTCCGATATGGTTTTTCAGCGCTGTTTTGAGATCAGCTGGCGCCCGTGGCAGGATCACATCCGCGCCGGCTGAACGCACCTGCTCCCATTTGGATTCGCTGGCCATGGCGATTGCCGTTGCATTGCGCCGTCTGGCCAGTTGGATCAAAGCCGATCCGACACCGCCGGAGGCTCCGGGTATGAGAACCGTATCGCCTGCGCTGACATTTGCCCGATTCAGCATGTTCTCCGCGGTAACGTACGATGTTGCGAATGTCGCAAGCTCGGCATCACTCAACCCGCTGTCGACCGGATGAACATGGCGTTGATCGATCTTGGTATATTCGGCGAAACCACCATCGCATTCCGATCCGAAATAGCCGCATTTTTCCAGGTTGAGCGGATCGTTCCAGTCACGCAACCAGGTTTCGATCAACACACGTCTGCCGATCAGTTTTCGATCCGCTTTCTCTCCGACCGAAACCACGGTTCCGCAAACGTCTGCACCTTGAATTCGCGGGAAGGTGATCGGGGCACCGCCCCAGGTCGCATCATCATCGCCAGCCGAATCCAGTGCGCCGCCGGTTGTCCCTCCCGAAACGCCTTTTGAGTACCAGGCCGTTCGCGTATTGACGTCGGTATTGTTCAGCCCGCAGGCATGAACGCGGATCAGCACATCACCTCCGGTCGGGACCGGGGTCGGCCAGTCTTCATGAAACTGGAGCTGTTCGAGACCACCGTGACCTTTCAGCACGACAGCCCGCATGGTCTCAGGCGCGCCGGCGGTCATGCTGCCGAACTTTCGAGCCCGGCGTCAGCGCGGGGCAACAGACTCTGAGGATCGTAGGCGGGTTCGGCAAGAACACGCGCCTTGCGCCGTTCTCCCATGATGATCACCTCCAATTGGGTTCCAGGAACGGCCGCTGCCGGTTTCACATAGGCAAATGCCAGCACTTTCCCGACACTGTGGCCAAAGGCCATCGAACTGGTCGAACCGACCACTATGCCATCCATCAGAACTGCCTCACCACCATGGCCATCCGAAACGCCGTCTGGATCGATTTCAAGATAGGCGCACAGCCAGGGAGGCGTGCCCTGGAGACTTATCCGGGTTTCCTCCCGTCCGATGAAACCGCCCTTGTCCAGTTTGACGAAGCGCATCACGTCGGCCTCGGCCAGCGTGACCTCATTGGTCAATTCGCCGGCTCCCTTGAAAGCCTTTTCCATCCGCATCGCGTTCATCGCGAACGAACCGTAATCGACGATGCCATATTGTTCTCCTGCTGCCCAAAGCGTGTCATACACTGTCAGCATGGTCTCACGGGATGCATGAATTTCCCAACCCAGTTCTCCGGCATAGGACATCCGCATGGCCCAGACCGGATGGCCGGCAATTGTCATCTCCTGCGCCGTCAGCCAGCGGAAATTGCTGTTGTCCAACTTCGCCGGCGAACAGATTGCCAAGACATCTCTTGATTTTGGCCCTTGCAAGGCAATCGCCGCCCATTCCTCTGAACGGTTGGTTATGTTGACCTTTTCACTGCGGCGGTAACTCTCGAGGTGATCGAGCAGCCGTTGCTCGAAAAACGCTGCGCAGACCAGATAAAAACGGTTTTCGGCGAAGCGGACAATTGTAAGCTCGATTTCGATGCGCCCTCGCCGATTGAGCAAATGCGTCAGGACGATCCCGCCGTCTTTTTTCGGCAGACGGTTGGCCACCAACCGGTCCAGCAGCGATTCCGCGTCGGTGCCGGAAACCTCGACTTTGGCAAATGCGGAAATATCCATGATGCCGACAGCTTCGCGGACCGCCCTGACTTCATGGGCCACCATGTCATGCACGACTGTTCGCCCAAATGAATAATGGTCTTCCTGCGGGACGCCTTCACGGGCAAACCAGCGCGGGCGCTCATGACCATAGACTTCCTCGAACACCGCGCCCTTCTGTTTCAGCCGGTCGTATAGCGGGCTCGGTTTGACCGGCCGGCCGGCCTGACGATTGAAATGTGGAAACGGAATTTCGTGCCGCAGGCAATAATCTTCTTTTGCTTTGATGGCCTGCCAGTCCTTGCCGGCATAGGGGCCAAACCGGCGCGGATCAAACTCGCGCATCGAGATATCGGCGGCGCCGTGCACCATCCAGCACGCCAGTTCACGGGTCAGCCCCGGGCCCCAGCCGATACCGATCTGGGTACCGCAGCAACACCAGTAATTTTGCGCGCCGGGCGCTGGACCGATCAGCGGATTGCCGTCCGGCGGATGCGAGATTGCGCCATGCACTTCACGCTTGATGCCGAGATCAGCAAAGATCGGCATGCGGTCCATGGCATTTTCCAGCCATGGCATCACCCGATCATAATCTGCGGCGAACAGCTCGTTCTCGGCGTCCCATGGGCAATGATCGAGCCAGACCGCATTCGGATTTTCCTTTTCATAGATTCCGATCAATCCGGACTTCTGTTCCATGCGAATGTAGCCGGACACCAAGCGGTCATCTCGAATGACCGGCAGTTCGCACTCAAGCTCCTGGAATTCAGGGACCGTATCGGTAACGAAATAATGATGAGTCAAGGATGTCATCGGCAATTGCAGCCCGCTCCATTCCCCCATCTGCCGGGCATAGGTCCCGCCGGCATTGACCACGTGATCGCAGACAATATCACCCTGTTCTGTGAACACTTTCCATTCGCCGTTCGGCTGCCGTTTGATATCGGTCGTCCGGCATCTCCGGATGATCCTAACGCCGAGCTGCCGCGCGCCGGTCGCCAGCCCCTGGGTGACTCCGGATGGATCGACATGGCCATCTTCCGGCGTGTGAAGCGCGCCCTGGACACCATTGAGATTGTAAAACGGATGCAGTTCCCGGACCCGGTCCGGCCCAACCATTTCGATCGGAAACCCAAGCGCCCGGCCGACACTGATCGTATGCCGCAGCCAGTCCATTTCGTCTTCGGTATATGCCAGCCGGAACGAGCCGCATCCGTGCCAGCTGACCGACTGGCCGGTCTCCTGTTCGAGCTTTCCCGAATAAAGGCCGATATTGTAGTCAACACATTTTCCGAGACCGAAACTCGATGTCGAATGGGTGATCTGCCCGGCAGCGTGCCAGGTCGAGCCGGATGTCAGTTCCGCTTTTTCCAGCAGCACGACATCGCGCCAGCCCTCATGCGCCAGGTGGTAGGCCAGGCCGCATCCCATGATGCCGCCACCGATAATGACAACCCTCGCCGTCGAGGGAAATTTCCGTTCCTGATCCGCCGACACCGCGATCTGTACCTTTTGGCCTGTA
>JAJFHT010000077.1 GCA_021775495.1 Hyphomicrobiales bacterium | reverse complement strand
TCAGTGTCGAGAACGCAATTAGCGAAACTGTAGATCAAGACACCCCCTCGCTACATCATTTTTGTCAAACCACCGCTTAGATTTATATGTAAATCAAGCATTTCTCCAGAACTTCTGAAGGTAGCCTCCAAGCATTCCTCTGACACCGTAAATAAGCTCGGCCCATGAAGTGACTTCGGAGGATGTCCAATGACAACGATCAACCCTACATTCAAAATCGCTGCAATACAGGCTACATCTGTCTTGTGTGACCGTGAAGCGTCAACCCAGAAGGCTTGCCAACTTATTGCCGAAGCTTCTTCAAAGGGCGCTGTACTGGCTGCATTCTCGGAAAACTGGTTGCATGGGTATGGCGGGTACGGTTGGCGTCCCATTGACGGGCCGGAATGGTGGGATTTTGCCGCGAAGTTCAACCAGGAAGCCGTAGAAGTCCCATCAGAGACGACCGACCGACTTTGCTCTGCCGCGAAAGAAAATGAGATTGATGTCGTCATAGGAATTGTCGAACGTGACGCCCAAACAAAAGGTACGCTTTATTGCACGGCGTTGATCATCGGGCGAGAAGGCGAAATTCTTGGCAAACATCGAAAGCTGAAGCCCACTTGTGGCGAGCGGGCTGAATGGGGTGAAAACCAAACCGGCGATAGCCTTCGGGTTTATGATCGTGGCTACGCGAGAATCAGTGCCCTGAACTGCTGGGAACATTTCATGCTGTTGCCCTCTTTTGCGCTGATGGCGCAAGGGACTCAGATACATGTCGCCCTTTGGCCAGGCCGCGAACCGGCTCAGCCACCGGCGGCACCAGAGGCGATGTGGCCGCGTCAACATCTGATGTCACGTGCATTTGCCTCTGCGGGCGCTTGCTATGTCATGTGCGTTGCTGGCGTCAGGACAAAGGATGACATCCCGGAAGAAGGTGCTAAATGGCTAAACCCAACGACTGGTGACAGCGTGATTATAGATCCCCGCGGTGAGATTATCGAAGGTCCATTGCACAACGAGGAAGGTATCCTCGTGGCTGACGTGAACCCGTCACACATTCGTGCCGCAAAGGCGGTTGTGGACAACGCTGGCCACTATTCGCGACCAGATGTCTTTGAGCTTCGCGTTGATGGAAACAAGGTTTTTGGAAAATAAATCGGATTGGCGTTATAGCGGCAGTGTTCTCAAGCGCTGTCCACGAAAAGTACTTGAGAAGCTGTTTAAGCGGCCATTGGCGTCACCGCAGCCAAAGTCCGAAAAGTCCGCACAGCAGACCTTGGTGCTCTTCGCAGCGAAAGCTCACTTCCCGCCCCTTTTTGTCTTTTGTTGCAGCGCGGTGAATGGCAGCATCGGGACAATTTTTACCTGATTAGGCCTTTTAACGGCGCTTCCGATACGCCTCCAACATGGGGCATTGCTTGTCGCGGAGCGATGGTGTTTCAAGCACGAAGAAGCTTCGAATCACGCGCCATGAAATGACCGACAGTTAGTTGACAATTATTCAACCGGTCTACCTGACGCGCCTCGCGGCGTTCCGTGTGTAGTCTCGACCGGCAAGTGTCATACAGCTTCTTGCAAATCATATCTGGCTGAGCCTTGATCAGTCCATGTCCTGGGTCGTGGATCGTTTCATTGCTGCATCATCTGGCGCAGCACAGTCGCGTCGAACACCAGGCGAATTTCGCTGATCTTGCCGTCGGTGAGCTTGAAGAATTCCGCGGTGCGAATCGTCCCTGCCGGTGTCGCGGTGATGCAATCATAGAGCAAAGCCGCCCGGTCTTCGTGATAGAACCGCTCCAGTATCTTCGTATCCGACAGCATGCCGGCCAATTGGCCGAGCGGCGCCATCAGATCGTCGGCGCGATCGAATTGATCGATGCTGCCGCGAAACCGCAGATCATCGGCAAGGAAAACCCGCGCCGTTTCGATATCACCGCCCATCCAGGCGCTACTATAGGCGTCGACAATTTCTCGGGTCTGTGCGGTCTTGCTCACGTTCATCCTCCGGAATCGGCATTGGTTCAGATCACGCAACGCCGCTCGCAGCCGCTTCCTGCTTCTTTATGCTGGCCTTGAGCTCTTCTATTTTCTTTTCGAGTTCTTTTTTGGTTTCCAACATCGCCCGCAGCGGCTTCAATTGCGCTTCGAGCGCCTCATACGCCTTGCTGTGTTCTGCATCGATACCGGACGTGGTCGCTTTGCCCTTTTCCTCCCGTATGGATTTTTCGATCTCCAGTTTGCCGTTCTTCAGTTCCTGAAGTTTTTTCTTACCGGCCTCATTGAGCTCGGTTTCGGATTTACCGTCCAGGAGTTTTACAATATCCGCCTCAGCCTTTTTCAGTTTGGTGTTCAGTGGCTTGAGTTTCTTCTGCGTCTCCTCATCGAAGCAATCATCGGCCAGCTTCCCCTTCAGTTCCACCATCTGCTTTTCAAGCTCATCCTTCTTGCCGGCATTCGATGCGATCTGCTCGTCGATGCCCTGCAACCGGACCTGCAGCCCGGCCAGCTGAACATAGAGATTTGAACTGGTGGCCTTGCCAAGCACGTAGATGCCGTTGCTGACACCCATCAGGGTCAGCAATTCCGTCGGAATTTCAGGAAATTTGAGCTGTCCGATGACTGTCGAAACCACGTAGAGGCCGGTGAAAATCGTAAACACCAGCATTTGCAGCTTGGTCAGACTGACCTGCTCGCCAGCTGCGATCAGGTCCCACCAGTTTGCTTCCACCTGCTCGGTCTGTCCCTGAATGGCAACGATGTTCTGAGTGGCGCCTTTCATGTTTATCGCCACGGCCTTCGCCGCCAGCGAACCGCCGGTGGTGACACCCAGCAAGATGACCACGGACTGGTTGAAGGAGGCCAGGCCACCGGTTGCCACCCAGACAAATACCACCAGCGCGAACACGGCCAGGGTCCACCACCAGATCTGCAGATTAGAGAGGCTCGCCGTGCCATCACGGCCGCGCACCAGGCTGAGCAGCGAATAGCGCATGTTGGGAAACGCGATTGCGCTGTCTTTGACATTTCCACCGGGCCGCCAGAGCCAGATCGGCAGGCAATAGGCAATGGCAAACGCCAGGATGCCGATGACAACGGCCAGGCTTCTGCTGTCGACAAAATGTTCCGTCACACCCGAATATCTGAGGCCATTGGCATCGGCCGCCATGATACGAATTCTGGTATTGTCCTGATTGTCGGAAAATATATGTCCGAGCGTTGCCAGCGGATGACCGAACGTGCTGTTGAACCAGGTATCGTCCTGCTGATCCGGCAAGGACGGGATGACGGCGGCAATTTCCGCGGAACCGGTTTTCGCGGACGTCACCGTGATGCTGTCGATCGGAACCCAGTCGAGCACATCGTCCGGTTCGGCTTTGCCGGCACTGTTCAAGACTATCTTCGCCATACAGCCACGGAAGACCAGATCGCCAAACGGCGTTTTGCCCTGCTCCATTGTCAGGTTGAGGGTCGAACGCTCGACCGCGCGCAGTGATCTGATGACGCTCAGGCTGCGGCTCTCGGCCAATTGCGGCGGCACCATTGCCAGCGCCATGCTGAACGGCAGCTTGAGTTCCGTGTTGAAAAAATCCTTGAAGGTGAGCGGCGCACTTTCTGCCGGTTTATCCTGGAAAATCTCCGCCTGCATCTTGTCTTTGTCGAGCTTGGAAAATTTCAGAACGGCACCCTCGGCAAACTCGAGTTTTTCAAGGCCCTGTTCAAAAAGCATTTTCCTTATCTGTTTTTGACCCTTCAAATGAAGACGGAACAGATTTTCCCCTTCATCCTCGACAATCACCCAAATTGGAAAACCTGCCTCCTGGTCGATACCGGCAAACAGCCTCTGCAATTGCGCAGAGGTGAGTTCGCTTCTTTTGTACGAAAGCGGCTGTTCTAGTGCCGTCTTGCCGTCCAGTTTGATATTCCCTTTTGCCGCAGACAGATGAATCGCTTTCACCGGATCTTCGTCCGGATCAGGGATGGTGATGCTCTGATCGACCAGCGTGACGGATACATTGTGCTTCAATCTCGGCGACAGCAGCATTTCGCCATTTGATCTTCCCGGCCAATCCTTGATGGTGAATGTCGTATCCTTGGCAAAGGATTTGATAAAAGGATCGCAGGACTTTCCGCTTCCGGCTTCGCCGGCGGAGGCGGGAAGCAGTCCGGTGACAAGGGAAAACACCATGATGGTGAAGAGCGTCAGGACTCCTTGCAACGCCAGCGTCTGTAGAAACGAAAATCGTGAACGGAGACTTCCCTCGGATCGCTGGGTCATTGGTATTCCAATCCTGTCAAAATCGCACCGCAAACAAAGCCATAACAATAATTGTGGCAAGTCTGTCGGTTTTCACACATTGACACAATCAAAATGCGTTGGCGCCACGTCTTTTTCAGAACCGGTGGGGCGTCTTTCCATATAACATAATGCTCAAAGCCTGATTCATTTCACCGACGCGGATTCACCAGGCGGCAAGACTTTGTTCCGAAACATAACGGATCACATCGTCCGGGTTTTCCTCATAACCGATTCCGGAAAACCGTGCCTCATCCTGTTCCGCCATTCGCAAACTGATTCCGGACTGTTCCAGATGCTGCAGTTCGACAAGCGCATAGGGCCTTGTCCACAGCCATTCCCGGTTTTCCACGGCCTGCAGATTTGTGTGCGGCAGGTCCTCATCGCTCCAGCCGTAGAAATAGAGACTGAAGCCGAGATCTTGAACCAGCTGAACGGACATCAGCCGCATGCCGAGCCGGTCTTCAAACACCCTGCGCGCCGCGTCCAGGTCAGTGATCCGCAACGTCAGATGCGCCAGGGTGGCCTGAACACCGATCGGATGTCCCATGGCCACCGGCTTCGCACGACCTTCAAATCCTTGTTGCAAAAGCTCCACCGCGAAACCATCCGGATCACGCAAGTGGCACAGATACCCGATATCCCTGAATTGGACCGGATCCGAAACGGACCAACCCTGCTGTCGCACATGCGCCACAGCGACATCGAGATTTCGCACGGTGATGCCGATTTTCCAGTAGAAGTCCTGTTGCTCCGACCGGCAGGCCGTAGCGGCCCCGCTGGCGAGTTCGAGCAGACATTGCGCCGGATCGTAACCAAGCAGGACCGGACCGTCCGAGGCAAAGGACCGCATGCCGAGAACCCGGCTGTAGAAGTCGAGGAGCCGTGATCTGTCCGTAACCGTCAATCGGTGGCGCAGAATTTTCATGTCCGGGATGATAGCTGATCCGACCCGCCTGTCGCAAAAAACCAACTCACCGGCGCAGGCCGGTGGCCTGACACCATTCGACTAACGTAGTAAGGAGGGGAGTGACTACATGCCTGGCAGCTGCTGATGCGGCCCAAAACCAATACGATGTCGGAACATGCCGACACCATCATTGACAATGGGAGTAGCCTGGAATGACTGACACGACCGATCCTCAAGCTGCGGATGTACCCCATCCGGTGGAAACCGATTTTGAAATCGGCCAGCACAATATCACGCCGTTCGGCCTCGACATCCACAATCCGGTATTCATGATTTCCGGCCTGTCGATCGTTGCTTTCGTGATCATCACGCTGATGTTCCAGGAAGGTGCGACGGAATTCTTCGGCTGGCTGCGACCATTTCTGACCTCGACATTCGACTGGTTCTTTTTGAGCGCGGCGAATATTTTTGTGCTGTTCAGCATTTTCCTGATGGTGTCACCGCTCGGAAAGATTCGCCTCGGCGGCGATGAGGCGACGCCCGACTACGGTTACATGGGTTGGTTCGCGATGCTGTTTGCAGCCGGCATGGGCATCGGCCTGATGTTCTTCGGCGTCTCCGAACCGATGTCGCATTTCGCATCGTCGATGGGCGGAACGGCGGCCGAAGCAGGCGCGCGCACCGACTGGGCGCCTCTGGGTGCAGCGGCAGGGGATATCACTGCGGCGCGCAATCTCGGCATGGCCGCGACAATCTTCCATTGGGCCCTGCATCCCTGGGCCATCTATGCGGTGGTTGCCCTTTCACTGGCGTTTTTCACCTATAATCGTGGTCTGCCGCTGACGCTGCGTTCAGCCTTTTATCCGATCCTTGGCGAACGGGTTTGGGGCTGGTGGGGTCATATGATTGATACATTGGCGGTATTTGCCACGCTGTTCGGCCTCGCAACATCACTTGGATTCGGTACCGAACAGGCGCTGGCAGGTCTGAATTATCTGTTCGGGATCAGCACCGGAAATGGCGCCAAGGTGATCCTGATTGCGGTCATCACCGCGGTTGCGCTGTTGTCTGTGGTGCGCGGACTGGACGGCGGCGTCAAGATTCTGTCCGAAATCAACATCGCAATGGCGGCCGTGCTGCTGCTGTTCGTGATCATCGTCGGGCCAACGGCAACGATTCTGGATACGATCTTTTCGGGCGGCGTTGCCTACGTGAAAGAGATCATTCCCCTGTCGATGCCATTCGGTCGCGAGGATACAAATTTCTCGCAGGGCTGGACCGCCTTCTACTGGGCCTGGTGGATTTCCTGGTCGCCATTTGTCGGCATGTTCATCGCCCGGGTTTCGCGTGGCCGTACGGTGCGCGAGTTCATCTTCTGTGTGATCGTTATCCCGACCCTGGTCTGTATTGTCTGGATGGGCGCGTTTGGCGGCACGGCCATTTCGCAGGTCGTCACCGACGCGGCCGCACCGGTCAAGGATGCGGCACTCGAACTGAAACTGTTCGAAATGCTGAAACCGCTGCCGCTGGCTGGCATCACATCCTTTATCGGGATCATTCTGGTGCTGGTGTTCTTTGTTACCTCATCGGATTCCGGTTCTCTGGTAATCGACACCATCACTGCCGGCGGCAAGACCGACGCACCGGTGTCACAACGGGTGTTCTGGTGCACGTTCGAGGGCGTGGTGGCCGCGACGCTACTGCTGGTCGGCGGTGCAGGCGCACTGACCGCACTTCAGGCGATGGCGGTATCAACCGGATTCCCGTTCACCATCGTTTTGCTGGTAATGTGCGTCAGCCTCTATATCGGATTGCGGCAAGCGCAAAAGGCCTGACATCATCGCAGGCAAACAAGCCCCGCGCCGGACATTCCAGCGCGGGGCTTTTTTTCGGCACGCCGCAAGAACTATCTGACGACGAAGACCGACAGGTCGCTGTGCGATGCCAGATATCCGGCACGCGAGGCAAAAATGTAATCGACGAATCCGGGCACATGCGAAGCCATGACGACGAGATCTGCCGAGAGCTCGGAAGCGGCCCGTTTGAGGGTATCATCCAGATCAACAGCAGGATCCGGTGAGGTCATCGCTTTGGCAACGAATTCGACGCCATGCGCCGATGTCTGATCCGCCGCGAATTGTCCCAGCTTTTCCGCATATTCCTGAGGGTTATGCGCAATCGCGCCGGGAGCTGAACCGGTTACCCCGACTGCATAGAGGCTGGCCTTGTAGTGTTTTGCAAGATCCGCTGCCGTGGTGATGGCCTTTTCCAGCCGATCCGCATGCTCAAGGTCAACCGGTATCATGATGGTGTTGTACATTGACATATTCTCCTGATGCTGGTGCTGGTGCCGCGCATGCCAAGAGAATGGATTTTTGTGCGGTCAACCGCATTGACCGGCATCAATCGACCAGGACAGGTCAGAATTGCGATGCAAGAAAAAATCTCTTGAAGCTCTAGTAGCTAGAGGGATTATATCCGATTTACCATCTCATAAGGAGGTTTGCCGTGGGCAGCGGACATCATCATCACCATGTCGATCCGGACGCCGGCGACGCGAAGGTCTTCATGGCGATTGTCGTCAATCTTGGCCTGACAGTTGCTCAGATCGTCGGCGGTATCCTGTCCGGCAGCCTGGCACTGATTGCCGACGCGATCCACAACCTGTCCGACGCGCTTTCGCTTGTGATCGCCTTTTTCGCCCGCAAGATTGCAAGGCGGCCTGCAAATGCAGACATGACATTCGGCTATGGCAGGGCTGAAATCGTCGCGGCACTGGTAAACTACACAACCCTGATCGTCATCGGTCTTTATCTTGCCTATGAAGCGACCCTGCGTTTCTTCAA
>JAJFHT010000076.1 GCA_021775495.1 Hyphomicrobiales bacterium | reverse complement strand
GAACCGACAATCGCGGCGCAATGATTCGTGTATTGACCGACCCGGATTGGTCGGCAAGCCGTATCGAAAACCGGGTCGCCGACAGCACGGCCAATCCCTACTTCGCCCTGGCATCTCAGATCTATTCGGGACTTGACGGGCTGGACCGTAAGCTGCTGGCGCCGCCACCGCTATCAAGCCCGTATGAAAGCGATGCAAAAAAACTGCCCACCAACCTGCATTCGGCAATAGAGCACTTTGAAAACTCGGAATTGTTCAGGAACCAGTTTGGCGAGGAGTTCACCAACTATTTTTCACGCCTCAAACGGGCAGAATGGCAGCGCTATCTGATGACCGTTTCCGAATGGGAACATGCAGAGTATTTCACGACCTTCTGACAATCGGCGCAACACCGGATGACGTCCGAAGTCTCTCACAAATCTGGATATGAGGTTGCCGGCACGCACATCAGACCCTTGATATTCGCGAGAATACGAGGACCGCAAATGAGATCAGGCCTCACTCGTCTTCCAGGGCGGGCATTAGACGCTCCAATCCGTCCGACCAGTATTCGGCCAGCAGCGGCTGATCCAGCAGATAGTGCTCGGTAGGCGTGGTTTTGCCCTCAATCGCCCTGTCGATATAGTCCTGCCATTCTGCCGGCGCAGCGTCTTCGCGGCCGATCCACATCAAGGCAACGAGTTCGGCTTGCTGCCGGTCGTTGAGGCCCTGGATTTCTTCGATCAGCTCTTCTCGGCTCAGATCACCCCGCAGTTCCTGCAGGGCGGCCGGAACGGCATCATCGCTGTCATTGCCGCCAGGATCAGAAATATCCGTAGCCTCGCGAGCCATTATGGCGCGGACTTTGACGATCAAACGCTCGATGTAGTCAGGATCAACGTGCAGTAGCGCCATGGGAAATACCTCCTTTTTCACACAGCCTACGGGAAAATCACTTGGATCGTTTGATCATGATCAACTAACACCAATGCCACGGAATAAGTTACCCGAGGCTCGGATCGTTCAAATTGACATGGCTTCAACAATCAGGTGCTTGTGCAGTCGAAACTGAAAATGACGGAGGCCAAATCCATGCCCTCACGCGGTGGCGCGATAGGACGAGCCGAGACTTACTTTGACAGCGGTGCGTTTCTTGAAGACATCAGCCGGCTTGTCTCGATAGAAACCGAAAGCCAGAACCCGGACCAGCGGCCAGAACTGTACCGGTATATGCAGGAAGCCATGCAGCCGCTCCTGACCGACATCGGATTTGACTGTGAAATCTTTGATAATCCCGATCCGATCGGCGGCCCCTTTCTGGTTGGGTGCCGGATAGAGAATCCGGATTTTCCGACCATTCTCACCTACGGCCACGGTGACGTGATCCGCGCCCAGACCGACCAATGGCGCGAAGGACTGCACCCCTTCAGGGTAGTTGTCGAGGGCGACAAGATCTACGGGCGCGGAACGGCGGACAACAAATCTCAGCATCTGATCAATCTGATGGCCATGTCCGCGGTGATCAAAGAACGCGGATCACTGGGTTTCAATGTCAAAATTGTTATTGAAACATCCGAGGAAACCGGATCGGCCGGGCTGGCTGAGTTTTTCACCGAGAAGAAAGACCTGTTGAAGGCCGATGTTCTGATCGGCTCTGACGGACCACGGCTTCAGCCCGATGTCCCCACCCTGTTCATGGGCACGCGCGGCGGGTTCAATTTTGACATGGAAGTGAATCTGCGCGAGGGCGCCAATCATTCCGGCAATTGGGGCGGGCTATTGGCCGACCCGGCTATCATACTGGCGCATGCGATTGCTTCCATCACCGACGCCCGGGGGCAGATCAAGGTGCCGGAATGGCGCCCGGACAGCCTGACGCCGGATATCCGCGAAGCACTACACGGGCTGCCTGTCGGCGGCGGCGGCCCTGTCATCAGCAAAAACTGGGGCGAAGAGGATCTCGATCCGGCCGAACGAAACTTTGGATGGAACTCGTTCGCCGTTCTGGCGATGAAAAGCGGCGTGCCCGAAGCGCCGGTTAACGCCATATCCGGCCATGCATCGGCCCATTGCCAGTTGCGTTATGTCGTTGGAACCGAAGAAGACGATATTCTCCCGGCGCTTCGCCGCCACCTGGATGCGAACGGATTTTCTAATGTCGAGTTGAAACCGGCGGAAAAAGGCTTCTTTCGCGCCACGCGCCTCAATCCCGACCACCCCTGGGTTACCTTTGTTGCCACCTCCATCAACAAAACCAGTGGTCTTGATCCCCATATCCTGCCGAATCTGGCCGGGTCCTTGCCCAACGACAAATTCACGGAAATCCTCGGACTACCGACCATATGGGTGCCGCATTCCTATGGCGGCTGCTCTCAACATGCGCCAAACGAACATATTCTCAAACCGGTGATACGTGACGCCATTCGCCTGATGGCCGGCGTGTTCTGGGATATCGGCGAACTGGAAACGCCGCAAGTCTAGTGTGGTGGACTCATATCAGCGTGGCTAACCGATCACCCTGCAAAAATCGTCAGATGACCGCCTTGAGCCCAATTTGCCGTTTTTCTACGGTGCGGTGAAGGTCCGCTGTTGTTGTGCAAGTCTACTTGAGCAGATCATCCTCGAAAGGAAAGCGGGAGAGTAATTCGATGCCGCTGTCTGTTATGAGCACCTGCTGTTCAAGTTTCACGCCCTCGGTGCCGCGATCTTCACCGATGTAACTTTCGACACATAGCGTCATGCCGGCGACAACTTCACCGTCATACCCTGCGTCGGGAAAGTCGCCGCGATGGTAGAGATACGGATATTCGCCGGTCATGCCGCAACCGTGTGCGGAAAGATAGTATCTGTTCTCATGATATTTCTCCGGAATGTCCCAGGCACGGTCGGCGTAATCCCGAAAGCTCATGCCGGGGCGAAGGATGCTCATGTTATGGGCCACTTGCTCATGAGCCACTTTGTAGAGCGTGCGCTGCGCGTCAGTGGCTTTACCGGGGCCGGAATGAAACGTCCGCGAGAAGTCGGAATAATAGCCGTGACAGCCGACAACATCTGTATCCAGCGCGATCAGTTCGTTTTCGCCAATCACTTTGCTGGAGGACTCCTGAAACCATGGGTTCGAACGTTGGCCTGCGTTCAATAACCGTGTTTCGCAATAATCGGCGTTTTCGGCGATGACGGATTGGTGAAGGACCGACCAAAGTTCATTTTCCGTCATACCGGGACGGATTGCGGTCCGCAGTTTTGCAACACCGTTTTCAGCCGCCCGCAGCGAGGCATTGATGCACTTCATTTCGTCAGGCGATTTGACTGCGCGGGCCATTTCGACCGGTTGCTGCGCGTCTACGATGGTCAAACCGCGGTCCTTGAGCGCAATGGCCGTACCTGCGTTCAAACGTTCCAGGCCGACGGTTGCGCCCTCACCAACAAGTTCTGCTATCAGGTCGGCCATTTCGACGGCCCACGCCTTTTCGCGGGCTGCGATGTCTGGGCCAGCGGCGACGAAACTGGCGGTTTTCGAGGCCCGGACTTCGTCAATCGTCTCGTAGCCTTTACCCAAATGCGTGCAGCCGGTGAATTCGAACAAGATGCATTTATTGGCGGTCAGAAGCAGGTAGCGCGACGGCGCGTTGCGCTGGCAAAACACCTGCATATTGCGAGTGCCCGTGGCGTACCGGATGTTGATGGGGTCAGACAGAATGACCGCATCCACGTTGTAGCGCCGCATTTCTTGGCGAACACGGCCAAGCCGGTAAAGGCGCACGGCCTTCAGGTCGATTCCTTCGCTTTCAGGGGCGCGGTCCAGAACGGCTATCCCTGCCAAATCGCTACGTTCTGCGTGCCAGTCAAAGTTTGCCAAGTGTTTACCCCTTCGATTCACGCATAACATTTGGTATTTATCTACTTCAGTAAACACTTGAAATTATCCCGCATAAGCATAACCATTCGGAATGACTAATCGTAGAAAGTCACTTCCTCCGCTGGATACCCTCGTCTTTTTCGAGGCCGTTACGCGCACCGGCGGCTTCACCGCCGCATCAGCGGAGCTATACGTGTCGCAGGCTGCCGTCAGCAAACGGGTGCGGCAATTGGAAGACTGGCTTGGTACAGAGCTGTTCGAGCGGGGCACCCGAAGCCTAAACGCAACGCCCTCCGGTGAAAAACTGGCAGAGCCTGTCGCAATGGCATTGGACTACCTGCAGACGTCTCTAGACGGGATCAAAGCCCCCAAATATGGCTCGGTGCGAATAGCTGCTAACAGCGCTGTATCGCTGTTTTGGCTATTTCCACGCCTAAAGCAGTTCGCCATGAGCGATGTATCCTGTTCGGTTGAAACCGTGATCAGCGACGATCCGGCGGCGCTTTTGTCTGACCAAAGTGATCTTGCGATTATTTATGCCGACACGCCGCCCTCCGGATGGAACGGGCACAAGCTGATGGACGAGGAATTAGCACCAGTATCGTCCCCCGCGGGTATTGCGCAATATCGCAGCGACCCAAGCAGCCTTGTGCTGTTGGACTATGACAGGCATGCGCCGGATTGGATAAACTGGGACATGTGGGCGAAACGAAACCCATCCTCTGCCTTGTTGCGATTGCGCAGGACCGTGTGCCGGACCTATGGACAATCCATCGGCCGTGCCTTGTCCGGCGAAGGTATCGCTTTGGCCAGCTGCAAGCTGCTGCAGGACGAGCTGGCCTCTGGGGCGTTGGCGGTTCTTGACGACGCTCGCCTCAAGACGGGCAAAGGATATTTTTTGGTAAGCCGGCCGGATGGAGCAGCCCGAAACGACACGCGTGACCTGTTTCATTTTTTGTCAGAACCAAACAAGAGCAGCCGCCACGGCGAATGCAGACTATGAAACAACCGAGTGGAATGCCGGCCGTGTCCCGCAGCTCGGTCGTTGCCCCAATGTCAACGAACGTCCGTTTTTGGTAGAAGCGACCGCTCGAACTTGGGGTGTGTTTATTGGCCCTGACCTTAGCAGTTGTCCTTGCAATATTGTGCGATTTCGCCGTGTGTCCCGAACCATACGCCATCGTGTGATTTGATATATTCCAGCAGCTCGTCGACCAGTTGCATTCGCGAGCGATGCCCGATGATCGGCGGGTGAAGCGTCAACAGGAACAATCCACCTTCTGCGTAAGCGCCGTCAAATTCGCGCTTGAATACATCGAGAACGGCCGACGGCGGCGTATAGGGGCGAAGGCCGGCAAACCGATCCATGTTGAAATAGACCGCATCATCGCGGATCCATTCAACCGGCAGTTCGACCATCCCGGTCGCCTCTCCGTTTTCCAGCAGTTCATAGGGGTCGTCATCGGCCATCATGGACGAATCGTAGAGCAAACCCATCTCCCGGCTGATCGAAAGCGTATAGGGGCTGAAATCCCAGGATGGCGTCCGAATTCCGATTGGGCGGACCCCGGTGATTTTTTCCAGCGCATCGGCCGAACGCATCTGCAGGTCACGCTCGACATCATAACCCAACCGGCTGTTCAGCTCATGAATCCAGCCGTGAATGCCGACCTCGTGCCCTTCGGCCACCACCCGGCGCTGTTCATCGGGATAAAGTTGCGCAACAACGGCCGGAACGAAGAAGCTCGATGGCACTGAGTGTTTTTCCAGCATCTTCAGGATACGCGGCATCCCGGCGCGCGCCGCGTATTCGCCCTGTGACAGCCGGCCGGGTGAATCATCGCCCCATCGCAAGGTCAGGGATTCATGGTCGGAATCAAATGAAAGTGCCACCGCAACCTTGGCATTCGACTTCCACTTTTCTGGTTTCATGGATCGGCCGGCACGCACCCGGTTTACGATTTCCCGCCACTTCTCCTCCGGCCAGTCCCACGGCCGCGCCTTGTCGCCCGCAACTCTGATATCGGATAGTTCGTTCATGATTTCGGCTCCGTTGCCGGCTATCCCGGTGATGATGTCGTGATCGACCGAACCTGGATGGTTCTGTTTGAATGATAAAGCATGATCAGCCAAGGTTCCAAGCGAACAACGAAGCTCTCAACCTATGAAATGTCGCGCAAGTTATAAAGTAACATCGATGAGATTTTCACAGCCGTGACAACGATTACATGCGGTTTAAAGCGAATGTTCACGTCAAACACCACATTTTTTGCACTAGTCAATTCACCTGTTTCGAGGTTACATTGCTCCTTGGGGGCGTTTGAACGAGCCGACGAATGTCTGGTGCCTCCGATAATCATGTCCAACTGAAGTTCGCAATGCTCGGTCCGTTCCGTCTGGAATGGCAAAACCGGCATTTCCAGCACCATCTCGGCGGGCCGACACTGGAAGGCCTTGCCTATCTCGCTTTCAATGCAAACCAGCCGGTTCGCAAGGAAAAGATCGCTGCCATGTTGTGGCCGGACCGCACGGACAAAAGCAGCCGCGGTTTGCTGAGCACTGCGCTTTGGCGCATCAGATGTTGCCTCAAGCCGATCCGCTACCTCGCCCTTACGACAGACGCTGGTTGCGTCAACCTCACCCTGCCCCATCATCCTCATGTCGATGCGGTTGAACTGGAAGCCGCAGTCATGGCCGCGCATGCCGCTGCCCAGTCGGCAAACAGTTTTCGCCTTCCTGACTGCAAACGGCAGGCTTTGGCCTGCATTATCGGTACGGATGACCGGGAGTTTCTGGAAGGCATGACTGCCGACTGGATTCTGGCGGAACGCGAAAGGATTTTCAATCTTCAGGTGCGAGGCCTGATCCTGTTGATGAACGACCTGTCCGAACGCGGTCTGTTCGAGGAAGCGCTGATGATCGGTCGGCGTATTCTGCATCTCGATCCGTTCCGCGAGTGTGTGCACCGTCTGGTCATGTGGCTTTACGTGCTTGCCGGCCAGCAGGGCAACGCCATCCGCCAGTTCAACCAGTACGAAGCCAATCTCAAGCAGGAATTGGGTATCGCACCGATGATCGAGACAGTGATGCTGAAGGAGCATATCCTCGATCCGCAGGCCGTCCTGACAGGCGGGGACAGCTGCAATCAGACGCCGTTTAAGCCCACGGCACCTGCCAGCCTGTTCGACCGGATACACGAGGTCGAGCAGAGCAGGCAGAATGTGCTCTCACTGTTGAACACCAGCAGCATGGTCTGACCACGATCGATTCGTTTAACCGATCGAAAACCAAATCTTCTTTCTGACTTCGAACGATTGGCCAGGCAGGCAACCCCACCGGGTTGGCTAGCGCGCAACATCTCCAACCATTTGAAAACAAAGCGGTGTGACTGTTCGAAGATGAATTTTGGATCCTGAAAAGACGTTTCGAAGACGATTGCGCAATAAAAAAAATCCAAATGCGTGAAACCCGGTTGATGGCCGTTTGAGAACTCAATGGAGTGGTGCGGGTAGGTTTTCGGTCTGCATGTCCTGAACGGCATGCAAAAACCGGAGGATGATCGACATGTCCCACCAACAACGGCACACACGCCGTTCTACCAACTACCGGGATTATCAGTCTTTCGTTCTGCGTGTAGGCACCGAAGATGCAGAGGCTGCACACGGGTCGGCTAAGATTTCCATCCGGGTCGAACATGTAAATGTCAACGCGATACGGCATTTCGCATCGCGCGTAAGCGCGTTCGAATTCATATCGAACGCCATCGACGAGTTTGTTCTTCACACGCCCAGATAGCGCGGCCCGGGAGCCAGACCATGTCCGATCACCAAGGTAGCCACAAACAGGATCACACCAGCGGATCGAGAGGCTGAACATGCCAGTTACACCCACATTTCCGGGATTGTATGTCCAGGAACTTCCCAGCGGAGCACGCACCATCGCGGCTGTACCGACATCCATAACCGCTTTTGTCGGCACGTTTACGCGCGGCCCTGAAAATGTACCGGTTCGCCTGTTCAATCCGGGTGATTTCGAACGCGCCTTTGGCGGTCTCGATCTGAACCGCGAGGCGACTTATGCAGTCAGTCAGTTTTTCCTCAACGGTGGTGGCCACGCCCTTGTCGTGCGCATCGCGCCAGGTGGCGCGGCCGCTTCGGTAATCATGCAGGATGATGCACCGGCATCGGTGTTCACCGCCACGGCCGGTCAGCAGGTCGGCGACACCTCCGCTGACAATCCGGGCAGTTGGGGCGACAATTTGCGGATTGACGTCGATTATGCCGCGTCTGATCCGGCGACCGAATTCAATCTTGCAGTTTCGGAAATATCCTTGATCGACGGCCGTGAAGTCGTGTTGCGGACCGAAACCTATCGAAACCTCTCCATGGTAACCACGGCGACGAACTACGCGCCGGCGGTTGTGAATGACGGGTCTCAGATGATCCAATTGACGCAGATGGCGTCAAGCAACCGTCCTGTCCCGACCGGAACCCGCGGCCTCGACGGCGTCGATCCATCGTCTGCCGCCGCGGCCGACGCCGAAATCGGTATGACTGTCACCATCGGAGTGTCGGTTGATACCGAGCCGCTCAACATTGCGACCGCCGATCTGCCATCGACTATGGGGGAGGCCCGCGCGGTGCTCGAACAAGCCATTCGCGCCGCGCGGCCAACTGAACCGATGTGGGCACAGGCCACCGTACAGCTTGCCAATGGACGGTTGCGCGTTCTTCTCGGTCGCAATGGGACCGATTATGATTCAGAGGCGGTCGTAACCTTTGCCGACGACAGCAGTGATCTTGGCGCTAATATTGGCGTTGTCGGCGCCGGCGTTCTGGCGAACGTCCAGCAATATCGCGTTGGCAGCCCCAATGCTGCAGCAGGCTTCCGCGGTGCCGCGGTGGCAGGTGTCGAAGACAC
>JAJFHT010000075.1 GCA_021775495.1 Hyphomicrobiales bacterium | reverse complement strand
CCTGGAGGACTTCATCCGTCCCTGGACCGATGGCGAATTCGATACTCTGCTTCAACAGGATCCCGTATTCGGATTCATTGCCCGTGAAAGCGGCAATCCCAAGGCTTCGCCGGGTGGTTTCGTACTCGCCCGCCTGGCCGCCGGAGAGGCGGAAATTCTGACGCTTGCCGTAGCCCGTTCGGCGCGCCGGCGCGGTGTCGGCCGCCGGCTCATGGAGCAGGTTCTGCGACATCTTCATCGCGAGCGGGCCGAGGCCCTGTTCCTTGAGGTCGACAGTGCCAATGCCGCGGCACTGGCACTGTATCGTGGCCTTGGATTTCATGAGGCCGGTACCAGGCCGGAATATTATAAAACGGCCGCCTCGGGCCGATCGCCCGCGCTTGTCATGCGGCGCGATCTTCGCTAGCGAAACAGCAGACCGATGTTTCGGGTCCCGACACCGGGTGTTATGGACCCGACAGGAGAAATACCGTGCCGGAATCTCAATTGACACTGGAACAGCTCTGTGTCGCCAAGCGCCTTCGCATGACCGAGCAGCGACGGGTCGTGGCGCGTGTGCTTGAGGCATCCAAGGACCATCCGGATGTCGAGGAACTCTATCACCGCGCTCTAAAGGTCGATCCGAAAATCTCGATTTCCACGGTCTATCGGACCGTCAAGCTGTTTGAAGATCTGGAAATCATTGCACGTCATGATTTTCGCGAGGGGCGCGCGCGTTATGAGACCATCCCGGAAGAACATCATGATCACCTGATTGACCTGAAAAGCGGGCGCGTGATCGAATTCCGCAACGCCCGCATTGAGGCTCTTCAGGAGGAAATTGCCCGTGAACTGGGGTTCAAGTTGATCGATCACCGGCTCGAACTCTATGCGGTGCCGATCCCGGAAGATCCTGAATGATCTCCCGTTTCCGCGCCGGCCTTGCATTTACCGGCGCGCTTCTGACGACCGCCCTGATCGCACCGGTCGTTTATGTCAGCGTTCGCCTCAACCTGCCGACCCAGCGATCGCTGCCGCCGGTTTGGCACAGGACAATAGCGCGGCTGTTCGGCTTTCGAATTCATGTGCACGGTGCGATGGATCGGCGCCGGCCGCTGCTGATTGTCGCAAATCATGTTTCGTGGTCCGATATCGTCATTCTTGGAACGCTGGACTATGTGTCGTTTATCGCGAAATCCGAAATGTCTGGCTGGCCCATGCTTGGCTCGATCGCCAGATTGCAGAAATCGGTCTTCGTGGAGCGTGAAAACCGCACCAAATCGCGTGAACAGGCCAGTGAGATAGCCGCCCGCTTGGCCGCCGGCGACGTCATGGTGTTGTTTGCTGAAGGGGGAACCGCCGACGGCAACAACATTCTGCCGTTCAAGAGCTCCCTACTTGGCGCCGCGGAAATGGCGACCCGGCACGATGGTGTCGATGCCGTTCACGTCCAGCCCGTTTCGATCGCCTATGTTCGTCTGCATGGCGTGCCGATGGGGCGGCGCTATCGCAATGTCGCCGCCTGGGTCGGCACTGTCGGCCTCTATCAGCATTTGATGCGGGTCCTGCGCGAGGGATCGATCGATGTCGAGGTGCGCTATGGCGAACCTGCTGTTTTGTCCGGTTCGGGAAACCGCAAGGAGGTCGCCCGATTGATGGAGGAGAGGGTTCGAGCCCAGATGGCCCGGAGTTTGCGTGGAGAAGATGCCACGCAATTCGATCCCCGGTGACAGACCGTGTCTGAACCCTGTCATCAAAATGGTTTTAATGTCCACGGATTCGCTATAGACCGCGTGATATGAGATCGAACGAAACCGTCCCATTGTCGCCTGAACAGTCCGCTTCCGCAGCGGCGGAGACGTCGCCGCGCCGGGTCTTTGTCAAGACTTATGGCTGCCAGATGAATGTGTATGATTCCCAGCGCATGGCCGACGCTTTGGCCGCCGACGGCTATCAGCCGACCGATACGGTGGAAAAAGCCGATCTGGTTCTGCTGAACACCTGTCACATTCGCGAAAAGGCCGCCGAAAAGGTCTATTCCGAGATCGGCCGGCTGCGCAAGAAGAAGCTCGGCGGCGGTTTGAAAAACAGCGACGTGCTGATCGGTATTGCCGGCTGCGTTGCCCAGGCCGAAGGCGAAGAGATTATTCGCCGGGCACCCTCGGTCGATCTGGTGATCGGGCCGCAAACCTATCACCGGCTGCCGGACGTCGTGCGCCGCGCAAGAGCTGGCGAGAAGGTTGTTGAAACCGACTATGCCGTTGAGGATAAATTCGACCATTTGCCCCATCCGCAGCCCAAGATCGTGCGAAGCAGGGGCGTCAGTGCCTTTCTGACGGTGCAGGAGGGTTGTGACAAGTTCTGCACCTTCTGCGTCGTTCCTTACACGCGTGGCGCCGAAGTCTCCCGATCGGTCGCACAGATCGTCGCAGAAGCCGAAACGCTTGTTGCGGCCGGCGTGCGCGAGATCACCCTGCTCGGACAGAACGTCAATGCATGGCACGGCGTCGGCGTGGATGGCCGGCAATCGGGCCTCGGTGAACTACTGTTCCGGCTGGCCGACATACCCGGTCTGGCGCGGCTGCGTTACACGACAAGTCATCCACGCGACATGGACGATGCGCTGATCGAGGCGCACCGGGATCTCGCGGTATTGATGCCGTATCTGCACCTTCCGGTTCAATCGGGCTCCGACCGTATCCTGAAGGCAATGAACCGGCGGCACACCGCTGCCGACTATCTGCGCCTGGTCGAGCGCATCCGAAAGGCCAGGCCGGACATTGCCCTGTCGGGCGATTTCATTGTCGGCTTTCCCGGCGAAACCGAGACGGACTTTGCCGACACGCTGCAACTGGTCCGCGATGTCGGGTATGTCCAGGCCTATTCATTCAAGTACTCGCCGCGACCGGGCACGCCGGGCGCCGATCTTGAAAACCAGGTGCCGGAAAACCGCAAGGACGACCGCCTGCAGCAGCTCCAGGCCGTTCTGAACGCCCAAAACCAAAGCTTCGCAGCAGGTCTGGTCGGAGCCACGACGGACGTTCTGATTGAAAAGCCTGGACGCAATGCGGGCCAGCGTGTCGGCCGGTCACCATGGCTGATACCGGTTGTTGTTGATGAAAAAGCCGGAGAAATCGGCGACATTGTCAATGTGCGAATCACCGCCACGGGCGCCAACAGCCTGTTTGCCGAGACGAACTGAATGTGCGATCCGAACAGAATTTGGAGAACCGATTGAGCAGCGCAGCAAATCTGGAGACGACGCCGTCTGGGGCGTCTGACAAAGCGCATATCGTTCTGACTTTCGACAACAACAAGCTCGCCAGTGCTCTTTACGGTCAATTCGACGAGAACCTTGCCTTCATCGAACAGAAGCTGGGCGTCGATATTCATTCCAGGGGCAATCAGCTTGATATCGCCGGAGATCCCGTCGCCGCGGCGCAGACGCAGCGGGCCCTGGATCATCTTTACGAG
This sequence comes from Hyphomicrobiales bacterium, assembly GCA_021775495.1. Taxonomy (GTDB): domain Bacteria; phylum Pseudomonadota; class Alphaproteobacteria; order Rhizobiales; family Rhizobiaceae; genus JAJFHT01. The sequence goes on along the minus strand of JAJFHT010000075.1, from coordinate 27,605 downwards.
CTGCTGCAGCAGGGACATGATTTGGCGCAGTCCGACGTTGACGGTGCCGTCCGCATGGCCATTGCCGCGGAAGACCAGCTGAGTTTTCCCGACATGGAAAAAGCCAACCGGGTCGCAGCTGCGCAGATTTCGACACGCAAGCGCACTGTCTATGCCCGGACGCCCAACCAGGATGCCTATATGCGGGCCGTTGAGCGGGCGGAAATGGTGTTCGGCATCGGGCCGGCCGGAACCGGCAAGACTTATCTTGCGGTGGCCCATGCCGCCATGCTGTTGGAGCGAGGTCTGGTCGAACGCATCATCTTGTCGCGACCGGCGGTTGAGGCAGGAGAACGGTTGGGTTTTCTTCCAGGCGACATGAAAGAGAAGGTCGATCCTTATCTGCGGCCGCTCTACGATGCCCTGTACGACATGATGCCTGCGGAAAAAGTCGAGCGGTCGATCGCCGCCGGCGTGATAGAGATTGCTCCGCTGGCATTCATGCGCGGACGCACGCTGGCCCATTCGGCGGTGATACTGGACGAAGCGCAAAACACCACCCGCATGCAAATGAAGATGTTTCTGACACGGCTTGGGGAAAATGCCCGGATGATCGTGACCGGCGATCCGAGCCAGATCGATCTGCCGCACGGCGCCAATTCCGGCCTTGTCGAAGCCTTGCGGATTCTCGATGGCGTCGAAGGCATTGTGACGGTGCGGTTCAATGCCGATGACGTCGTGCGCCATCCACTCGTTTCCAGGATCGTTTCCGCCTATGATCGTGACAGTGCCGGCAACGACAGGAAAGCCTGAGCGGCCATTTCGACTGTATTCGTGAGTGTATGACCCAGTGGACAGCGGCCCAATCCTGATCGAGTGCCTGGTGGAAGCCGGCGGCTGGCCGGATGCCACGCAACTCGAACAACTGGCTGAAAAGACGGTTGGCGCCGCGGTGGATGAATTGCAGCTCGGCGACAATGAACAGAGTGAACTCAGCCTGTTGTTCGCCAATGACGCGCAGATGCGGGAACTGAATGCCAACTGGCGTGACCAGGACAAACCGACAAATGTTCTGTCGTTTCCTGTGGTCGCACTGTCACCCGGAATGGCGCCCGGTCCCATGTTGGGGGATATTATTCTTGGCTTTGAAACCATTGACCGCGAAGCGCGACTGGAAAACAAGCCCTTCGGTAACCATCTGACTCATCTGATTGTTCACGGATTTTTGCATCTTTTGGGCTATGATCATCAAACGGAAACCGAGGGCAGGGAAATGGAAGCACTTGAACGGCGCATTTTGCACCGCCTTACCATTCCCGACCCCTATGGAGAGCGACAGGGCTGCGCCTGAGTGAAATGACAAAACCAGACACACCAAAGACCCAGGAACCGGCTGAGGACAATGGACCGGATTCCCGGCCGCAGCAGGAAGACGATTCCGAACAACGAAGTCCGGACGCCGAGCCGGAAGCGCAAAGACCAGCCTTGTTTGCGCGGCTGCGCGGCTTGTTGAAGGCGCGCAACGGCTCAAGCCTGCGCGATGACCTGACCGACGCGCTTTCGGAAAACACTTTCGGTGACGAAGCGTTTTCAGCCGACGAACGGGCCATGTTGAAGAACATTTTGCGGTTCCGTGAACTTCGCGTCGAAGACGTCATGATCCCGCGTGCCGACATCGAGGCAGTGGAACTGGAAACCACCCTGGGTGAACTGCTTGCCGTATTCGAACAATCCGGTCACTCGCGCATGCCGGTTTACGGCGAATCCCTTGATGATCCGCGGGGTATGGTTCACATCCGCGATGTTGTCGCGCACATCACCAGGCTGGCCCGCAAGAAACCGCGGCGGAACGCCAAATCGGCGGCGAAGAGTTCGGCCGACAAGAAGCCTGAATACAATCTGAACAATGTCGATTTATCCAGCAACATCAACGATCTGAGTCTGATCAGGCCGGTTCTGTTTGTCCCGCCGTCCATGCTGGCCTCGGACCTGATGGCGCGCATGCAGGCCGTGCGCATCCAGATGGCGCTGGTCATCGACGAATATGGCGGCAGCGACGGACTGGTTTCGCTTGAAGATATCGTCGAGACGGTCGTCGGCGACATCGAGGATGAGCATGATGATGAAGAGGCGATGATCGTCAAGGCCGGCGACGGCGTGTTCGACGTCAATGCCAAGGCAGAGATTGAAGAGGTCGCGCAAATGCTTGGCAAGGCCTTCAGGCCGGGGGAGCATGGCGAGGACGTCGACACGATCGGCGGCATGATCTTCAACGCGCTGGGACGGGTTCCGGCGCGCGGTGAGGTCGTTCAGGCCGTTCCCGGCTTCGAGTTTCGCGTTCTTGAGGCTGATCCCAGACGCATCAAGCGTGTCCGGATTGTTCAGACCCGCGTCGGCGACCGCCGCCGCAGAACCGTGCGCCAGAACACATCGGCGGATAGCTAGAACCACGGATATTACCGTGCCGGTTGCCGCGCTTTTGGCGAAGAATCAGCTGTTTTCTGTGTTTGGCAGTGCCGGGCCGGGCTGGTAAACCCTGTGCAGTGATTCGGAATGGTTGGGAAGCCGCATGGAGCGCCTTGCAGGCAAGGTGATATTGCTTTGGGGGTGGCAACGGGCTCTGACTGCGTTCCTTTCCGGCGCGATCTGTGTGTTTGCCCAGGCGCCGTTTGATTTTTTCGCTGTCTGTTTTATCGGATTTCCGGTCCTCGTCTGGTTGCTGGATGGTGCAACCGGCGAGGCGCCAGCCGGATTCCTGCGTCGATTACTGCCGGCCTTTGCCACCGGCTGGTGGTTTGGTTTCGGATATTTTGTCGCCGGCTTGTGGTGGATCGGTAATGCGCTGCTGGTGCGTGCGGAGGAATTCGCGTGGGCTTTGCCGTTGGCGGTGATTGCACTGCCGGCGCTTCTGGCTGTGTTCTATGGTCTTGCAACCGCATTTGCCCGTCTGTTCTGGAGAGATGAATTGGGGCGCATTGCCGCGCTTGCTCTCGGATTTGGCCTTGCCGAGTGGCTTCGCGCTGTCGCGCTCACCGGATTTCCCTGGAATGCGATCGGCTATGCCGCCATGCCGACGCCATTGCTGATGCAGTCGGCTTCGGTCATCGGGCTTGACGGCATGAATGCTGTCGCGGTGTTCGTTTTCGCAACACCGGCACTGCTGGCGGCGCGCCAACGGGTCAAGACCGGTTTCATCTTGGCTGCGGCCATGGTCATCGCCCATGTCGGATATGGGTTTTACCGGCATGAGGTCGATGTTCCGTCGGGCGAGGAACGATTGACCGTGCGCATCGTTCAGCCGTCGATTTCCCAGACGGAAAAATGGGATGTTGAAGTTCGTGACCGAATTTTCAGGACATTGCTTGATCTGTCCGCGGCGCCGCCGGCGCAACCTGAGGACAAACCCACCGTAATCGTTTGGCCCGAGACCGCGGTGCCGTTTTTGCTGTCGCAGCGACCCGATGCGCTGACGGCCATCGGCGCGGCTCTCGATGAGGGGCAAATGCTGCTGTCAGGAGCCGTTCGCAGGGAAGGCGATCCGGAATCGGGCGCTGAAGTGCGTTATTACAATTCCGTCGTTGCGGTCAATCACGCCGGCGAACTGGTCGATGCCTCGGACAAGCTACACCTGGTGCCATTTGGCGAATATCTGCCCTTCGGCGAGCTTTTGCGTTCGTTCGGCCTGCAGCAGGTCGTCGAATCCCCCGGCAGTTTTTCGCCAGGCACCGCGCGTCGTCTGATAACCTTGCCAAATGGCATGACGGCACTGCCATTGGTCTGTTACGAGATTATTTTCTCAAGCCTGCTCAATCACCTCGAGAAACGGCCGGATGTGCTGATCAATGTGACCAATGACGCCTGGTACGGGGATACCCCCGGTCCCTATCAGCATTTCAGGCAGGCGCAGATACGTGCGGTCGAACAGGGCATTCCGGTGATCCGCGCGGCCAACAACGGCGTATCGGGAGTTGTCGACGGATTTGGCAATGTTCAGGATGGGTTCGCACTCGATGTCGTGGGGACACTGGACCTATCGGTTCCGCTCGATGGTCCAAAGTCCTATTATTCACTCACGGCTGGAATTTGGAGTTGGATCGCATTGCTTTTCTTCGCGTTTTTGACCGCGGCTTCAGCCTTGCCTCTACGTCGGAGGTCGAATTGACAGCGGTTGCAATCGAAAAGCATAGTGTACATCGGATTATCATCCAACTGGCTAATGAGTTGTCGGGGTAGAGGGGCCTGCGACGATGATCCGGCACAACAAATAGAAGAGCCGGCTAAGGTGGCGAGGACAAAATGACGGTGAACAAGAAACAACCGAACCCGATCGATGTGTATGTCGGCAGCAGGGTGCGTTTGCGGCGCAACATGCTTGGTCTGAGCCAGGAGAAGCTGGGCGACAGCCTCGGCATCACGTTTCAGCAGGTTCAGAAATATGAAAAGGGAATCAACAGGGTCGGTGCCAGCCGCCTGCAGAATATCGCCGCTGTTTTGAAGGTGCCGGTATCCTATTTCTTCGAGGATGCGCCGGGTTCGAAATCCGCCTCGGGGATGGCCGAGGGGGGCTCATCATCCTATGTCGTTGATTTTCTGAGCACTTCCGAAGGGCTGCGGCTGAATCGGGCATTCGTGAAAATTTCCGATCCCAAGGTGCGGCTGCGTGTCATCGAATTGATCAAGGCGTTGGGTGACCGCGACGACGGCTGACTGCCCCTAATCCGGTTGTATCTGCATCCCGACAGGCCTATCTGCAGTCCAGTGGCGATCGCTGCCTATATTGTCGGGCGCCGGGCAATGCCGGCTTGACGTATCGGACTTGCATTCTGTAACAGGACGTTCGCTCTGCCGATGAACGGGCAGATTGCTGTGAATCAATCGGGAGATGGGTGTGGCGCGTTCGGAATATTTTTTCACCAGCGAATCCGTATCGGAGGGACACCCGGACAAGGTTTGCGATCGAATATCGGATGAGGTCGTTGATCTGTTCTTTCGCGAAGCCCGCAAGAACGGCATGAGCCCATGGGATGTTCGGGTGGCTTGTGAGACGCTGGCGACAACCAACCGGGTCATGATTGCCGGTGAGGTTCGCTGCTCGCTCGATGACAAAGCGATGAAGCGCAAGGTCCGGGCGGCGGCGCGCAAGGCGATCCGCAAGATTGGATATGAACAGGAGGGTTTCCACTGGAAAACCGCCAAGATCGACGTCCTGCTGCATTCGCAGTCGGCAGATATCGCGCAAGGGGTCGATGCCGGCGGCGACAAGGATGAGGGGGCCGGTGATCAGGGCATCATGTTCGGATATGCCTGCCGCGAAACGCCGGACCTTATGCCGGCGCCGATCTACTACGCCCACAAGATCCTGGAATTGCTCGCAGAGGCCCGCAAGAATGGCGGCGGAGACGCGACCAAGCTTGGTCCGGATTCCAAGAGCCAGGTGACCGTCCGTTATGTCGATGAGAAGCCGGCGGAAGTGACACAGATCGTGTTGTCGACCCAGCACCTTGATGAAAGCTGGGATTCGGCCAAGGTGCGGTCCGTGGTCGAGCCCTACATAATCGAGGCATTTGGCGACATGCCAATCAGCCCCGATTGCAAATGGCACATCAATCCGACCGGAAAATTTGTCATTGGTGGACCTGATGGCGATGCCGGTTTGACCGGGCGCAAGATCATCGTTGACACCTATGGCGGCGCCGCGCCGCATGGCGGCGGTGCGTTCTCGGGAAAAGATTCCACCAAGGTCGACCGCTCGGCCGCCTATGTCGCGCGCTATCTGGCAAAGAACATTGTTGCGGCCAATCTCGCCGACCGTTGCACAATCCAGCTTTCCTACGCAATCGGTGTCGCCGATCCCTTGTCGATCTATGTCAATTGCCATGGCACCGGAACGGTCGAGGAATCGGCTCTTGAGAATGCCATCCGCAAAGTCATAGCGCTTTCGCCGCGTGGCATCCGCGAACATCTCGGGTTGAACAAACCGATCTACGCGAAAACAGCGGCCTATGGTCATTTCGGCCGCAAACCCGGCCGCGACGGATCGTTCTCCTGGGAGAGAACCGACCTGACGAAACAGCTGAAGCAGGCTGTCGCCGAATAGGAAACGTGTAGCCATGGGCGGCGAAAGGCGATCGCGCTCAAGCGAGGCGTTCTATGGCCGTCGACACGGCAAGTCCCTGCGCTTCGCGCAACAGCGGAAAATCGAGCAGTTGCTGCCGGCGCTTGCAGTCGATCTTGCGCGACCGCAGTCCGATCTCGCGGCACTGTTCGACCGACCGGTATCGCAGGTTTTTCTGGAGATCGGTTTTGGCGGCGGAGAACATCTGCTTGCCGAGATTCAACGGTTTCCGCATGTTGGATTCATCGGTGTCGAACCCTTCGTCAACGGCATCGCAAAACTGCTGAGCGCCCTTGAGGACGATCGGCCGGCCAATCTGCGGCTTTATGACGACGACGCCACGCGACTGCTCGACTGGCTGCCGGACGCCTCTGTCTCGCGTATCGATCTGCTCTATCCCGATCCATGGCCGAAGAAAAAACACTGGAAGCGGCGTTTTGTGAACCCTGCCAATCTCGATCGGTTCGCCCGGGTGCTGCAATCCGGTGGACAGTTCCGGTTTGCCTCCGACATCGGCCACTATGTCAACTGGACATTGCTCGAATGCCGTCGGCATGCGGCCTTTGAATGGCTGGCCGATTCCGCTGCGGACTGGACCACTGCCTATGACGGCTGGCAAGGCACGCGATATGAAGCGAAGGCCCTGCGGGAAGGCCGCCAGCCTGCTTATCTGACATTTCGGCGGACCGATCACGAAAAGGGCTGACGCTCGGAGATGTGCCGATCTTCGGCTTGCAATTCGCTGGAAATGCGCCTATATGCGGCTCAAATTCTTGGTCATGTAGAGCAAGAGTGGGTCCCCCCGGTCCCGCTCTTTTTTGTTACTTGAAGGTAAGACGGCGAATGGACAGTGCGCAGAGCGACGGGCTTGCGGACAATTCGCGCATTCTGACCGAAACCGGTCAGGATGCCCGGATTGCCGCTATCGTTGAGCCGGTGCTGGAGTCGATGGGCTTCAGACTGGTGCGGGTGCGCACATCGGGCCTGAACGGCATGACCCTGCAGATTATGGCCGAGCGCGACGACGGAACCATGACGGTTACCGATTGCGAGGAGCTGAGCCGCACGCTGTCACCTCTGCTTGATGTCGAGGATCCGATCGGCAGGGCGTACCATCTGGAAATTTCTTCGCCGGGTGTCGACCGGCCGCTTGTGCGCAAATCCGATTTTGCCGACTGGCAGGGTCACCTGGTCAAGATCGAAACGGCTGTTCTTGTTGATCAACGCAAGCGCTTCCGCGGCCGTATCGCCGAACTGGACAATGATGGCATATTGATTGAACGGGACGCCGCGACCTACGGGGATGAACCCACGGTGCGCATTCCTTTCGACGCCCTTTCAGAGGCGAATCTGATATTGACCGACGACCTCATCCGGGACGCATTGCGCCGGGACAAGGCCGAACGGAGCGAACGCAAGAAGGCGGACAGGCAAACCGAGCCGACCGACCAGCAGAACTGAACAAAATGGACCGAATTCGCTCCGGTCACCATGCCGGAGCAAGCCAGGGAGAAAATCATGGCAGTAAGCGCAAACAGGCTTGAACTCCTGCAGATCGCCGACGCGGTAGCCCGCGAGAAGTCGATCGAAAAGGAGATCGTGCTTGAAGCCATGGCCGACGCGATCCAGAAAGCAGCGCGCTCGCGCTACGGGCTGGAGACCAACATCCGCGCCGATATCAATGCGAAAACCGGCGAGATCAAGCTGCAGCGGCTTATGGAAGTTGTTGAAGTGGTTGAGGAACATCCGACGCAGATTTCGCTGAAGGATGCACGCGTCCGAAACCCCGAGGCGCAGGTCGGCGACTTCATTGCCGAACCCTTGCCGCCGATGGATTTCGGCCGCATCGCCGCGCAGTCCGCAAAGCAGGTGATCGTGCAGAAGGTGCGCGAGGCCGAGCGCGACCGGCAGTTCGATGAATACAAGGACCGCATCGGCGAGATCGTCAACGGAACCGTCAAACGGGTTGAATATGGCAACGTCATCGTTGACCTCGGCCGTGGCGAGGCGATCATTCGCCGCGACGAGCTGATCCCGCGTGAAAACTACAAATATGGCGACCGTGTTCGTGCCTATGTCTATGACGTGCGCCGGGAACAGCGCGGACCGCAAATCTTCCTGTCACGCACCCATCCGCAGTTCATGTCGAAACTGTTCACCATGGAAGTGCCGGAAATCTACGATGGCATCATCGAACTGCGTTCAGTCGCTCGCGACCCCGGTTCGCGCGCAAAGATTGCGGTGATTTCAAACGACTCCTCGATCGATCCGGTCGGCGCCTGCGTCGGCATGCGCGGCAGCCGTGTTCAGGCCGTGGTCGGCGAGTTACAGGGCGAGAAGATCGACATCATCCCGTGGTCGCCGGATCCGGCGTCCTTCATCGTCAACGCCTTGCAGCCGGCCGAAGTGGCCAAGGTGGTTCTGGACGAAGAAGCCGAACGCATTGAGGTCGTGGTGCCGGACGAGCAGCTTTCGCTTGCAATCGGCCGCCGTGGCCAGAATGTCCGCCTCGCCTCCCAGCTTACCGGATGGGACATCGATATTCTGACCGAGCAGGAAGAGTCCGAACGGCGGCAGAAAGAATTCACTGAACGTTCCGAACTGTTCATGGAAGCGCTCAACGTCGATGAGATGGTTGGCCAGGTACTGGCTTCTGAAGGCTTCTCAAGTGTTGAGGAGGTCGCCTATGTCGATCAGGATGAGATCGCGTCGATCGACGGTTTCGATGACGATACGGCGAATGAGATTCAAAGCCGGGCACGTGAATACCTCGAGCGGATTGAGGCTGAATATGATGCCCGGCGCACCGAACTCGGGGTCGAGGACGAGTTGCGCGAGCTTCCGGGCATAACCACAGCCATGATGGTTGCCGTCGGTGAGGACGGGGTCAAGACGATCGAGGACTTTGCCGGATATGCGGTTGACGACCTGACTGGTTGGAAGGAACGCAAGGATGGTGAGACGCAGGTTTTCGAAGGCGTGTTTTCCAATCATGGAGTGTCCGGCGCCGAAGCCGAGGAAATGATCATGACAGCGCGGCTCAAGGCCGGCTGGGTGACGGAAGAGGACCTGCAGAGCGACGCGGCCGAAGAGGCCGCCGAATCGGAAGGCGAACCGGCGGCAGAGGCGGTGGTCGTGTGACGCCCCTGGCGGCGCCATCAATAGGAGACGTTTTTGATCGAACGGAACGAACGCACCTGTATTGCGACGCGCAAAAACGGTCCGACGGACGGATTGATCCGCTTCGTGACCGGGCCGGATGGTGCGATCGTTCCGGATTTGAAGCGCAACCTGCCGGGGCGCGGGTGCTGGGTCACGGCTGAACGCAATTGCGTTGATCTTGCGGCCAGGCGAAATCTTTTTCGCCGCGCCATGAAGTCTGACGTGCGCGTCGCCGCCGATCTTGCTACAATGGTTGACGTGCTGCTGACCAAGGCTGTGCTCGGTTCGCTCGGGCTCTGCCGCAAGGCTGGATCGATTGCACTGGGTGCGGCGAAGGTCGACAGCCAGGTCAGAAGCGGAAAGGCACTGTGCGTCCTGCATGCACGGGAAGCCTCGATGGACGGTGTTCGCAAGATTGATCAGGCCCGCCGCGCGGTTGAATATGCCGGTGGTCCGGATATACCGTCCTACAAACTGTTCTCGGAAGTCGAATTGGGTTTGGCTTTCGGGGCGGCAAATGTGATACATGCAGCCGTGATTGCGTCCGGGGCCGGCGAGGCGGCCCTGAGGCGGGTGGTTGCATTGGACCGCTATCGGGCCGACACCCCGGTGAATCGGAATTCAGATGCGGCAACAGCCGTAGAGGGACTGTAATGAGTGATACGAAATCTGGTGACAAGACGTTGAGTGTCAGCACCAAGAAGACCTTGACCCTGAAACGTTCAGGCGTCGAGCAGGGAACCGTGCGCCAGAGTTTCAGTCACGGACGGACCAATGCGGTTGTCGTCGAGACCAAGAAGCGCAAATTTACCCGGCCTGGTGAGAAGCCCGAGCCGGCACCCGTCGTCGAGGCTGCTCCCAAGGTCGAGATAAAGGCAGCCGCGCCGGTGCAGGCGCCGCCGACTCAGCCCGAGCGCCCCGGAGTGGTGCTGAAGGACCTGTCGGACCAGGAGATGGAGGCACGCCGCCGTGCACTGGCCGGTGCCAAGGAGCGCGAGGTTGAAGATCGTGCCAAGGCTGCCGAGGATGCCGACCGCCGGGCCGAGGAAGAAGAGCGCCGTCGCCTCGAGCGCGAAGAATCAGCCCTCCGTCAGGCCGAGGAAGAGGCCCGCATCACCGCGGAAGCCGAAGCCCGAAACAAGGCCGAGGAAGAGGCGCGCCGGCGCGCGCCGGAAGTTGTGGCACCACCTGCCGAGGACGACCTCCAGGCCAAGGGCCGGAGCCCCGGCGGCAAACGTCCGGTAAAGCAGCAGGAAGCGCCACGCCCGACTGTCCGTCCGAAAGGCGAAGACGAGCGGCGTCGCGGCAAGCTCACACTGGCCCGCGCGACGAGCGATGATGGCGACCGGCGTGGCCGTTCACTGTCGTCGATGCGCCGCAGGCAGGAGAAGTTCAAGCGGGCGCAGAATCAGGAACCGCGCGAGAAAATCTCGCGCGAGGTGACCGTGCCCGAGACGATCACGATTCAGGAACTTGCCCAGCGCATGACCGAGCGGTCGGTCGATGTCATCAAGTTCCTGATGAAAGACGGGCAGATGATGAAGCCCGGCGATGTGATTGACAGTGACCTGGCACAAATCATCGCAGAGGAGTTCGGCCACACCGTCAAGCGTGTTGCCGAATCCGATGTTGAAGAGGGCCTGTTCGATATCAAAGACAACCCCGACGACATGAAATCTCGCCCGCCGGTCGTCACTATTATGGGCCATGTCGATCACGGCAAGACATCTTTGCTGGATGCAATCCGGGCGACCAATGTCGTTTCCGGCGAGGCCGGTGGCATCACCCAGCATATCGGTGCCTATCAGGTCGAAAAAAACGGCCAGAAGATTTCGTTTATCGATACGCCGGGCCACGCCGCGTTCACGGCGATGCGCGCCCGCGGTGCCGAAGTGACCGATATTGCCATTCTGGTGGTTGCGGCGGATGACAGTGTCATGCCGCAGACGATCGAATCGATCAATCACGCCAAGGCAGCGGGTGTTCCGATCATCGTTGCGATCAACAAGATCGACAAACCCGACGCCGATGCCGGAAAGGTGCGAACCGAGCTCCTGCAGCACGAGGTGTTTGTCGAATCCATGGGCGGTGAAGTGCTCGATGTTGAAGTATCGGCAACCGCCGGAACCAATCTCGACAAGCTTCTGGAAGCCATCCTGCTCCAGGCGGAACTGCTGGACCTGAAAGCCAATCCGGATCGGCCGGCAGAAGGTGTGGTCGTTGAGGCCAAACTTGATAAGGGACGCGGTTCCGTTGCAACGGTTCTGGTTCAGGCCGGCACGCTCAAGATCGGCGATATTGTTGTCGCCGGTGACGAATGGGGCCGTGTCCGAGCGCTGGTGACCGACAAGGGAGATCAGATTTCGGAGGCCGGTCCGGCGACTCCTGTGGAAGTTCTCGGACTGCAGGGAACACCGCAGGCCGGCGATCGTTTCGGTATTGTCGAAAACGAAGCCCGTGCCCGTGAAATCACCTCCTACCGCCAGCGCCTGTCGCGTGACTTGGCGGCGGCCCGGCAGGCTGGTTCGCGTGGTTCGCTGGAACAGATGATGAGCCAGTTGCAGGTCAGCGGTGTCAAGGAATTTCCACTGGTCATCAAGGGTGACGTCCAGGGATCGATCGAGGCCATTTCGGCCGCACTTGAAAATCTTGGAACCGAGGAAGTGCAGGCGCGGTTGGTGCATACCGGAGCCGGGGGCATCACCGAATCCGACGTATCTCTTGCCGAAGCGTCGAACGCCGCCATCATCGGCTTTAACGTACGTGCCAACAAACAGGCCCGCATTGCATCCGAAGCTGCCGGTATCGAGATCCGTTACTACAATGTGATCTACGATCTGGTGGACGATGTGAAAGCCGCCATGTCCGGCATGTTGTCGCCGGAACGTCGCGAGACCTTCCTCGGCAATGCCGAAATCCTGGAAGTTTTCAACATCACCAAGGTCGGCAAAGTGGCCGGTTGCCGTGTCACCGAAGGCAAGGTCGAACGCGGCGTCGGAGTGCGACTTATCCGCGACAGCGTGGTTGTACACGAGGGCAAGCTGAAGACGTTGAAGCGCTTCAAGGATGAAGTGGCGGAGGTCAATGGCGGCCAGGAATGCGGCATGGCGTTTGAAAACTATGAAGATATCCGTGCCGGCGACGTGATCGAATGTTTCCGCGTTGAGGAAGTCGCGCGGTCTCTGTAAGCACTGAATTGAACTGAAACGTCCTGCCGTCGAGGCAGGACGTTTGTCGTTTTTGCGTATTCGGCAGCAGCGGTTTCCAGACGGAAGCCGTTCAGGTCCGATCCGCGAGGCCGGCAGTGACCAGCGATCCATCCGGACAGAGACGAAGATATGGTCTGAGCCGCCGTGATGATTCAAGCGAAATACAACAAGTTATCCAGGTGACCACGAATGTCGAGAAACTCCAGTTCTGAACCATCCCAGCGGCAGCTGCGGGTCGGTGAAATGGTTCGCCATGCCCTGACCAGCGTGCTTCAGCGTGGCGAAGTGGCCGACCCGGCGATCGAGAAGACAGTCATTTCCGTGTCCGAGGTGCGCATGTCAACGGATCTGAAAATCGCAACGGTATTTGTATCTCCGCTCGGCAATGATGATTCCGAGGTAGTCGTGAATGCCCTGAACCACAGTGCGCGTTTTATTCGCGGCCGGGCTGCGCCGGCATTGCGTCAGATGAAATACATGCCGGAATTCCGCTTTCGCGCTGATACCAGCTTCGACAATTTCGATCGCATCGATCAGCTCTTGCGATCGCCGGATGTGGCCCGGGATCTGGAGTCCGGAGATTAGAGTGATATGAGGTCGAATTGGATCATTTGATGGAGTCAAATCAGCTTATCGCCAAGGCGCGGAGCGCAGTGCGATGCGGGGCATCGGACAAACTCCGCAACGGCGGAGATGGGGTGATTTGGCCCACCGGAGGCCGGCCTTTGGCGTCCACTGAGCTACATTGCGGACCGCTTATGGTCGTAAAGACCACGGCGCGAACCGCGCCTTGTCAGCAAACACCAAAATCCGGTCAAATGATCCAATTTGACCTCATATCGCTCTAATGGGACGTCGCGGCGGCAAAAAAGGGCGCCCGGTCTCCGGCTGGCTCGTGCTCGACAAGCCGGCCGGCATGGGGTCGACGCAAGCCGTGGCGAAGGTGAAACGGCTGTTTGGCGCCGCCAAGGCCGGTCACGCCGGGACACTTGATCCGCTAGCCTCAGGCATGTTGCCGATTGCGCTGGGAGAGGCGACCAAGACCGTTCCCTATGTCATGCAGGGGGAAAAGACATACCGGTTCACCGCTGCCTGGGGGGAGGAGCGCACCACCGATGACCTTGAAGGCGAAGTGACGGACAGGTCCGACACCCGGCCGACGGAAGCAGAGATCAATAAGGCGCTTGGTGGTTTTGTCGGCACGATCGAACAGGTTCCGCCGGATTTTTCGGCGATCAGGATCGATGGCGCGCGCGCCTATGATATCGCCCGTGATGGCGAGAAACCGGACATTCCCGCACGGCTGGTTGAGGTATTCAGTCTTGAGCTTGTGGCGCTGCCCGATGTCGATCATGCGGAGTTTGAAGTTGTATGCGGCAAAGGAACTTATGTGCGTTCGCTTGCCCGTGACCTGGGCCGCCGGCTTGGCTGCCGCGGCCACGTCAGTTTTTTGCGCCGTGCCGACGTCCTGCCGTTCACGGAGAATGACCTGGTAACCATGGCGGAGCTGGAAGCAGCGGTGCTGCGGCCTGCCGCAGATGCGGACGCGCAGCCGGACGAGGAAAGAGGGTTTGAATCCATCGACGCGCTGTTGATCGACACCGGATCGGCACTGAAGAACCTGACCCATGTCGCGGTCAGCGATGATGCGGCGGTCAAGATTCGGCTCGGCAATCCGGTTATCCTGCGCGGTCGTGATGCGCCGGTCCGGGAAGACGAAGCCTGTGCGACGGTGCGCGGCATGCTGGTGGCCATCGGTGAGATCGACCACGGCATGTTCAAACCGAAGCGGGTATTTCGCGCCGGTTCATAATGCCTTCCCGGGAAATAGGCTCCGTTGCCAAATATTTCCGGGAGGACGCTTTAGCCTCTGGCTATTTGCCGTCAAATCGACTATATGCGCCGCACCATGCGCATTGTCGCATGCATGTGGCCTCAGCTGGACGACATCCCGGCTGCAGGCGTCCCGTTTCCTCAACAAGTGAAAGGAAAAGCACGATGTCGATTACGCCTGAGCGCAAGCAGGAGATGATGCAGGAATACGCGACCGTTAAGGGAGATACCGGGTCTCCGGAAGTCCAGGTTGCGATTCTTTCCGAACGCATCAAGAATCTGACCGAGCATTTCAAAGACCACAAAAAGGACAACCATTCCCGTCGTGGTCTTCTCAAGCTCGTCTCGCAGCGCCGCCGTCTTCTTGACTATCTGAAAGGCAAGGACGACTCCCGGTACAAGACGCTTATCGGAAAGCTCGGACTGCGCCGCTGATTTTCGGATGGCGGGTTGCACTGTTGGAGCCCGCCGACCGATCCACCGGGCCTGTTGCCCGGATAGGTCCGATGAAAGCGATTTTCGGACCCGTGAGTAAACTGCCCCGAACAGGTCATGGGGCAGGATTGCTGGATGCTTTCGGGCGATGCCCGATTTGCCAAGCCTCCTGTTGTCTTGCCCGTGACTCGTTCGACAGCAACGAGACGCGAAAACCGCGATTCCGGAATAAGCCGGCGCGGCGTTTTCGCACACGAAGGACAAGATATGTTCAATACCCATAAAGTAGAAATCGAATGGGGCGGTCGTCCGCTGATTCTGGAAACCGGCAAGATTGCCCGCCAGGCTGACGGCGCGGTCATGGCCACATACGGAGAAACCGTTGTGCTGGCCACCGTCGTTTCGGCAAAATCGCCGAAACCCGGCCTCGATTTCTTTCCGCTGACCGTAAACTACCAGGAAAAAACCTACGCCGCCGGACGCATTCCGGGCGGCTATTTCAAACGTGAAGGCCGCCCGAGCGAGAACGAAACGCTGATCTGCCGCCTGATCGACCGTCCGATCCGTCCGTTGTTCGCAGACGGCTACAAGAACGAAACCCAGGTCATCATCACGGTGATGCAGCACGACATGGAAAACAATCCGGACGTGCTGGCGTTGGTTGCCGTGTCGGCTGCGCTGACCCTGTCGGGTGTGCCTTTCATGGGGCCGATCGGCGGTGCCCGCGTCGGGTATATCGGCGGCGAATATGTGCTCAATCCGCATATTGATGAAATGCCGGAATCGGCTCTTGATCTGATTATCGCCGGAACCTCCGACGCGGTTCTCATGGTGGAATCGGAAGCCCAGGAACTCGACGAGGATGTCATGCTCGGCGCGGTCATGTTCGGCCACCAGCAGTTCCAGCCGGTCATTGATGCGATCATCAAACTGGCTGAAGTTGCCGCCAAGGAACCACGCGACTTCCAGCCCGCCGACCTGTCCGAACTGGCATCCGAGATGACCGGCCTGATCGGCAAGGATGTCGCTGCTGCCTATGAGATCAGCGACAAGCAGGAGCGCTACAAAGCGCTCGATGCCGCCAAGACGAAAGTCAAGGAACACTTCCTTCCCGAGGGCGAGGACGAGCCAAAATATTCAAGCGAACAGATTTCCACCGTGTTCAAGACGGTGCAGGCAAATGTTGTTCGTTCAGGCATTCTGGAAACTGGAAAGCGCATCGATGGTCGTGACCTCTCGACCGTCCGCCCGATCCTTTCCGAAGTCGGCATATTTCCGCGCACCCACGGATCGGCGGTGTTTACCCGCGGCGAGACCCAGGCCATCGTTGTCGCGACACTGGGAACCGGCGAAGACGAGCAATATGTCGATTCGCTGACGGGCATGTACAAAGAAACCTTCATGCTCCACTACAACTTCCCGCCCTATTCTGTCGGTGAAACCGGTCGCATGCTGTCACCTGGGCGCCGCGAAATCGGTCACGGCAAGCTTGCCTGGCGTGCCATTCATCCGATGCTGCCTGAGAAGGAAGAATTCCCCTACACCATTCGCGCAGTCTCGGAAGTCACCGAATCCAACGGATCGTCGTCGATGGCAACGGTTTGCGGAACCTCCCTGGCTCTGATGGACGCCGGTGTGCCGCTGTCCAAACCAGTTGCCGGTATCGCCATGGGCCTGATCAAGGAAGGCGACAAGTTTGCGGTTCTGTCTGATATTCTCGGCGATGAGGATCATCTTGGCGACATGGACTTCAAGGTCGCCGGTTCCGAGGGCGGTATCACCTCGCTTCAGATGGACATCAAGATCGACGGTATCACCGAAGAGATCATGAAGGTGGCGCTTGGCCAGGCCAAGGACGGGCGTCTTCATATCCTTGGCGAAATGGCCAATGCGATTACCGAGGGACGCGAGGAACTTGGCGAATTCGCTCCGCGGATCGAAGTCATGAACATTCCAACCGACAAGATCCGTGACGTCATTGGCGCAGGCGGCAAGATCATCCGCGAAATTGTCGAAAAAACCGGTGCCAAGATCAACATTGACGATGACGGAACGGTCAAGATCGCGTCGTCCAGCGCCAAGGAGATCGAAGCGGCAAAGCAGTGGATCCACACCATTGTCGCAGAACCGGAAGTCGGCGTGATCTACGAGGGTACAGTGGTCAAGGTTGCCGATTTTGGCGCCTTCGTGAACTTCTTCGGTCCACGCGACGGTCTGGTTCATATTTCGCAGTTGGCCCAGGAACGGGTCGGCAAAACCTCCGATGTCGTCAAGGAAGGCCAGAAGGTCTTCGTCAAGCTGATGGGCTTTGACGAGCGCGGCAAGGTGCGGCTGTCGATGAAAGTCGTCGATCAGGAAACCGGTGAAGAAATCGCACCTGAAAAACGTGAAGACGCCTGATTAGCGGCGCTGATTCGGTGACAGAGGGGCGCGGATCGACTGATCCGCGCCCTTGCTCATTTTTGCCATGACCGACACCGCGCTCAAGACGCTATTCTATCCCTATCATTCCGGCATATTACGATTGCCGCAGGCGGACGAGCGGGTTCTGTTTCTCGGCGCTGAACCGGGAATCGTTCTTCCAGATGGTTGGGCGTCGCAACTCATCGCTGTTCAGGGTTTCCGCCCCCATTTCAATGCCATGGTCCGAGCCGGATTTGAGACACATGCCGAATGTCCCGACGGGGTATTTGATCATTCATTGATCTTGTGCGGCAAACATCGCGGGCACAATGATGCCCTGTTCGCTTCCGCACTGCTGCGCACCAGACCGGGCGGCACCATCGTGATTGCCGGTGACAAGATGTCCGGCTCCGGAAGTTTCGCCAGACGGCTCTCGGGCTTGTTTTCGGTGATCGACCGGCAGTCCAAATATCACGGCGTGGTCTTCTGGCTGGAGCGTCCGCAGCACCTGGATAACAAGCAGATCGAATTTACCCGCTTACCGGATCGCGGACGGATTGATGGCCGTTATTCAGCCGCGCCAGGAATGTTCTCTCACAATCGGGTTGATCCGGCATCGGAGCTTCTGGCCCACCATCTACCGGCGGATCTGACCGGCCGGGTCGCGGATTTTGCCTCCGGTTGGGGCTACCTGTCGGTACAGCTTAAAGAGCGCTGTTCCGCCGTAACGGCGATCGATCTCTATGAGGCTGATTATGCCGCATTGCAGGCTGCAAAGGAAAATCTCGCATTAGTCCGGCAGGGCGTAGCCATCGATTACCACTGGCATGATCTGATCGCGGAGCCGGTCGAACGGCGATATGATGCGATTGTCATGAATCCACCTTTCCACCAGGGGCGCACGGCCGATCCGAACATCGGCCAGGCAATGATCCGGGTCGCCGTAAAGGCGCTTGAACAGGGCGGCCGGCTGTTTGTTGTCGCCAACCGGCATCTGCCCTACGAGAAAGTACTGGAACAGGAATATCTCGGCCATGGCCGGTTGGCCGACGAAGCCGGGTTCAAGGTTCTTTGGGGCCGGCGGAGATAGATTCATACGCCAAAGGGACTCAATAAATTGAATCCGGATTCGCGTATGAAAAGTGAATCATTTCAATAGTATAAAGAGAAAAGATACGCCATGGCGTATTTATTCAACCAGGCTTGACATCCATTCGCTTCAATTCCTCAAGCGTTGGCATCGAAACAATGTTGTAGCCGGAATCGACATAATGAACCTCACCGGTGACACCAGCCGAAAGATCGGACAGCAGATAGAGTGCCGATCCGCCGACATCATCAATGGTGACCGTCCGCCGCAGCGGTGCATTGCGCTGCTGATAGGAGTACATGTAGCGCGCATCGGATATCCCGGCGCCGGCCAGCGTGCGCACCGGACCGGCGGAGATGGCATTGACCCGAATTCCGGAAGGACCGTAATCATTGGCAAGGTAGCGGACACTTGCCTCCAGCGCCGCCTTGGCCACGCCCATCACATTGTAATTGGGCATGACCTGAACCGAACCGGCATAGGTCATGGTGATCATCGTCCCGCTGCCGTTCATCAAGGCGGCCGCCTTGCGGGCGATCTCGGTGAACGAATAACACGAGATCACCATGGTGCGGACGAAATTGTCCTTCGTCGTATTGGCGTAGAGGCCCTTTAATTCATTCTTGTCCGAATAGCCGATCGAATGCACGATAAAATCAAGTTCGCCCCACTCGTCCTGCAACGTTGAAAACACAGTGTCGATCGATGCGCTGTCTTCCACGTCGCACGGCAGCACAAGCGACGCGTTGACGGAATCGGCAAGCGGTTTGACGCGCCTGCCGAATGCGTCGCCCTGGTAGGTAAATGCCAATTCGGCGCCTTCGGCGGCCATTCGCTTTGCCACGCCCCAGGCAATCGAATGATCGTTCGCGACCCCCATGATCAGTCCGCGTTTTCCGTTCATCTGTCCGGTCATTCTTGCTAAGCCCCTAGCCGTTGTAGCGTTGAAAAACGAGCGTGGCGTTGGTGCCGCCAAAACCGAAGGAGTTGGACAGCACGGTGTTGACATCGACATCGTCCAGGCGTTCACGCAATACCGGCATGCCCTCGAATTCCGGATCGAGTTGCTCGATATGCGCACTCTCGCCGAGAAAGCGGTTTTTCATCATCAAAATGGAATAGATCGACTCCTGAACCCCGGCCGCGCCGAGCGAATGGCCGGTCAGCGATTTAGTCGAGCTGATATGCGGTTGATTCTCACTGAACACCTCCCGGATCGCTTCCATTTCGCGGCTGTCTCCGACCGGCGTCGAAGTGCCGTGCGTGTTGATGTAGTCGACAGTTCCATCGACACTTGCCAGTGCCTGACGCATGCAGCGCACGGCACCTTCTCCGGACGGGGCCACCATGTCGAATCCGTCCGAAGTCGCACCGTATCCGGTCAGTTCGCAATAGATTTTGGCGCCACGCGCTTTGGCATGTTCGAGCTCCTCGAGCACCAGCACGCCGGCGCCGCCGGCGATGACGAAGCCGTCCCTGTTGATATCATAGGCGCGCGAGGCGCTGACTGCCTTGTCGTTGAACTTTGACGACATGGCGCCCATGGCATCAAAAAGGTTGGACATGGTCCAGTCGAGATCTTCGTGACCGCCGGCAAAGATCATGTCCTGTTTGCCGAGCTGGATGATCTCCGAAGCATTGCCGATGCAATGGGCCGATGTCGAACAGGCCGACGAGATCGAATAGTTGACGCCGTGAATCTTGAACCAGGTCGCCAGCGTTGCCGATGCGGTTGATGACATTGCCTTGGGAACGGCAAATGGTCCGATCCGCTTCGGGCTGCCCTTTTCGCGTGTGATGTCTGCCGCATTGACGATTGTCTTTGTCGACGGACCGCCGGAGCCCATAATAATTCCGGTGCGCTCGTTGGTGATGTCTTTTTCTTCGAGGCCTGCGTCCGCAATGGCCTGATCCATGGCGACATGGTTCCACTGGCCGCCCTTGCTCAGAAATCGCAATGCCCGGCGGTCAATCAGATCCGTTGGATCAAGTTTCGGTGCGCCCCAGACCTGGCAGCGAAATCCGTGTTCGGCAAACTCGTCGGAAAACGAGATGCCGGAATCTGCATTTTTCAACGAGGTCGCGACCTCGTCGGCATTGCTTCCGATTGAGGACACGATGCCCAACCCGGTGACGACCACACGTCTCATAAGAAACTCCTGTTGTGGGTTTGCGCGATCTGATCACAGCATATCCTGAAAAACGCGAACCGATTTTCGGACCGGATCATACAAAAACAAATAGTAAGAGTGGAGCGGCAATTCCAGAACCGGCCCGATTGCTCTATGCGGCGTTTTCCTTGAATACCGCAACTCTCAGATCACTGGCGGTAAACACGGTCTCGCCATCAGCCTTGACCCAGCCATTGCCGATGCACAGAACCAGTCGGCCGCGCATCACCCGTTTGAAATCAACGCCATATTCGAGCAGCTTGTTCTTGGGTGTGATCATGCCGGTAAACTTGACCTCACCGGTTGATATCGCCCGTCCCTTGCCGGGTTCGCCGAGCCAGCCGAGATAAAAACCGCTCATCTGCCAGAGTGCGTCAAGGCCCAGGCATCCGGGCATGACCGGGTCGCCAATGAAGTGGCAGCCGAAAAACCACAGATCAGGCCGAATGTCGAACTCGGCACGGATGGATCCCTTACCGTGGTCGCCGCCGGTCTCGCTGATATCGGTGATCCGGTCGAACATCAGCATCGGTGGCACCGGCAATTGCGCATTGCCTGGTCCGAACAATTCCCCGCGTCCACATGTCAGCAGTTCCTCGTAACCATAACTCGATTTCTGTTCGTGCATTCTGGTTGTCCCTGAATTGTCGTCGAGCCGAAAGCTCGAATGAAGGCTATGGAACTCCCCTAACACAGCTTGTTTCCGTGCGAAAACAGTTGCTGTGGCTTTCAAACAGGATTCGCGGTCCTGAACCGGGGCACGAAACGGTGTATTGATCCCTCAACCGCGAATGAATATATAGATGAAATAGCACCAGCCCGCAGATCGGTGGGTTTTCGGGCGTGACGTGACAGGGATTTCGACCACAATAGATGAAACCTGAAATGCAACACGACGAGCAGACAGCAAAAGACCGATTGCGTGATGCGGGCCTTCGGCCGACACGGCAGCGCATGGCGCTGGCAGATTTGATTTATGGCTCGGGAAACCGTCATCTTTCAGCCGAGGAACTGCACGAAGAAGCACAGCAGATCGGCGTGCCGGTGTCGCTTGCAACGGTGTACAACACACTGCACCAGTTTACTGAATCCGGCATATTGCGTATTTTGTCGATCGAGGGTGCCAAGACCTATTTCGACACCAATACATCCGATCACCACCATTATTTCATAGAAGATGAAAATCGGGTGATTGACATTCCGGAAGGTCCGGTTGCGGTTCAGAACCTGCCCAAACCACCGGAAGGCATGGAAATCGCCAATGTCGACATCGTCGTCCGGTTAAGGCGGAAAAAGGCGGCCGACCGCGGCTGACCGCAAGCCTGAATTCAAATCAAATCATGCAGAGAAATCGAGTCGGCGCATCATTGCTGTTCGCCGGTTGCCAGACCGCAGGCTCACTCTTCCACGGTTTCGTCGGGATAAGCGCCCCATAATTTCGCTTGCTGGATCCAGCCGCGATGACTGCCGACCGACATTTCACACCATTTGCCGTCGCAACTGTGCAGCGTTCCGATGACGCCGGGCTGCATCGTGGCGACCGCCCTGGCTCTGGCCGAACGGTCAACAAACAGTTCGATCATCGGGTTGTTGCGCCGTTTCCACGGAGTGACGACGGCGGTTCTGCGCCCGGACAACAATGACTGGTAAATCCAGCCCTCGGTGCCGTCGGCATCGCGGACCCGGCGCCAATTGTCGTATTCCTGAATGATTTCCATGGGCAGGCCGGGTTTCAGGTAAAGCCAGTCCACTGCATAGTCGCGGCCCGGGCCGACGCGCAGATTGACGCGCTTGGCTTTCAGGCTGACGAATCGCGGTAACGGCAGGCCGCTTGGACCGCGCTTGAGTGATTGCGCATGTGACAAACCTGTCAATCCATCCAGTGTCAGGGTGCCAAGGGCAAGACCGAACAGCAGGGTCAGGCGCAAAACGGTATTTGCCGTTGACGAAAACCTGCAGCACAGACCGGTGAAGGAGTGACGACCGCTCCGGTGCAAAACGGAAATCTGCATGAAAACCCTTCAAATCTGTCCCGGATGGCTCCCGGCCCGGGGCAATTCATGCCACGCGCTGCCACCCGTTTTTCTTTGTCTTCGGCTTTTCGGCTTGGTAGAGATAGAGAATGCCGAAGTGGGCGACAGTGTCGCTCGGCTTGGTTAAAGAGGTCTCAACAGGATCCGAATTCGAGGAACAAATGCCCGGCAGAAAACGGCCTCTCGTTGTCATTACCCGCAAGCTCCCTGATCAGGTCGAAACCCGCATGCGCGAATTATTCGACGCGCGCCTCAATGTTGATGACAAGCCGATGAGCCAGCCGGAGCTGGTTGCGGCGATCAAGCAAGCCGAAGTGCTGGTTCCGACCGTCACCGACAAGATCGATGCCGCGCTCATTGCGCAGGCGGGCGAACAGTTGAAACTGATCGCGAATTTCGGCAATGGCGTTGACAATATCGATGTTGCCGCCGCCGCCGAGAAGGGCATCACGGTCACCAACACGCCGAATGTGCTGAATGAAGATACCGCCGACATGACCATGGCATTGCTGCTGGCCGTTCCGCGGCGGCTGGTCGAGGGTGCCAACACGCTGACCAGCGGTGACTGGGCCGGTTGGTCGCCGACATGGATGCTAGGCCGCCGTATCGGTGGCAAACGCCTCGGTATCGTCGGCATGGGCCGTATTGGAATGGCGGTTGCCAGGCGCGCCAAGGCCTTTGGCCTGTCGATCCATTATCACAATCGCAATCGGGTCTCACCGGCGCTCGAGGAAGAGTTGGAGACGACCTACTGGGACAGTCTGGACCAGATGCTGGCGCGTATGGATATCATTTCGGTAAACTGTCCGTCGACGCCGGCAACATTTCATCTGCTGTCGGCACGTCGCCTGGCTTTGCTGAAACCGACCGCCTATGTCGTCAACACTGCGCGCGGCGAGATCATCGATGAGGCCGCGCTGATCTCGATGATCGAACAGGACAAGCTCGCCGGTGCCGGGCTTGATGTTTTCGAACATGAGCCTGCGGTCAACAAGAAGCTGATGAAACTGGCAGCTGCAGGAAAGGTGGTCTTGCTGCCGCATCTTGGATCCGCCACGATCGAGGGCCGGATCGACATGGGTGAGAAGGTTATCATCAATATCAGGACTTGCTTTGACGGCCACCGGCCGCCAGACCGTGTTTTGCCGGGTATTCTCTGACTGGCGTCGTTCCGGCGGCATCAGTCGCAAATTTGCCATCCCTGTAAAGCGATTTCGGAAAAACTCAGATCAACCGATCGTTTCGCAGCAAGTGTTTTTCGGGCCAGAACACGATCAATCCCAATCCAATCCTCCAATTGCAGGAAACATCATGCAGAACGAACGCAAATTCTACATCAATGGCGCGTGGGTCGATCCACGCGGTGGAACCGATCTGGATGTCATCAATCCGTCGACCGAAGACGTCTGCGCTACGATTTCGCTTGGCGGGGAAGCCGATACCAATGCTGCCGTTGCTGCTGCGAAAGCGGCTTTTGACGGCTGGAGCCAGACTTCAAAAGACGAGCGGCTTGCTCTGATGGAGAAGATACTTGAGGTCTATATGCGCCGATCCGACGAGATGGGAGAGACCATCAGCCGGGAGATGGGCGCTCCCGCCGACATGTCGAAAACGGCGCAGTCCGGTTCCGGCAGTGGACATATCAAGGCGTTCCTCCGGGCTTTGAAGCATTTCGAGTTTGAGCGGGATCTTCGCGAAAACACCCCGAATGATCGGATCATTTATGAGCCGATCGGCGTTTGCGGCCTGATCACGCCGTGGAACTGGCCGATGAACCAGATTGCGCTCAAGGTCATGCCGGCCCTGGCAACCGGTTGCACAATGGTGCTGAAACCATCGGAACTGTCGCCATTGTCCGGTATTCTGTTCGCTGACATCATTCACGAAGCAGGCGTTCCGGCTGGAGTTTTCAACATGATCAATGGTGATGGACCGGGTGTCGGCACCCAATTGTCCGGTCATCCGGACGTCGACATGATTTCGTTTACAGGATCGACCCGGGCGGGGATCGCTATTTCAAAGAACGCCGCGGACACGCTGAAGCGGGTCAGCCTCGAGCTGGGTGGCAAGGGCGCAAATATTGTTTTTGCCGATGCCGGCGAGAAGGCCGTCAAGCAGGGGGCAGCGCGCTGTTTCAACAATACCGGCCAGTCGTGCAATGCGCCAACCCGTATGCTTGTTGAACGGTCGCGTTATGACGAGGCTGTGCAACAGGCAAAGGAACAGGCAGATGCAACCGTCGTCGACCTGGCATCGAAAGAAGGCCGTCATATCGGGCCGCTTGTATCTCAGATGCAGTTCGACAAGGTGCAGAACCTGATCGACAAGGGTATCAAGGAAGGCGCCAGGCTGGTGGCCGGCGGGTTGGGGCGTCCAGAAGGTCTGAATCGCGGCTATTTTGTCCGGCCGACGGTTTTTGCCGATTGCAACAACGACATGACGGTCATGCGTGAGGAAATCTTCGGTCCGGTGCTGTCGATGATGCCGTTCGACAGCGAGGAGGAAGCAATCCGCATTGCCAATGACACCGATTACGGTCTGACAAATTATGTCCAGACGACTGATGGCGAGAAGGCCAATCGAGTGGCCCGCCGCCTGCGCTCCGGAATGGTCGACATGAACGGCCAGGCCCGCAGTTCCGGTTCGCCCTTTGGCGGTTACAAGCAGTCCGGCAACGGCCGCGAAGGCGGCGAATGGGGAATGGAGGAATTCCTCGAGGTCAAAGCCATTGGCGGCTGGTTCGCTGACGCGCCGTAAATCGCAGATTGATACCCGCCGACGTCAAGCGTCGGCGGGCGGTATTGGCTCGCTGAAGTCCGGTTTTTCAGGCTCGCTGGACATCGTTAGGCATTATTTGTGGTCGTGAAGATCACGACATGAAACCTGCCTCGACAGCAAACCAGAAAAGCCGGTAAAACGATTCAAGCTAACCAGAAAGTGATCTAAGACCTGGCCGAGTACTGGATGGTCTGGAAGCGGCCGCCAAGAGCATCGTAAAGCAACAGCCGCCCGATCAACGGCTCACCGATTCCGGCGACCAGTTTGATGACTTCCATCGCCTGCAGCGAGCCGATAATGCCCGTCAAGGCGCCAAGTATGCCGGCCTCGGCGCAACTCGGGACCAGGCCGGGCGGCGGCGGTGCTGGAAAGAGATCACGGTAGGACGGATTGACTTTGCCGTCGGCGGCGGTCTCGAATGGTTTCAGCACGGTCAGCGAACCGTCGAAACGACCGACCGCTCCGGTGACGAGGGGTTTATGCAACTCGGCCGAGATATCCGCGACCATGTATCGGGTTTCGAAATTGTCCGATCCGTCGGCGATCACGTCGTAATTTGTCATGATGTCGCGAGCATTGTCGGCTGACAGTCTCAGATCATGTCGATTGACAGCGACATGCGGATTGAGCCTGGCAATGCTGCCGGCAGCGCTTTCCGTTTTCAACCGGTCCACCGCATCCGTGTCATGGATGACCTGGCGCTGAAGGTTGGACAGGGACACCCGGTCATCATCGGCGACACCGAGTGTACCTATGCCCGCGGCGGCAAGATATTGCAGGACTGGCGCACCAAGGCCGCCGGCTCCGACCACCAGAACGCGGGCGCGTTTGAGTTTTTGCTGTCCGGCACCCCCGATTTCAGGCAATACGATGTGGCGGGCATAACGCTGCAATTCATCGGCGGAGAGCCGGGTTGTATCGTCGGTATTCATGGCGGAAACATAGCCGATATGCTGCGGTCTGTCAGCGCTGTTCGGCTTCGTTCGCGGTGCCGTCCGACACTGTGAAAAACTGGCCGGAATCATAGAGATCGGAAAACAGCGACGTATCCGTTCCGGTCATGAATGTCTGGCAGTTCAGCGATTCCAGAATGGCAAACAGGCCGGCGCGGCGGCGGGTATCGAGATGCGCGGCGATTTCATCAAGCAGCAGAATAGGCGCCATCCCCGACACCCTGCCGACCAGTCGGGCATGGCCAAGGACGATACCGACCAGCAAGGCCTTTTGCTCGCCGGTGGAACACAGGGCCGCGGGCATGTCTTTCGGCCGGTGCCGGATTTGAAGGTCCGACCGGTGCGGTCCCTCCACGGTGCGGCCGGCGGCCCGGTCACGTTCACGAAATGCCGCAAGTGCCTTGCGGTAGGTCTCCTCCAACTCGATTGCCGGTCGGTCGCCTGCCGTATTTTCCAGTGTTCCGGTCAGCATGATGTCGGCTTTTGGAAAGGGGCCGTCATCGGGAAGCTGCTCGGTCATGTTTCGAAGCAGGTCGACAAAATCCCGGCGCGCAACGGCGATGGCCACTCCCGTTTCGGCCATCTGGGTTTCGATCGCCTCGAACCAGCTCTCGTCGCGGCGATTCTCGCCGAGCAGCCGGTTGCGCCCGCGCATGGCTTTTTCGAAATCCATCGCTCGCCGGCCATGTGCCGGATCGACAGCCAGAACCATGCGGTCGAGAAATCGCCGTCGGTCACCCGCCGGTCCGGTGAACAGCCCGTCCATTGACGGGGTCAGCCACATCACCCGCAGATAGTCCAGCATCGCGTCGGATTTCGCCGTAGCACGATTGATTCGAACCCGCCGACCGCTGTCGCTGGTTTCGCCATTGCCGGTTGTGCCGGTGCCAATATCGCATTCGCCGAGGGGGCCGTCGACGACAGCGTGTACGGCGAAGCCGTCGGCGCTGTGCCGCGCCACATCGGCATAGGATGCGCGCCGCAAACCACGCCCGGGTGTCAGGAAGGAGATCGCTTCAAGCAGGTTGGTTTTCCCGGCGCCGTTCTCACCGGTCAGCACCACGGTCCCCGGGCTGAAATCGAGAGCCAGGGAACGGTAGTTTCGAAAATCCGTCAGTTTGAGAGTTGAAATGCTGACCCTTGGAGGTGCATCGCCATCCTGTGCCAACATATCCCTCCGGATCGCTCCCGATCCGGTCAGACGCGCATCGGCATCAACACATAAAGTGCGGTGTCGTCATCCGAATCATGAATGATGGTTGGTGAACCGGCATCGGCAAGTAGGAATTTTGCTTCCGAACCCTTCAACTGGTTGGCCACATCGAGCAGATATTTGGCATTGAAGCCGATCTCGATCGGATCGGAATCGTAATCCGCGGCAACTTCTTCGGTGGCACTGCCGGAATCGGGATTGTTGACCGACAGGACCACTTGCCCGTCGCCA
>JAJFHT010000074.1 GCA_021775495.1 Hyphomicrobiales bacterium | reverse complement strand
GATGCAGAGCTTCGAGTTCAACTTTCACAATATGAAGTGGGTCTGCGAGTAGGCCGCAGTCGACATTGAAATGAAAAGGCCGGCTCTGCGAGCCGGCCTTGGACCATCGACAAACCCCGTCATTCTGGCGGGTTTTTTTTTGGAATCGTGATTGGGCAACACGCTCCATTGCCCTTTGCGGGAACCACCTTGGCACGACCGCAAAAAACGGCTGCGGACGCAGGGATGAAGGAGGAGTACTGAAAATCCGGATACTCAGACATCTGCGGCACTTTGCCATCGCCGGAACGCAATAATTCAGGGCAATCCGTCAAGAAGGCGGTAAACTGGTTCTCAATCAGCTCTTGTTCAAGGAACATCAATCATGATTCCGCTGAAACCGCTCGCAGATCTGCCGACCCACGAAGTCACCAATATGCCGCCGCATCAGGGCGATCAGGACCTGTGGCAGAGCGACGTCGCACTGCGTGAAGGCGTGAAGCGGGAGGGTGCCGGCTGGGTCGAGGCCAGGTTGGCAGATTTTGGCAAGGTGGCCGGTGCGAGCGAAACCTTCGAAAAGGCCGACCGCGCCAATCGGCATGGACCGGAACTGAAACCTTTCGATCGCTACGGCATGCGCATCAATCAGGTCGAATTTCATCCCGATTACCACGACCTGATGGCGGTTGCGATCGAGAACGAGTTGGCAAGTTTTGCCTGGACCAATGACAGGCCCGGATCACAGGTCGGTCACGTGGCGCTTAACTACATGTTCAATCAGGCGGAGGGTGGGGTGCTGTGCCCGGTATCAATGACCTATGCCGCGATTCCGGCACTCAGAACCACACCCGGTATTGCTGATGCATGGATCCCGCGTTTGCTGTCCGCCAGCTATGATCAGCGCGATATCCCGGTGACAGAGAAAACCGGTGCCACCATGGGTATGTTCATGACGGAGAAGCAGGGTGGCTCCGATGTCAGGGCCAATTCGACCCGGGCCGTTGCGGTTGGATCTGGCACCGGCCCCGACGCAGAGTACCTGCTGACCGGTCACAAATTCTTCTGTTCAGCACCGATGTGCGATGCGTTCCTGACGCTTGCATACACCGATACCGGCCTGTCCTGTTTTCTGGTGCCGCGCTGGACCCCCGATGGTGAACGCAACACGCTGTTCATTCAACGGTTGAAGGACAAGCTCGGCAACCGGTCGAACGCCTCATCGGAAATGGAGTTGCAGGATACTTTTGGTGTGATGGTGGGCGATGACGGACGCGGCGTCCGAACGATCATCGACATGGTGCAGGGTACCCGGCTCTATTGCTGCATCAGTTCGGCGGCTTTGATGCGCCAGGCGCTGGTACAGGCTCTGCATCATACCCGGCACCGGTCCGCCTTCCAGAAAAGGCTCATCCAGCAGCCGCTGATGCAAAATGTTCTGGCCGATCTTGCGATTGAATCCGAGGCGGCGCTGGCGCTGGCGTTGCGCATTGCCCGCGCGATGGATGAAGCGGGAACCAACGAGAGTGCGGCGGCGTTTGCCCGCATCACTACGGCCATCGGCAAATACTGGAACTGCAAACGTGCACCGGGCCATATTGTCGAAGCAATGGAATGCCATGGCGGCCCCGGTTATGTGGAAGAATCGATTTTGCCGCGCCTTTATCGTGAAGCCCCGGTCAACAGCATCTGGGAGGGTTCGGGCAACATCATGTGTCTGGATGTGCTGCGCGCGATGTTTCGCGAGGAGGCCGCCTTGCCGGCATTCCTGAGTGAGCTTGATCTTGCGCGAAGCGAAAACAGTGCCTTCGATGCCGCTGCTGATGCGCTCAAGCAAGAGCTTGGCAAGCCCGAGGACATGGAATTTCGCGCACGCGCCCTGACCGAACAGATGGCTGTTTTGTTGCAGGCATCCCTGCTGATCCGCCACTCACCTGTTGCCGTATCGGATGCCTTCTGTGCGTCTCGTCTTGGTTCGCGCTGGACAGGAGCTTATGGCACATTGCCGGCGGGATTGGACTTTGGCGCCATCATTGAACGGGCCGCGCCGGTTTCGTAGTCGCTATTGTCTCCCGCAGAAAGTCGATCATCGCGCGAACTTTCTGTGGCAGGTAGGCCCGGCTTGGATAAAGCAGCCACGCTGCCGTGTCGAACGTTGTCGCCGTCACTTCGTGGTCGGGAAACAGATCGACCAGCGCACCGGTCTCAAGGTCCTCTCCGATCAGCCAGTCGGCCAGCAGCACCGGCCCGATGCCGGCCATTGCAGCCGAGCGCATGCTCAGTGCCGATGAAATCGCAATATCTCCAGTGATCGGAACGGACTGTTTCCTGCCTTTCCCATCGCGAAACTGCCAGTACGACTGAAATTCCGGCAGCGTGTACAACAGGCAGAAGTGATCCGAGAGATCGCCCGGATGTTCGATCTGCAGTGAACGGGAAACATAATCCGGCGATGCGCAGACCCGGTACCGTGTTGCCCGCAATTTGCTGACCACATGATCGCCCTGGACGCCGGCGCCCAGTCGGATCGCTAGGTCGATGCCCTCTCCGGCAAGATCGACATTGGCGTCGGTCAGCATCAGATCAAGTTGTATATTGGGAAACCTGTTTCGAAACCGCGGCAGCAATGGAACCAGCACGCGTTCGCCGAACGCGACCGAGGCGGAAAGACGAAGTCTGCCGCGTGGAACGGAACCGGATCGACGGGCTTCGTCCGTGGCCTGATCGAGATCGTCGATGATCGCCGACACCCGTTGTAGAAATTTCGCGCCGGCTTCGGTCAGCGTCATTTTGCGGGTCGTTCGATGAAACAACCGCGCGCCCAATTCATCTTCCAGGCCAGAGATGGACCGTGAAACCGAGGACGGGCTGGTTCTGCGCTCCGCGGCTACCGCGGCAAAACTCAGCCGGTGGGCAACGTCGACAAAAAGATGGAGGGTCTCTGTATTCATTCATGCGATTTTCGCACGATAAAGATGTCAACTCACCTGTTTATTGTGCAATGCCTGCGCAATATGGTTCCCGGACGAAGCGGTGATCAAGGACGGGTCATTTCGGCTATGGGAATGGGTTCCACCGAAAAGCGTCACAGCGTTGGTTTCAGCGCCGGGCGATCAAACAAATGCAAGGAAAACGGAATATGTCGAATATTGATCTCAAGGGAAAAACGGCTCTGGTGACTGGCGCCAGCCGGGGCATCGGTGCAGCGACGGCAAGGCGGCTGGCTGCTGCCGGTGCGACAGTCGTGCTGACAGCACGGTCGATGGCCGGCATTGAAGATGTGGCCGCGCAGATTCGCGCCGCGGGTGGCAATGCCGACGCAATAGTCTGCGATGTCACCGATTACGCCGCGGTCGCAACGGCGGTTCAGCACTGTGTCGACCGCCATGGATCGATTGATATTCTGGTCAATAATGCCGGCACGATCGAGCCGATCGCACGCCTTGCGGATTCTGATCCCGAACTCTGGGGACAGGTCGTCGACGTCAATTATAAGGGTGTCTATCATGGCTTGCGCAGTGCCATCCCGGTCATGGAAAAACAGGGCGGCGGCGTTGTCGTCAATATCAGTTCGGGGGCTGCAATCGCCGCCATGGAGGGCTGGAGCCATTATTGTTCAACAAAAGCCGCGGTGCTTTCGCTCACCGGCTGCGCGCACAAGGAATATGGCGAAAAAGGCATCCGTGTGGTTGGCCTCAGTCCGGGAACGGTCGTCACCGATATGCAGACCGCCATCAGATCGTCAGGTATCAATCCGGTCAGCAAGCTCGATGCGTCGGCACATATTTCGCCGGAATGGGCGGCGGAAGCAGTGGCCTGGCTCTGCACCGAAAAGGGAACGCCCTATGACGGCGCGGATTTTTCCATAAAGACCGAAGAGGGACGCCGGCTGGTCGGGTTGATTTAGGAATCCGCAGCAAAAATCAGCAGGATCGAGATCAACGCGGGTATTTACATACCGACTTGCTGCGCTATCGTCCCGTCGCTGCCAATCGGCGGTTTCAGCAACGAATATCGGGGGAAACGTGACAGATCGTCCTTACTGGCAGCAAAGCGCCTGCGAAATCGCCGAGGCCATCAGCACTGGCCGGACGACGGCTTCGGAAGTGGTATCGTCGACGGTCGAACGCATGCGTGCGACGAATGGCAGGATCAACGCGGTTGTCGATGATCTTGGCGACGCGGCGATTGAGAAGGCCCGTGAACATGATCGGATCTTTGCCGCCTCCGGCGTCATTGGGCCGCTTCATGGCGTTCCCGTCACCATCAAGGAAAATACCGACCAGGCCGGCCGGGCCACACCCAACGGTGTGACGGCGTTCAAAGATATAATCGCACCCGCGGATTCACCGGTGGTCAGCAATTTCAAAAAGGCCGGTGCCATCATAATCGGCCGCACAAATACGCCGGAATTTTCGTTCCGTGCCACCACCGACAACGAACTGCATGGGCGAACACTCAACCCGTGGAATGACTGGGCCTCTGCCGGCGGGTCTTCAGGTGGCGCCTCGGCGGCAGTGATGTCGGGAATGGGGGCGATTGCCCATGGCAACGATATTGGTGGGTCATTGCGCTTTCCCGCAGCAGCAACAGGGGCTGCGACTGTCAAACCCGGGCTGGGGCGGGTTCCAGCTTACAATCCGTCGGCCGGAGCAGAACGCGGATTGCTGGCGCAGATCATGTCGGTTCAGGGCGCTATTGCCCGTGAGGTCAAGGATGTCAGGCGTGCCATGCGGGCGCTCATCCAGTATGACCCGCATGATCCCTGGATGGTTCCGATGCCGTTTGACGGCCCGGCCCAGGATGGTCCGGTCAAGGTCGCTTTCACAAAGAACACATTTGAATTCGATCTGCACCCGGCGGTCGAAAAGGCGCTGGATACCGCGCGTGATGCTTTGAACGATGCCGGATACGAGGTGACCGAAGTCGAACCGCCGCAACTGCGTGAAACCGCGCGGGAGGCGAACAGCTGCCTGTTCGGCGAGATGCAGGCGCTGGTCGGCGACGATATCCGTAAATATGGCAGCAGCACCATCAATGGCATTTTCGACAGCTATTTCGAGTATTTCAAACCCTATGAGGGCAAGGAGCTTCTTCTGGGATTGGCGCGGCGTTCCCACTATCTGCGTGAATGGACCCTCTTCCTGCAGCAATACCCTCTGGTCCTGACGCCTTTCCTGCTTCAGCCGACCTATGCGTCGGACCGCGATGCCGAAGGCGTTCAGGGAGTCATCGATGTTCTCGGTGCAGCGATCTACAGCTATTCGATGAACTTTCTCGGACTGCCGGCCGGCAATATCGCTGCAAATGAAAATGACGGCCTTCCAGTCGGTGTCCAGATCGTTGGCCAACGCTTCCGCGAGGATATGATCCTGGATGCCTGCGAGGCGATTGAAACTCGCGTCGGGGCAATGGCCGAGCAATTGTTCGCAAGGGAGGGGTGATCATCAGGAAATTGCCTCAAACGCCAGCGTATCGAGCCCGGTTCCGTGGCCACCGCCCCAATCCAGCATAATCTGGACAAGCCGGGCAGCAGGCGTATCAACGGCATCCTCGGACCGGGTGACGGCCCACCAATCCAGTAACAGCCCATCTGCACCAAGAGGCTTTTCCACCAGTGTGCCGTTGGCAAGTTCCGGTTCGATTGCCCAGCGGCTGAAAAGACAGATGCCGAAACCGGCCCGGACCAGATCGATGACGGCTTCCGGTGTTGGCATCGACGTCAGATGCCGGAAGGGTACCGTCGGACGGCCAAGCAGGGTTTCCCACTCGAAACCGGGTTCGGTCGCGAACGGGTAGGAGTAGAGACGGTGTTCGGTAAGCACGGTTGAGTCGAAATAGTCTGCTTCGGCTAGCGGATGATCGGGTGCCATCACAGCGACCAGCGGATCGCTGCCAAGTTTTTGCCAATGGAACGCCTTCGATGATGTCGGTCGGCCATAAACCGTCGAGACGTCGACAGTGCCTTCCAGCAATGATGCCAGCGGCCGGGCGGTGGCAGCGCCGGAGAGATCCAGGCGTAGTTGTGGATCGTGTTTTTCCTGAAACCGCAGAAAGGCAGGTAGCCAGTGATAGCGGCTGTAGGTCGCCTGACCAAACCGCACCAGTTTTCGGCTGCCCCCCTGTTCAATCTCGATTTCCTGTTCGAGGCGGGAAAGCTCCGCCAATGACCATTCGGCAAATCCGTGCAACCGCTCGCCTTCGGCAGTCAGCGATACCCCATTGGAACCACGGCGAACGAGCTTCGCGCCGATGCGCCGTTCTGCCTCACTCAGTCGATGGGACGCTGCCGATTGGGTGATTCCCAGTCGCAGTGCGGCGGCGGCCACCCCACCGGTTTCGGCAAGTGCGACCAGAAGTGCAAGGTGATGCATGCCCAGACGAGGAATCATGTTTGACATTAAAGCATTTCATGCATGATATGAAAACTTGGAATTTCATGCATGTCATATTGTGATGTAGGCACGACATATGACAAGCATTGCTCTTTCCTCCCGCCCGCTCTTCGGTCCAGCCCAAGCGACACTGG
>JAJFHT010000073.1 GCA_021775495.1 Hyphomicrobiales bacterium | reverse complement strand
ATCGATCTATGGCGCGACCCGCTTTTTGTCACGCGCGTCCGTACCAACGCCGCCACGGTTCACGCGCGTCTCATGAAGATCGTCGCGATGTTTCCTGGCCAGGGTGCACATGTTCGCGGTCGCGGGCTGATGCTCGGCATTTCGTGGGACGACAAGGCCATCGCATCGCGCGTCTCCAAAGCAGCCTTCCAGAACGGTTTGATCGTGGAAACCTGTGGTTCAGAGGATCAGGTCCTCAAATTGCTGCCGCCGCTGGTAATGTCGCCGGCCGAGATGGAAGCTGGACTTTCGAGCCTGGAAGCCGCGGTCGCAGAAATTGTTGGCCATATTCCCGAAACCCAAGTCGCTTGATTGAAGATTGCGGGGACAAACGCGCCCGAATAAATTGCGCGTGCGATTGTCTGTCGCGAAGTTGGGCCTTCATCTGTATTTTTGAGAATTCTCCATCGCGCGTTTCGGGGGCATTGCCGGGGCAGATGGTACACATATGAGGTAAGCGTCGTGCTGATCTGCCAGGACTATGACAACACCATTCGGTGGCAACCGGGTGAGCGCATGCATCACCTCTATGAGTTCAAATGCGATGCTTTGGAGAGCGCAGGAAAAGGTGATCATCCGGCTGCTATCGCCGAAGGCATACAGGTCAGTTATCGCGAACTCGACAACCGTGCAAACCAGCTTGCCCGTTACCTTCACGGCGCAGGCATCAAGCCGGGTGACAGGATCGGGCTGCTGCTTGGAAAATCGGTCACAACTTACGTGGCATTGCTGGCCGTATTGAAGGTCGGCGCAGCCTATGTACCGCTTGATGCCAGTTTTCCTGCGGAGCGGATTGCCTACATTCTCAGGGACTCCGAAGCCAAGGCGATTGTGACAATCTCCGGCTACGTGGCGGGTGTGGAGGCCATGGACTGCCGCAAAATCATACTCGATGAGATCACCAGCGACATAGAGGCACATACGACGGAGCGGTTGAGCGAAGCCGAGCTTGGCCCAACCGAAGATCAGCTCGCCTATATCATCTATACGTCGGGCTCGACTGGATATCCCAAGGGGGTGGCCATTGACCACCCCAGCATCTGCAACTTCCTCAAGGTCGCCGCGGAAGTCTACGGATACAAGGAGGAAGACCGGGTTTACCAGGGCATGACGATCGCCTTCGATTTCTCGGTCGAGGAGTTGTGGGTACCCCTGGTTGCCGGCGCTACTTTGGTACCGGGCCGGGCCGACACCAATCTGCTGGGTCAGGACCTTGCCGACTATTTGCTGGAAAACAAGGTCACAGCAATTTGCTGTGTGCCAACGCTGCTGGCATCGATTGACGTCGACATACCCGACTTGCGCTTTATTCTGGTTTCGGGCGAGGCCTGTCCTCAGGATCTGGTTGCCCGTTGGAGCAAGCCTGGGCGCACGTTTATCAATGCTTATGGCCCCACAGAGGCGACGGTGACTTGTACATGGACCGACCTGGCGCCCGGCAAGCCGGTCACAATTGGAGGGCCGCTCCCGACCTATTCCATGTTGATACTGGAGGAGGACCAACCGAAAGAGGTTGCCGACGGCGGCACCGGCGAGGTGTGTGTTGCCGGTATCGGGCTCGCCCGAGGTTATGTTAACCGGGACGACCTTACCGAGAAGGCATTTATCCCCGATGTGCTCGATCTGCCAGACAATCCGTCTGGCCGTATCTATCGTACTGGCGATCTTGGCCGCATAACCGAGAGCGGGGAGATCGAGTTTCTCGGTCGTATCGATACACAGCTAAAGGTTCGCGGCTATCGCATCGAGCTAACCGAAATAGAATCCGTGTTCATGGAAATGCCGGACGTGGCACAGGCCGTGGTTGATACCTGCGATGTCGGTTCCGGTGCAAAGGAGTTGGTGGCCTATTATACTTCCAGGGAAGGCGCCGGTGAACTGGCGAGCGATGAACTCTCGGCCCTGCTGCGGAGCCGTTTGCCTGCCTACATGATCCCGGCGTTTGTCGAGAAATTGCCGCACATTCCGATGTTACCGAGCCACAAGGCGGACCGCAAAAGTCTGCCCGCTCCGGCCGGTCCACGCTTTGTTGTCAAAGGCGGTGAGATTGTGGCGCCACGCAATGACACCGAGAGGGCTGTGGCCGAAGCGCTGGAAGCCGTGCTCGAATCCGGAGATGTCTCGGTCGAAGATAATTTCTTCAACGATCTGGGCGCCCATTCCATGCTGATGGCTCAGATGGCGCAGGCGCTAAGGGAAAAAATGCCGCAGGTCTCGATCTCAATGCGCGACATCTACCTCAACCCGACTGTGGCTGAATTGGCAGCACTCATCGATATGAGCACCGCCGGCGATGCTAAATCCAGCAGCGCGGCACAAACACACGTCGCCTCCGATGCCCAGTACATGCTGTGCGGCGCATTGCAACTGGGGTACCAGGTCCTGTTCGCCGCCCTGCAGTTCGCGGTTGCAATCGGTGGAATTCATTGGGCGCTAAAAGCAACCGGCGCCGTAGATCTGTATCTGCGCTTCACCAGTTTCGGTATCGCCGCGTTCCTGTTTTTTTCGGCGATTCCGATCGCTGCCAAATGGCTTATGATTGGCCGGTTCAAGGCCGAGGCCATTCCAATTTGGAGTCTGGCCTATTTTCGTTTCTGGCTGGTCAAGACCCTGATGCAGTCAAGCCCGGCAATGATGTTCGGTGGTTCGCCGCTCTACAACGTCTATTTGCGGCTCCTCGGTGCCCGTATCGGGAAGAACGTTGTTATTCGGGTGAAACACCTTCCGGCATGCCCGGATCTGCTGTCGATCGGTGCCAACAGCATTTTGCGTAAAGACAGTGTGCTGAATGGGTACAAGGCCGAGGCCGGAATGATCCGCACGGGGCCGGTTACCCTTGGTCAAAACATCTTTGTGGGGGAAGCCAGCGTCATTGATATCAACACGTCCATGGGCGATGACTGTCAGATCGGGCATTCCTCGACGTTGCTGGAAGGGCAGGATTTGCAAGGCGGCGCTGTTTTTCACGGCTCGCCGGCGCAACAGACCTCCGGCGATTACAACACTGTTCCCGCTTTGCCGATGACGACACGGCGCAAGGTCATCTATTCCAGCATTCAACTCGCCCTCGGCTTTTTGCTGGTCGTACCAGTTGCAGGTTTTTTGCTGTATGCTTTTGCACCGCAATTGTTTGGTCAGGACCGAAGCATCTGGACAGCGGCACAAGCAGTCACACCGATCGGCTGGACGCTCACCGCATTTATCCTGGCCGCCAGCCTGATCCTGTTTTTGAGCGCTCTATTGACGGGACTTATCGCAATCGCCCTGCTGCCACGTCTCGCCAATCACTATCTGGAGGAAGGACGCGTCTACCCACTATACGGAATTCATTATGTGCTGCAGGGATGGGTATCAGGCCTCAGCAACTCCAAATATTATAATGTACTCTTCGGCGACAGCTCCTTCATCGTCTACTATCTGCAATGCATTGGCATCGATATGTCAAAAATCGTCCAGACAGGCTCCAATTTCGGCACAAACCAGAAGCACGACAATCCGTTTATGTGCAAAATCGGCACGGGAACGATGGTGTCCGACGGACTTTCATTGATCAATACCGACATGTCGAACTCGTCGTTTCGCCTCAAGCGGACGGTCATCGGAGACAATAATTTCTTCGGCAACAACGTGCACTATCCGGCCGGCGGGCGAACCGGTGAAAATGTGCTGTTTGCCACCAAGGTCATGGTGCCTCTGGACGGGCCTGTGCGCGAAAACGTTGGTTTGCTCGGATCGCCCAGCTTCGAGATCCCGCGCTCGGTTGAACGCGATCTGAAGCTCAACGAATTTGCCGATGAGGCCGCGCGCGAGGCCCAATTACGCGCCAAAAACCTGTCAAATATCGCAACTGTGGCGAGTTTTCTTTTCTTCCAGTGGCTCTACGGCGCGCTGCTACTCATTTTCACTTATGCCCTTTTGTCCAATATCAACGTCCTGGGACTTGGTGTTGTCGCCCTCGGCATGGTTGTCGCGGCGGGGTTTTCGATCGGATATTTTGTGTTCGTCGAGCGCCTGAGTCTCGGCTTCGGTCGACTTAAACCAATGGAATGCGCGGTGCTGGATGCCCCGTTCTGGAAAATCGAGCATCACTGGAAACTTGCCGAGCATCCGCTGATGGGGCTTTTCAGGGGAACGCCCTTCAAGAATATTATCTCCCGAGCCCTTGGAATTCGGATGGGCAGAAAGGTGTTCGATGATGGCGCAATCGTCACCGAGAAAACGCTGCTGGAGGTCGGGGATTATTGCACCCTCAATGAGGGCGCGACCCTGCAGGCGCATTCGTTGGAAGACGCCGCGTTCAAGTCCGATTGGATCGTTCTGGGAAAGGGCTGCACTGTCGGCACCAACGGATACGTCCACTACGGCGTTACCATGGGTGACCACACCGTGCTCGCACCCGACGCTTTCCTGATGAAGGGTCAAACGTTACCGTCCGGTTCAATCTGGCAAGGGAACCCCGCCAGCCCGGTATAGGCAAGCGGATTGGACAATCTGAAAACCGGACGGGAGTGCGTTTAGAAATGAGGCTGTTTGCGATCAGCGACCTGCATCTCAGCAGCACGTTCAATCGAGCGGCACTTGCCGAACTTGAGAGCTATCCTGAAGACTGGATTGTGCTGGCGGGCGACATTGGAGAGACTGCCGAGCAGCTTGAGTTTGCGCTCGGACACCTGGTGAAACGGTTTGATACTGTTATCTGGTTGCCCGGAAACCATGACCTGTGGACGATTGATCCGAAACAGCACCCCTTGCGCGGCGAGTCCAAGTATCGTCGGTTGGTTGATATCTGCCGTGATCATGGTGTTCTCACCCCCGAAGATCCTTATCCGCTTTGGCCCGGAGAAGTGGGAGAAGGCGTGCCGGCTCCGGGCAGAATTGTTGTTGCGCCGATGTTTCTTCTCTACGATTACAGCTTTCGCGCCAGCCACATAAGCGAAGCGGCAGCGGTGAGTTGGGCCGCCGAGAGCGGTGTGTTTTGTAGTGACGAGGAACTGCTCGACCCAGCCCCGCATTCCTCACGGCAGGCTTGGTGCCATCAGCGCCTGGCGCTGACAGAGTCTCGGCTGGCCGCTGTTGCCGGGAACGATGTGAATCTTGTGCTGCTCAACCATTTTCCGCTACGGGCAGATCTGATCGAACTTGCCGATCTGTCGCGCTTTTCCATCTGGTGCGGCTCGACAGTCACCGAAGACTGGCACAAAAAGTATCGCGCACTTGTCGTTGTGCACGGTCATTTGCACCAACGCGGCACCCATTACCGTGACGGGGTCCGCTTCGAGGAAGTCTCCCTGGGTTACAAGCCGCAGTGGAACCGGCAACTCGGCATCGGTGCCTATTTCCGCCAGATCCTGCCTGTTCCGGGTCAGTTATGAAAACCGCCAGGCTCATTCATATCGCCGTGAGACGTGTGGGGCTGCCGGTGGTGGCAGCGGTTGCCGGATTGCTCACCGTCGGAACCGTTTTTGGAGGCGGCAATCAGATGACCCTCAGCTTTCCTGTCCTGCAAGTTGCAAATCGCTCAAATATCGACGGTCTATGGCGATCGCGAGGGTACGGCTGGATCTGGTCAATCAAGGGTAGTCGGATCAATATTTACGATGCCGCTACCAAGGTTTGTTTCGGAAAGAAAGATGAGGAGCGGTCGACGGACGAGCCCGATCTCGAGTTCCGTCTCGACCCGGAAGGTCGGGTCCTTCGAGT
>JAJFHT010000072.1 GCA_021775495.1 Hyphomicrobiales bacterium | reverse complement strand
GTGCCCGCAAATGGAACCGGAGGTTCCCGCATCGTTGCTGAAGGCGCTTGAAGGATTGGAACCGGCACCGACGGTCATCGTCGGCGGCGGGTCGGGACTGGTGCTCGAAACCGCCTCGAAAGCCGAGAAGCTGGGTATCATCAAACCCATCCTGGTTGGCGGAAAGGCCAAGATTGAAGCGGCGGCGGAAAAGGCTTCCATCGACGTCTCCGGCTGGGATATCGTTACAGCCGACAGTGAAGTCGACGTCGGCGCCGCGGCCGTATCGCTGGTGCGTGCCGGCGATGCGTCCTGCGCGATCAAGGGCGACATTCATACCGATAACTATCTGAGGGCGTTTCTGTCACGATCGGCCGGATTGCGCACCGACCGGATGGCCTCGCATGTGTTTCACATGACGGCGCCGGTGCTGAAGAAACCGCTTCTGATCACCGATGGCGCCTTCAATGTCGCGCCAACCGTCGACCAGCGCAAGGATATCGCTTCCAACGCCATCGCTGTGGCCGAGGCCATCGGCATCAAGCGTCCGGGTATTGCCGTGCTTTCGGCAACGGAGTCGGTTATCGACTCGATCCCGTCGAGCCGGGAAGCGAAGATCCTCGCCGACTGGATCAATGATGAATTTGGTGGTCGTGCGGCTGCTTTTGGCCCGGTTGCATTCGATTTGGCTGTTTCGGGACGGTCGGCTGGCATAAAGCGGTATGACAATCCGCTGGCCGGCGATGCCGACATGCTGCTGGTGCCGACAATCGAAGTCGGCAATGCTCTGTTCAAGATGATGGTCTATTTCATGGGCGCTTGTTCGGCCGGCATCGTCGTCGGCCTGAAAATCCCGCTGGTACTGACATCCCGAGCCGATTCCGTTGCCGCCCGCATCGCGTCGATTGCGCTTGCCGTCAAGGCAGCAAACGGAGTAAGCGATTCTTGAAAATTGGCACGCTCACGGGACCAACAAAAATGACGCAAGGCACTGTAGTAAGCTGGCAGGAAATCCCATCCATGGTCGAGGCCCGTAACGGGCGCGACAGGCACAAGATTCAACTGAGTGAACGCTTTCAGGAGCTGATCGACATGATCGCCATGCGGCGCGGGCTGGATGGAACGGATGAGTATCTGGCCGAGTGGCGCAAAATACCTTCGCAGGACAGGGACGGCAGTCCGCAGGAGGTCGCCGAAGCCATGGCGAAAGAGCTGGAGGATCGGTACGACGAGATCAGGGCAGAAGCGGTGGCGTCGATCAAATCCTGATCCGGACCGTTTCAACCAGTTCAAATTCGATCTGCGGAGATGTTAATGAGAAAGCTGTTCGAAACCACGGTGAAACTGCTTGGCGCGGCCGCTATTGCCTTTTCGTTTTCCTTCGCGGTTGAGGCCGACACTGCCGACGGCGAACAGCTGGTCGGAAAGCCATGGGAAGAGGTTGAAGCCGCCGCCAGAGGCGGAACTGTCAATTTCTTCATGCGGAGCAGCACCGACAACATCGACCGCTATGTTTCTGAATGGGTCGGGCGCGAGATGAAACAGCGCTACGACATCACCATCAACCGCGTCGGCATCAAGGATACTGTCGAGGCGGTCGATATCGTGCGTGGCGAAAAAGAAACCGGTTTGGACGATGCCGGCACGGTCGACATGATCTGGATATATGGTGAGAATTTCCGCACCATGAAGCAGGGTGGCCTGCTGTTTTGCGGTTATCTGAAGACCCTGCCGAACAACAAATATGTCGATTGGAAGGACGCCTCGATCGCCTTTGATTTCGGCGAACCGGTGGAGGACTGCGAAGTGCCGTGGGGCAAGACACAGTTTGCCTTTGCCTATGACAGTGCCTTTTTGAGGGAGCCTCCAAAGACCATCCCCAAGCTGCTGGAATGGATCAAGGCGAACCCCGGGCAGTTCACCTATCCAGCGCCGCCGGATTTGGAAGGCAGCGTCTTTGTCCGCCATGTGCTCTACAGCCTGCTGGCCGATCCGAGCGACCTGCTGGTCGCCTTTGACCAGGTCACCTATGACGATCTGGCGCCGCAGACCTGGGCCATGCTGAAGGACATCGAACCCCATCTCTGGCGCAATGGTCAGACCTATCCCGATTCCATCACCGCTCTGAACCAGCTGTTCGTCAACAAGGAAGTCTCGATCGCATTCAACTATGAACCAGCCGCCTTCGGCCGCATGGTTGAGAAGGGGACATTGCCCGAGACGATCCGCTCCTACGGGCTTGAGGACGGCTCGATCGGCAAAACTGACTACATCGCGATCCCCTACAACTCACCCAACAAGGCGGCGGCGATGGTACTGGCGAATTTCCTTCTGTCGGGAGAGGCGGCGCTGGAAAAGGCCAAACCGTCCGTCTGGGGCGCAGCACCGGCAATCACCGTCAGACGGCTGCCGAAGGACCTTCGCACCGCGTTCGCCGAAATCGAACGCCATCCGTCGGTGGTGCCGACCGAGGAACTGGCAAAGAACGCACTGCCGGAACTGCGTGCGGACTGGCTGGCAGCACTAGAGAAGGGCTGGCGGGAGAATGTGGGGAATTGATGCTGCTTTGTGCTCTGTCAGATTGATCTGGCAGGATGCGTACGAACAAGATGGACTTTGTCGCTTTGAAGACTGGCCGCTCTGTATCTCATTTCAAACGTTGCTGAGTTTGGTGCAAGACCAATATGCCAGAACTGATCATCACAGCTATTCGTTCCCTATGAACGAGATACGTTCTGGCGCACACTTCCTGAGACATCAGCATTCTTGCAAAAATTGAGGGACTCAGTTTTTGAAAGGCGCACCGGCCAACATCAAACCGCGCTTCAGCGTTTCAAAATCCTCGGGTCGTCTGTGAACACGCCGCGCCATATCGGCCCAGGCGTCCATATCCGTTGGGCTAACTCCACAGGTCGCGGCCCATGCCTTTTGCGCTGCCTCGATTTGTCCATCCAGCGCCAGCGATGCCGAAAGCAGCCTGTGGGCGGTGCCGCTAGCGGGATCGTTGCGGATCGCAGCGCGTGCGTAATCGATAGCTTCGGTTAATCTTCCAGCCTGCAACGCGGCCCTTGCCATGTGGCCATACGTCCAAGTGATACTCAGATCGCGCGGACCCAACCGAACGGCCTTGTCCAAATGTTCCATGGCTCGGTCATAAAAATCTGCGCCGGAATAGGCCAGCGTCCCGCCCATTGCCATATGGGCAAAAACCACATTGGGATTAAGATCGAGAGCTGCCTTGCCTTCACGCAGTGAGGCGTCATGTTCGCCACAAACAAACAAGAACAAGCACAGTATCGCGTGTGCGCTGTCGTCATTTGGATCCAGCTCGAACGCAGCGTGTGCGGCCTGCATTCCTTCTCTTATTGCCTCGGTTGGCGGGCGGTTTCCCAACCAAAAGTTAAACTCAAATGCGCAACCCAGCATCAACGCTGAATAAATCTGGGCACTACCTCCTGTCGCCTCAATTTCCGCTCGGCAAATCTCTTGCCCCTTGAGATTGTCCTCCGGGTTTATCCGGTTGATATGCCAATAGGCCTTCATCAGACGTTCCCAGGATCTCAGATCCTTGATGTCACGGCGCGCGACGCTTCTGACGTCGGCGGCCCGAATTTCGCTGCCAACCGCGCCGGCAACGTTCATTGTGATCTCGTCCTGAACTTCGAAGATGTCAGTGACCGGTCGGTCGTATCGTTCAGCCCAGATTTGGCTACCGGTTTCGGCCTCGACCAATTGGGCGGTGATCCGAACGCGGCTCCCGGCGCGCCGAACACTTCCTTCCAGCACAAAGCGCACACCCAGATCCTTGCCCACCACACGGATATCCATTGCCTTGCCGCGAAAACTGAAACTGCTGTTGCGGGCAATGACGAACAGTTCCCGATTGCGCGACAGGGCGGTAATGATGTCCTCACTGATCCCGTCTGCAAAAAAGTCCTGCTCCGGGTCCGCCGACAAATTCTCAAAGGGCAGAACCGCGATGGAAGGCTTTTTGGGTAGTTCCAGCCTGACGTCCTCAGGCAGTGGTTTTGGCGCAAGCGAACCATTGCTCCATTGCCAGATCTGCACCGGTCGGTCGAT
The DNA here is from genome assembly GCA_021775495.1 of Hyphomicrobiales bacterium. Taxonomy (GTDB): domain Bacteria; phylum Pseudomonadota; class Alphaproteobacteria; order Rhizobiales; family Rhizobiaceae; genus JAJFHT01. The sequence goes on along the minus strand of JAJFHT010000072.1, from coordinate 1,571 downwards.
GTTCTTCAGATCCTGCGGGCCACGATCGGTAAAAGTCAGATCCAGCCGGTCACGCACCTGATCATGCACCGCGTCCGACAAGCACACGGCTCCCGGCTCTGCCAGCGCCTCGAGACGGGCCGCAAGATTGATTCCGTCGCCCTGAATATCCGCACCGTCGATCACCACGTCGCCGAGATTGACACCGATCCGAAAGGTGATGTGGCGGTCTTCGGGCCGGCCGTCGTTCCAGCGGGACATCGCCTGCTGCACTGCGACAGCGGTCGCCACGGCATCAACGGCACTAGCAAATTCCACGAGTATCCCGTCACCCATCAATTTGACAGTTCGTCCGCGATGTTTGGCGATGGTGGGGTCAATGATCTCAGCCCGCGCCGCGCGAAGTGCCGCAAGTGTGCCATCTTCATCGGCGCGGATCATACGGCTGTAGCCCACGACATCAGCGGCAACGATCGCGGCAAGGCGCCGTTCGATTCGGTCTTCGGCCATGCAGACCATTCCTTCCCCGTGGCGTATTTCGACCGGAATTCTATGTACCGTGGCGAGGTAAGTCCATTGAGGTTGAATGGCTTAATTGGATGATACCCGGTCGTGGACGGGCTCTGGAATAACTTCTGTTGTCGCTCCCGCTCCGGACTACCTTCGACGTCTGCCAACCGTCCACAAAATCGGGGGAAGACCACGTGCCATCAACGGTCATTCGTTGAGTTTGCAACGAATGACAGCTTCGAGCCCATTTTACCGATCTTCTGCAACGCGGCGAATGGCTTCTATCACGGGAGAGGAAAAAACCTTCAACAACTGCTTTGGTTTTGAACAAGGATTGTGGTGGTGCAAAACAAGGCAGTTACGTCACACTCCGTAAACGAGCGTTTGCTGCGCGGCCCCTAGGTCTTGCATGCAAACAATGCGCTGTCGTCGCCCGTGTAACCCGCGTTATCCCTCTCGTCCGGGTTCGTTCGGATCGTTGGAGAACAGTGCGATCTTGTTGCCTTGAGGGTCGCGAAGGTAGCCAACAAAAAAATGAGGTCCATACGAGTCACGGAAGCCGGGCTGGCCCTCGTCAAAGCCGCCTGCGGCAAGCGCGGCGGAGTGAAGGTCACGAACCTGCTTTTGATTGCGAGCCTCAAATGCGATCATAGCACCGTTCCCAGCCGAGGCCGGATGTCCATCGAAGGTTGGTTTAACGTAGAAATCCGGCAGTGCGGCAGACTGACCCGGTTGTTCGGGCAGCGCGTAGCTTAGGCCCTCAGGACCCTCCTCCAGCCCGTAATCAAGGGCTGGCAGGAACGCAGAGTAAAACCGTTTCGCGCGAGCGATGTCATCAGCACCGACGGTGACGTATGCAATCATGCTGCGTGTTCCTTTCCGGAAGCTTGGTTATTGCAACGAGTTTACTGCATTATGGTAGACCAACACACTATTCGGCTTAGGTCATGTTGACAAACTGCGGAGCCATAATCTTGCGGCTACGATGTGTATGAATCCAAGATAGCTTGCAGCAGTTTTATCGTATCTGGTTGCCAGACGTCTGGCGCATTTGAGTTTGTTGAAGCATCGCTCGATCTGGT
>JAJFHT010000071.1 GCA_021775495.1 Hyphomicrobiales bacterium | reverse complement strand
CGAAGCTCTGGCTCGAAATACGTCAGCGCTTTGGAAATACCGTGCCGAACCGCGCCGGCCTGACCGGACAGGCCGCCGCCGGTAACCGTGGCAACCACATCATATTGACCAGCCCGATTGGCCGCGATGATCGGCTGCTGCAGGATCATTTGAAGAACCGGACGTGCGAAATAGGCCACGAACTCGCGTCCGTTGATCTGGATTTTGCCTGATCCGGGTTTGATCCAGACCCGAGCAATTGCATCTTTCCGCTTGCCGGTCGCGTAGGCGCGTCCCTGGGCATCGAGTTTCTGGACATATGCCGGGGCTTCCGGCTGGACCGGCTCGGCAACTGTGCCGAGTTCTTCCAGAGAATTGAGCTCAGCCATACCGTCAGCTCCTCTTGTTTTTTCTGTTGAGTGCAGCGACGTCCAGAACTTCTGGCTGCTGGGCTTCATGGGGGTGATCGGCACCTGGGTAGACGCGCAGGTTCTTGATCTGACGGCGCCCGAGCGGGCCACGCGGGATCATCCGTTCAACGGCCTTTTCGACGACGCGTTCGGGAAACCGTCCTTCAAGAATCTGTCGCGCGGTGCGTTGTTTGATTCCACCGGGGTGTCCGGTATGCCAGAAATATTTCTTGTCGGCATATTTCTTGCCGGTGAATGCCACCTTGCCGGCGTTAATGACGATGACATTGTCACCATCGTCGACGTGCGGCGTAAAGGTGACTTTGTTTTTGCCGCGCAGAAGGTTCGCGACGACGGTGGCCAGCCGGCCGACGACGAGGTTCTCGGCGTCGATCAGAATCCACTTTTTCGTCACTTCTGCCGGCTTTTGGGAGAAGGTTTTCATCTAGAGGGCTCTCATACTCAGTTTTTCGCCACAGGGCGAAAGTGTTCAATCTGTCTTCTGAAACAAAGACTGCGGCCACTGGGACCGCAATTCGACACGCTTATAGGGGCAGGGGCAGCTCAGCGTCAAGCGCAAATTCAACGAGTCATATTATAAAAATCCAATGAAAATAAGGAGTTAGATTTGCGGTATTATTTTACCTCATAATTTTCCGATTCGGTGGGATTGCGTAGGTTCCCGTTGCATGGGCGATTGTCGGGCCATCACCGACACGAATGTCGATATCGAACACCATCAGTGTCTTGCCCAGCTTCAGAATCCGGCAATGCCCGTCAATCGGTCCCGCCTCGGCTTTTCGCATGAAGTTGATGTTGAGGTTTGTGGTCACGCTCAGGGCCTCCGGTCCGACATGTGACAGGACACAGGCATAACCTCCGATATCCGCAAGTGTGAAAAGGCTCGGGCCGGAAACAGTTCCTCCAGGGCGCAAATGGCGCTCGCTGGCGTTCAGCCTGACCACGACTCTTTCCGGCTGAATATCGATGACGACAAAATCGGTAAAAGCGTCATTCAATTGTGGATAGACCTTGCGAAGAAAGACATTGAGTTCGTCGCTCGTCATGACGGGTTGGAGAGGTTTGACACTCACTGCGGGATCCTGACTGTCTCGAATTCGGTTGATGATTGGGTTAGATGGGGCCTGACGCTAAGAGCGGCGCGGGTTGATCGGCCGGTTCTCCGTCCAGTCGTATGTGCCAAGGTCACGTTCCCGCACGGCACTTTTCCAACCGGTTTCTTCTGCGCGATGCTTGAAGTTGAGGCCTTCGGGGGAGTGACGTGTGATTCCGTCGAAAACCGTCGCCAGACGTTGCGTGTTCTTCAGGCCCATCGCTTCGATCGCCTGATTGATGACCATTTTCTGCATCATCAGCTGATTGACCGGCACCGTTGACATGCGTTCGGCAAGCCTCTCGACCTCAGCATCCAGTTCTTCCGCGGGGACGGACTTGGAGACAAGACCGATACGCTCGGCTTCTTTGCCGTCGATCCGGTCTCCGGTGAAAAGCATGCGCTTGGCCTGTTCCGGGCCGACCCGGTAGACCCACATCGCGGTGGTCGGGCAACCCCAGACCCGGGAAGGCATGTAACCGATTTGCGCATCATCGGCCATCACGATCATGTCGGCGCACAGCGCGATGTCCGATCCGCCGGCAACGGCAAACCCATGGACCTTGGCCAGGACGGGACGATGTGAATGCCAAAGCGACATGAACAAATCGGTGTTGCGCGACATGAAGGCATAATCCTTCATCGGGTCCCAGGGCATCTCTTGCGTGACGTTGTTGCCATCGCCGCCGCTGGCCTCGGCATAATAAGTCAAATCGTAACCCGCACAAAAGGCTCGGCCCGCACCGGAAAGCACAATGACATGGACACCGTCATCGCCATTTGCTCTGTCCACGGCCTGCGCCAGTTCTGCCGGCACGTCATCGTCGATCGCGTTCAGAACTTCAGGCCGGTTGAGCGTTATACGGCCGATTCGCCCGTCTTTTTCATATTCGACTTTAGCCATTGCGATCTCCTCTCATCCGGTTTGATTTGCCACTGGTAATCGCAAAACAAATTCGGGCCAATCGAAAAACCAATCCCGTGAACCGGCAAAGTTCGGCTACGATGACAGGCCGGAACGAATTGTCCGATCAGTTGGACTCCTGCGATCGGATCGAAATATGATTGCCGTTGCGGTTTCCTATCCCGAGCGGATTCGATAACTGACGACAAAGACCGGGAAGGAATTCTAAAATGGCAATACCGGACTCTGCCGTGGGCCTTCAGACCCATGCATCAATATTGCGAAGCATCGACCATGGCGTGCTTCGGCTGACATTGGCGAACCCGCCAGCGAACGCGCTCTCCGTTTCAGTCATGCGGGAACTGCAGCAGGCATTGAGTGACGCCGCCGAAGATCGCCAGGTACGCGTGATCATCATTGCCGCCGAAGGTTCGGTATTCTGTGCCGGGCATGATCTCAAAGAAATGACGGCACGCCGTGCCAACGAAGACGGTGGACGGTCGTTCTATGCCGAGACCATGGCCATCTGCTCAAAAATGATGCTTTCGGTTGTGCGTCATCCAAGACCTGTTATCGCCGAGGTGGATGGCATTGCGACAGCAGCAGGCTGCCAGCTTGTGGCGTCTTGCGATCTCGCAGTGGCTTCCGAGCGGGCAGTATTTGCCACGCCGGGGGTCAATATCGGTCTGTTTTGCTCCACTCCGATGGTCGCATTGTCGCGCAATGTCGGCCGCAAGCAGGCGATGGAGATGCTGCTCACCGGCGAGAAAATCGACGCTGAGACAGCGCGCGAATTTGGCCTTGTCAACCGCGTCGTTCCGCATGACGAATTATCAGCCACAACGGCGATGTTCGCCGACAGGATCGCAGCAAAATCAACCCGCACATTGAAAACCGGCAAGGAAGCGTTCTATCAGCAACTGGAAATGGGGCTGTCAGAAGCCTATGAGCACACTGCCAAGGTTATGGTCGACAACATGATGGCACGGGATGCCGAAGAGGGAATAAGCGCATTTGTGGAAAAACGCGAACCGCAATGGACCGATGAATGAGCGGTGAAGCCGGTCACGATTCATATGATAACAAAGAGATCACCGACGTTCTTTGCAGCGTCGGATCAGTGGCCATTGTCGGCGCGTCGGCCAATCCGATTCGCCCGAGCTTCTTTGTCGCGAAATACCTGCTCGACAAGGGATACCGGGTCATTCCGGTGAATCCTGGTCATGCCGGCCGAGAAATTCTAGGGCAGATGACCTTCGCTAGGTTGGCAGATATTCCTGATCCGATCGATATGGTCGATATTTTCCGTGGCTCCGACGCCGTACCCGGGATCGTCGATGAAATCCTGGCATTGAAACCATTGCCGGCCGTCGTCTGGATGCAATTGACGGTTCGCCATGACGCTGCCGCCAGGAAGGCCGAAGCAGCCGGCCTCAAGGTCATAATGAACCGATGCCCGAAAATCGAATATGCCCGACTGTCCGGCGAGATCGGTTGGAACGGCGTCAATTCACGGGTCATTTCAGCACGAAAGCCGGTCATGCGGGGCGGGTTCCAGCATTTCGGTTTGCGCTGAGAAGACATAAGCCGGCAACCCGGTCGACAGTCGGCGGCCAGGGTGCAACCAGGAAGAACAGCCGTCGGTCGTTTTCTCGCAAATCACCCGGTAATTTGGAGCCTTTGATCCTTTTTCGGCGCCTTGGCGGATTTTTCTTCTTTGCTTTTCCGGCGGGCCTTTGAAATAACGGCTCTTCGCGCGGAGGATCGGCATGCATGCCGGCCGTCGCAGGCGTATTTTTTTTGTTGATGGAGGGGAGTAATCCATGTCGCAGCGCAGCCCAGGAATTGAGACACTTGCCATTCATGCCGGTGCACAGCCGGATCCGGCCACGGGCGCGCGTGCCACGCCGATTTATCAGACCACCGCCTATGTTTTTGATGATGCGGACCATGCCGCCTCGCTGTTTGGCTTGCAGGCGTTCGGCAACATTTACACCCGCATCATGAATCCGACCCAGGCGGTTCTGGAAGAGCGTGTGGCTGCACTGGAAGGCGGGACCGCGGCGCTTGCCACCGCGTCCGGACACGCCGCACAATTGCTGGTCTTTCACGCAATCATGCAGCCCGGCGACAATTTCATAGCCGCCAACAAACTCTACGGCGGCTCGATCAACCAGTTCGGCCAGTCCTTCAAATCGTTTGGCTGGGAAGTGCGTTGGGCCGATCCGGCGGACCTGTCGAGTTTCGAAAGCCAGATCGACGATCGCACCCGCGGCATCTTTATCGAAAGTTTTGCCAATCCGAGCGGAATGGTGATGGACATCGAGAAAATCGGCGATATCGCGCGAAAGCATGGGTTGCCGTTGATTGTCGATAATACAATGGCGAGTCCATATCTGCTTCGCCCGATCGAACACGGTGCGGATATCGTTGTGCATTCACTGACGAAATTCATGGGTGGACACGGCAATTCCATGGGCGGAATTATCGTTGATGGCGGAACCTTCGACTGGACGGCGTCCGGCAATTATCCGATGCTGTCGGAACCGCGCCCGGAATATGGCGGCATCGTCTTGCACGAGACTTTTGGCAATTTTGCGTTTGCCATTGCCTGCCGTGTTCTCGGCCTACGGGACTTTGGACCGGCAATCTCGCCGTTCAACTCTTTCCTGCTGGCGACGGGTATCGAAACCCTTCCGCTTCGCATGCAGCGGCACTGCGACAATGCCCAGGCGGTTGCCGAGCACCTGTCGCGGCATTCCACGGTGTCCTGGGTGGAATATGCCGGACTGAAAGATCATTCGAACAATGCGCTGATGACCAAATATTCGCCCAGCGGCAGCGGGGCGGTATTCACGTTCGGCCTGAAGGGTGGTTATGAAGCCGGCATCAAATTTGTCGAAGCGCTGGAACTGTTTTCGCACCTTGCCAATATCGGCGACGCCAAATCCCTCGTTATCCACCCGGCATCGACCACCCATAGGCAGCTTTCCGACGAGCAGAAGGTGGCTGCCGGAGCTGGTCCCGATGTAGTCCGGTTGTCGATCGGCATCGAAAATGTCGCGGACATCATTGCCGATCTGGATCAGGCTCTGGCAAAAGTTGCCTGATTCAATTTGGATGAAAACATCCGCAAGGCTTTGAAAAAGAGACAAAAGGGTGGCGTTGTGCCATCCTTTTTCTTGTCGAATTGTCAGCAGCCGACGAAGAATATGGAAAAGGCACTGGTCGCAATGCCCTTTTGAATGTGGGTGATTTTGCCTGCGCGGCTGCTAAATCGCACCGCGTTCCAATTCTGTATGTCGGGAACGACCTCATACATACCGACATGCATTTATCGGCGGAAACTCTATGCGAATTATCGTCATTGGTGGTGGAATATCCGGCCTTTCGACCGCTTGGTCGCTGGTTTGCCGTGGACATGAGGTGACACTGCTGGAACAGGGGCCGGTTCCCAATCCACTATCGGCGTCCGGTGACCACCATCGAATCATTCGGCGGGCTTATCCCGCCGGCAGCGGTTACAGCGACCTCATTACGGAGGCATATCATGCCTGGGAGGACCTGTGGTCCGATCTCGGCGTCTCCCACTACGATCATCGCGGTTTCTTGCTGGTTTCCCGCGCGCCGGGTGATGAAGCCGAACTCTATCGTCAGGGTCTTGATGCCGGCGGCTACGCCTACGAATTACTGCAGGCTGAAGATGCAGTGGAACGCTATCCGTTCCTGCAGGCCGGCAGTTTCCGATACGCCTGTTTGTCAGGCGAAGGCGGTGCACTCCATTGCCGCCGCATTGCGGCCGATCTTGCAGACTGGCTGCGCAATAAGGGTGCTGAGGTTAGAGAAGGAAGCAGGGTCGCGCAGGTCGACACCTCAGATGCGCGCGTTACGCTGTCGAACGGTGAAAACCTTCAAGCCGATAGAATCATTGTAACGGCTGGGGCCTGGGTGTTGAACTTGTTTCCGGAATTGCGGCGACATCTTACTGCCTACCGCACCGCCGTTGTATACCTGAGGCCTCCCGCGGAATTGCAAGAGAGTTGGAATACCGCACCTGTCGTTCTCGATGTCGGAGGCGAGACTGACGGATATATCATCCCGCCGAGCGGCGGTGCGGGGCTGAAATTCGGCAGCGGTTTGCACAAGATTCCCACTGCTGATCCGGACGCGGGAAGGATCGCGGAAGCGGGAGAGGGCGAAATGATCCGCGATTTGTTTTCCCCGCCAATCGCGCGTGTCGGAGAATATGAAGTGACCGATGTCGTAACCTGCGCCTACACATTCACGCGGGACGAACGGTTTTTCTCGGGTGTTTCCGGCAAGTGTCTGATCGTTTCGGCCTGTTCCGGTCATGGCTACAAGTTCGGGCCGGCAGTCGGTCGCTGGATCTCCGACTACATTGACTCGAATGATTTTGACCGCCTGCAGAAGCAATTGCGTGCTGAACCGATTGACTGAGCCGGCGATTCTAATGTTGGCGTATCGGGCGGGTACGCGCTAACCACCTTCGCAAAAGGTCGGTTTTTGCGCTCCGCATACTCTTGCACAGGCCGGTGTGGAGCCCTTATCTAAGGCGAATTCAACGAAACTGATTCTGCCGGCATCGTGCAGACGTCAGATCCCGAAGAGGAAACGTCCATGAACGATCCGTTAGAGACCGCAATGAACCTTGTGCCGATGGTGGTCGAACAGACCAATCGCGGCGAGCGGGCCTATGACATATTTTCCCGGCTTCTGAAGGAACGGGTGATTTTCATTACCGGTCCGGTCGAAGACAGCATGGCGACATTGGTCTGTGCGCAGCTGCTGTATCTGGAAGCTGACAATCCAAAAAAGGAAATCGCTCTCTACATCAACTCGCCTGGTGGAGTGGTGACGTCCGGAATGGCCATCTACGACACGATGCAGTTTATCAAGCCTGCCGTTTCGACGCTGTGTATAGGACAGGCAGCATCCATGGGATCGCTGCTGCTGTGCGCCGGTGCCAAGGATATGCGGTTCGCGACACCGAATGCGCGGATCATGGTGCATCAGCCATCGGGCGGCTTCCAGGGACAGGCGTCTGACATTGAGCGTCATGCCCAGGATATTATCAAGATGAAACGCCGTCTGAACGAGATATATGTCACGCACACCGGCAACGACTACGACACAATCGAGAACACCTTGGATCGCGATCATTTCCTGAATGCCGATGAGGCCATGGAATTTGGTTTGATCGACAAAGTCATCACGACACGGGAAGCAATGGAAGAACCGGCAAAGGACGGCAACTGAGTCTGACTGCCTGCACGTCCGGGTACGACGGGCATAATTTCGCCAAATATGAGGCATTTGTGTCACATTCGGGCAAATCGTCGGCTGCGACCGGTTCCCGCGTTAAGTCTATATTGAGTTTCATGCCTGTAACTTTTACAGGATGGGGCGAGGTGATTGCCGTGTTTTCGCAATTGTGTATCGTTCGTGAAGGAACGCTGTTCTAGATTTGTAACGATTCACCCGGTTCGGATGATCTGATTGTTCGAGACCGGGTATCGGCGGATTTCAAACCGTCGAGGCTTGAAAGGACCTTGGTATGAGCAAAATTAGCAACAGCGGCGGCGGCGGTGAGTCGAAGAACACTCTCTATTGTTCGTTCTGCGGCAAAAGCCAGCATGAAGTGCGCAAGCTCATTGCCGGCCCGACGGTGTTCATTTGCGACGAATGTGTCGAATTGTGCATGGACATCATCCGCGAGGAAAACAAAACCTCGATGGTCAAGTCACAGGATGGTGTGCCCACACCGCAGGAAATCCTGGAGGTTCTTGATGACTACGTGATCGGGCAGCCGCATGCGAAGCGGGTTCTGTCGGTAGCCGTGCACAACCACTATAAGCGGCTGGCACACGCGACCAAGAACAACGATGTCGAGCTGGCAAAGTCCAACATCCTGCTGATTGGCCCGACCGGTTGCGGCAAGACATTGCTGGCCCAGACACTTGCCCGCATTATCGATGTTCCCTTTACCATGGCTGACGCCACGACCTTGACCGAAGCCGGTTATGTCGGTGAAGATGTTGAAAACATCATCCTGAAACTGCTGCAATCGGCAGATTATAACGTGGAACGCGCCCAGCGCGGTATCGTTTACATTGATGAAATCGACAAGATTTCGCGCAAATCGGACAACCCTTCGATAACCCGGGACGTATCCGGCGAGGGTGTTCAGCAGGCGCTGTTGAAGATCATGGAAGGCACTGTTGCCTCGGTTCCGCCGCAAGGTGGCCGCAAACATCCGCAGCAGGAATTCCTGCAGGTCGACACGGCCAACATCCTGTTCATTTCCGGCGGTGCCTTTGCCGGCCTTGACAAGATCATCTCCGATCGCGGTCGCAAGACATCGATCGGATTTTCTGCTTCCGTCGATTCGCCCGAGGACCGGCCAACCGGTGAGCTGTTCCGCAATGTGGAGCCAGAGGACCTTCTGAAGTTCGGCCTGATACCGGAATTTGTCGGACGTCTTCCCGTACTGGCAACTCTTGAGGACCTCGATGAGGACGCGCTGGTGATGATCCTCAGCGAGCCCAAGAATGCGCTGGTCAAGCAGTATCAACGGCTGTTTGAAATGGAAAATGTCGAACTGACATTCCACGAGGATGCGCTTCGCTCGATTGCGCGCAAGGCCATTGCCCGTAAGACCGGCGCGCGTGGCTTGCGCTCCATCATGGAAGCGATCCTGCTCGATACGATGTTTGAACTGCCGGCGCTTGACGGTGTTCAGGAGGTCGTCATTTCCGACGAAGTCGTGGAGGGCAATGCCCGGCCACTCTATATCTATGCCGAGCGGGATGCCGAGAAGGGCAATGTTTCTGCCTGATTCATGTCATAGGAGCGCGGCAAAACAGCCGGTAATTGGGCATTGGCCCGGTTTCGATCAGGGATTTCCGTGGAATACGGCTAGTCCCTGCCGTCTTTGGCTACTCAGAATTTGATTGTGAATTGAGTTGGCGGTGATTGAGGCTGATTATGCGCCTGATTCGTTGCGGTGCAGCGCCTTGAAACCTCTGGGAAAGGTCGCCACTTAAAGGCAGACCAAGCCTGAACAAGGCTCAATGGGCGCTTACAGTCGCTGCCTGCCAACCGGGGCGACATCGCGTTGCATACAGGCCCGCAAGGGCCATCTGAAAGGAAGACCATGACCGAAGTCACAACCACGATTGAAGGAACCGCGAATAGCGATGGGGTTTATCCCGTGCTGCCATTGCGCGACATTGTGGTGTTTCCGCACATGATCGTCCCGCTTTTTGTCGGTCGGGACAAGTCTATCCGCGCGTTGGAAGACGTGATGGGTTCGGAAAAGCAGATCCTTCTCGCCACGCAGAAAAATGCTGCCGATGATGACCCGGCCGCTGCCGAGATTTTTGACGTCGGCACAATTGCGAGCATTCTGCAGCTGCTGAAACTGCCGGATGGAACCGTGAAAGTTCTGGTCGAGGGCAAGGTGCGTGCGCGTATTACCGAATTCACCGACCGGACCGAATTCCATGAGGCTTCGGCCGAAGTTCTTGTCGAGCCGGACGAAGACGAAATCGAGATCGAAGCGCTGTCTCGCTCGGTGGTTTCCGATTTCGAGAATTACGTCAAGCTGAACAAAAAGATATCTCCCGAGGTCGTCGGTGCGGCCAGCCAGATCGACGACTATTCCAAACTGGCCGATACGATCGCTTCCCATCTTGCGATCAAGATTCCTGAAAAACAGGAAATGCTCGCGACGCTCTCGATTCGCGGCCGTCTTGAAAAAGCCATGGGCTATATGGAGGCGGAGATTTCCGTGCTTCAGGTCGAAAAGCGTATCCGCTCGCGCGTCAAGCGTCAGATGGAGAAGACGCAGCGCGAGTACTATCTCAACGAGCAGATGAAAGCGATCCAGAAGGAACTGGGTGAGGGCGATGAAGGCCGAGATGAGATGGCCGAGCTGGAAGAGCGCATTCGCAAGACCAAGTTCTCCAAAGAGGCACGCGAAAAGGCCGACGCCGAGTTCAAAAAGCTGAAGCAGATGTCACCGATGTCCGCCGAGGCCACAGTCGTGCGCAACTATCTTGACTGGTTGCTGTCGATTCCGTGGGGAAAACGCTCCAAGGTCAAACATGATCTGGGATTCGCCCAGGAGGTGCTCGATACCGACCATTACGGCCTCGACAAGGTCAAGGACCGCATTGTCGAATACCTTGCTGTTCAGAGCCGTGCCAACAAGCTGAAGGGACCTATACTCTGCCTCGTCGGTCCTCCCGGCGTCGGCAAAACTTCGCTTGGCAAGTCGATCGCCAGGGCCACCGGTCGCGAATTTGTCCGCATGGCGCTTGGCGGCGTGCGCGACGAAGCGGAAATCCGCGGCCATCGCCGCACCTATATCGGTTCGATGCCGGGTAAAGTCATCCAGTCGATGAAAAAGGCCAAAAAGGCCAATCCATTGTTCCTTCTCGACGAGATCGACAAGATGGGTATGGACTTTCGCGGTGACCCGTCTTCGGCGCTGCTTGAAGTGCTGGATCCGGAACAGAATTCGACATTCACGGATCACTATCTCGAGGTTGAATACGATCTGTCGAAGGTCATGTTCATTACCACTGCCAATACGTTGAACATTCCGCCGGCTCTGATGGATCGGATGGAGATCATTCGTATTGCCGGTTACACCGAGGATGAAAAGGTCGAAATCGCCAAAAGGCATCTTCTGCCCAAGGCCATCAGTGACCACGCATTGCTGCCGGATGAATTCTCCGTCTCCGACGATGCACTGCATGAAATCGTGCGCACATATACAAGAGAAGCCGGTGTGCGCAATTTCGAGCGCGAGATCATGACGCTCGCGCGCAAAGCGGTGACCGAGATCCTCAAGTCCGACAAGAAATCGATCGACGTTACTGACAAGAATATCGATGAATTCCTTGGTGTGCCGCGGTTTCGCTTTGGACAGGTCGAGGGCGAAGATCAGGTCGGTGTCGTGACCGGCTTGGCCTGGACCGAGGTCGGCGGAGAATTGTTGACCGTGGAAGGCGTCAAAATGCCCGGCAAGGGCAAGATGACGGTCACCGGCAATCTGCGGGATGTAATGAAGGAATCGATTTCAGCCGCGGCGTCCTACGTTCGCAGCCGGTCAGTCGATTTTGGCATTGAACCTCCGGCCTTCGATAAACAGGACATACACGTCCATGTTCCCGAAGGCGCAACACCAAAAGATGGTCCGTCCGCGGGGATCGCCATGGTTGCAGCGATCGTTTCGGTATTGACCGGAATTCCTGTGCGCAAGGATATTGCCATGACCGGTGAAATCACACTGCGCGGACGGATTTTGCCAATCGGCGGGTTGAAGGAAAAATTGCTTGCTGCCCTGCGTGGCGGGATGAAGAAGGTTCTGATACCGGAGGACAATGCCAAGGATTTGGCCGATATTCCGGACAATGTGAAAAACGAGCTTGAAATCATTCCTGTCAGCCGTGCCGGTGAAGTGTTGGAGCATGCGCTTGTGCGGACCCCTGAGCCTATCGAATGGGTGGAGCCTGTTGATCAGCCGGCTGCAGCGGCCGCTGCTGGTGAAGGTGCAGAATCAGCGGCCATCGCGCACTAGTTGCAAATGCAGGATTCTCGAGAAATTAAGAAGCCGGGCGTGTGTCCGGCTTCTTTTTTGCCGGAAATCTCCCTGAATCCCTTAAAATCCGGGCTTTTTTGCCCTGAACATGCTTGGTCGCGCGGCCCAATCTCATTAAACTCCTGCTTCGCTGGGTGAGTCGCTCTTCCCGGCAATATGAGAGGAAAGGATTCTATTCCATGAATAAAAATGAGCTTGTGGCAGACGTTGCCGATAAGGCGGGACTTTCGAAGACCGATGCACAGTCCGCGGTGGATTCTGTGTTTGATGTCATTACGGGGGAGCTCAAGAAAGGCGGAGATGTCCGGCTGATCGGTTTTGGCAACTTCTCCGTTTCGCATCGCGCCGCAACAACCGGCCGCAACCCATCGACCGGTGCTCCGGTTGATATCCCGGCACGTAACGTTCCGAAGTTTTCAGCCGGTAAGGGCTTGAAGGACGCCGTCAACTGATCGGCGACCGATCATTGACTGTAAAGGCCGGACACTGTCCGGCCTTTTTTTCGCTGAAAGGAAACCCGCGCACCGGACGCGATTGCGCGCGCCATCGGAGGTCTGAGCGCCGCGAATTGCCGTGAGATGAAAAATGGCGAACGCCTTCGAACCCGTTTCGTGTTCGCACGCCCGACCGGGCGTCGCGCGAAAGCGCGCCCCGTCGGAGGCATGGGCGTAGCGAATTGTCGTGAGACGAAAAATGGTGGGCGGTGAGAGACTCGAACTCCCGACATCCTCGGTGTAAACGAGGCGCTCTACCAGCTGAGCTAACCGCCCGACCAACGGCGCCGGTTTACGGCTTTCATCACAGCGGTGCAAGCAAAATCGAACAACATTGCAGGACAATCGCATTTGGCGTTTTTTGTGTCGGTGGGCTTCCTTTTCCGGACGGACCGAAGAACGGACAAAAGCGATGCGGAACCGCTTGACAGCCCGATGCGAAGCGCTTACTTGACCGCTCATAATGTTGTTGTTCGCGCTGCAACATTGGCGCGCGGGAGTAGCTCAGTTGGTTAGAGTGCCGGCCTGTCACGCCGGAGGTCGCGGGTTCGAGCCCCGTCTCTCGCGCCACTCTTACAAAACATCCTGAAGAAGCTTTCGTTCGGTTTCCGGCATGCGGTGTCCGTTGCCGTAGGGAACCTTGTGCAAACCGTTCCGATCGCGCCATATTCTCGTCAAAATGAACAAAGTTCAGCCTTGCCCGGGCTTGCGCCTCGTGGCCCGCTGCGCTAACCCTCGCTGCAGTGCGGCATGCGACGTGCCGCAACACTTTGGCGCAGTATTCTTCTTCCGGGAAAGCGGATAAAGTGCCGGCATCGATGTTGCGGAAACACAGATTCAGGAGGGTAGAATAGTGAGTGAATTGTTGAGCTCATATCTGCCCATTGTCATTTTCATCGGCGTGGCGATGGTAATCGGTTTGGCACTTCTAGTGGCTCCTTTTCTCGTTGCCTACCAGAATCCCGATCCGGAAAAACTGTCGGCTTACGAATGCGGGTTCAATTCGTTCGACGATGCCAGGATGAAGTTCGACATCCGCTTCTATCTCGTCGCCATTCTCTTCATCATTTTTGATCTTGAAGTTGCGTTTCTGTTTCCATGGGCGGTGTCGTTTGCCGAGATCGGCTGGCTTGGTTTCTGGTCGATGATGGCATTTCTCGCTGTGCTGACTATCGGCTTCATTTATGAATGGAAAAAGGGAGCGCTGGAATGGGACTGAACGACAGCTCGGGCACCCTGATCGCGCCGCGGCCGAAGGGCATTATTGATCCCGCGACCGGCAAACCGATGGGCGCCAATGATGCCTATTTCGGTGAGATCAACAGCGAACTCGCCGATAAGGGATTCCTTGTCACCTCGTCTGAGGCTCTGGTCACTTGGGCCCGTACTGGTTCGTTGATGTGGATGACTTTTGGTCTGGCGTGTTGCGCGGTCGAGATGATGCATACGTCAATGCCACGTTACGATGCGGAACGCTTCGGTATTGCCCCGCGTGCGTCTCCACGCCAGTCGGATGTCATGATCGTTGCCGGTACGTTGACCAACAAGATGGCACCCGCAATGCGCAAGGTCTATGACCAGATGCCGGAACCCCGCTATGTCATCTCGATGGGATCCTGCGCCAATGGCGGCGGGTACTATCACTATTCATACTCCGTCGTGCGTGGATGTGATCGCGTGGTGCCGGTGGACATCTATGTCCCTGGCTGTCCGCCGACCGCCGAGGCGCTGCTTTACGGCATTCTTCTGCTGCAGAAGAAAATTCGCCGAACCGGTACGATTGAACGCTAGGCGGGGATTTAGACGAATGAGCGAAGCCCTGCACGAACTGGCGTCCCATATTGCCGACAAACTTGGCGACAAACTCGTTGCAAGTCAGGTCGAAAATGGCGAACTGACGCTGAAGGCTGATGGTTCGGATATTCTCGATGTCCTCGGATTTCTGCGCGATGACGTTCAGTGCTGTTTTATCTGCTTCATCGATATTTGCGGAGTGGATTACCCATCGCGCGAAAAGCGCTTCGACGTGGTTTATCATTTGCTGTCGCCGCAACAGAACCAGCGCATTCGCGTGAAGGTCGAGGTCGGCGAGGATGTCGCGATTCCGTCGGCAACGGCGGTCTATCCGGGGGCCGACTGGTTTGAGCGTGAGGCCTATGATCTCTACGGCATCCTGTTTTCCGGGCACCCCGATCTGCGCCGCCTGTTGACCGATTACGGTTTTGAAGGTCATCCGTTGCGCAAGGATTTTCCGCTCACCGGATATGTTGAAGTTCGATATGACGATGAGCGAAAGCGCGTGGTTTATGAACCTGTCGAACTGAAACAGGAATTCCGCAATTTCGATTTTCTGTCCCCTTGGGAAGGCACCGAATACGTGCTGCCGGGCGACGAGAAAGCCAAGCAGTAGGAAGGCGGATCGTCGATGACCGAACACAGTGTCCGCAATTTCAACATCAACTTCGGGCCGCAGCATCCGGCCGCGCACGGTGTTTTGCGCCTGGTGCTGGAACTGGACGGCGAGGTGGTTGAACGGGTGGATCCGCATATCGGCCTGTTGCACCGGGGCACCGAAAAGCTGATCGAGCACAAGACCTATCTGCAGGCCGTGCCGTATTTCGACAGGCTGGACTATGTCGCGCCGATGAATCAGGAACATGCCTTCGCGCTGGCAGTCGAACGTCTGGCGAGCATCACCGTTCCAAAACGCGGCCAACTTGTCAGAGTTCTCTATTCCGAGATCGGCCGCATTCTGTCGCATCTGCTTAACGTGACGACCCAGGCGCTCGACGTCGGTGCGCTGACACCGCCGCTTTGGGGATTCGAAGAACGTGAAAAACTCATGGTGTTCTATGAGCGCGCCTGCGGGGCGCGCATGCATGCCGCATATGTGCGCCCCGGCGGCGTGCACCAGGACCTGCCGCCTGAACTGGTTGAGGATATCGGCAACTGGTGTGATCCGTTCCTGAAGGTTGTCGACGATCTCGACAGCCTGTTGACGGGAAATCGCATCTTCAAACAGCGCAATGTCGACATCGGCACCGTCAGGATCGAAGATGCCTGGGCCTGGGGATTCTCGGGCGTCATGGTGCGCGGGTCCGGCGCGGCGTGGGACCTGCGCAAGTCTCAACCCTATGAATGCTATTCGGAAATGGCTTTCGATATTCCGGTTGGAAAGAACGGCGATTGTTATGACCGTTACCTGATCCGCATGGAAGAAATGCGTCAGTCGGTTCGCATCATGAAGCAGTGCGTTGAGCAACTGCTCGGATCCGAGAAGACCGGTCCGGTCTCGTCGACAGACAACAAGATCGTGCCGCCGAGCCGTGGAGAAATGAAGCGTTCGATGGAAGCATTGATCCATCATTTCAAGCTCTATACCGAGGGCTACCATGTACCGGCCGGCGAGGTGTATTCCGCGGTTGAAGCCCCCAAGGGCGAGTTCGGGGTCTTTCTGGTTTCCGATGGCTCGAACAAACCCTATCGGTGCAAACTGCGTGCGCCGGGTTTTGCTCATCTCCAAGCCATGGATTTTGTCTCGAAAGGCCACATGCTGGCCGACGTGTCGGCAGTCCTTGGCTCTCTCGATATCGTGTTTGGTGAGGTTGATCGATAGATGTCTGTGCGCCGTCTTGCAGATCCTGAGTTTCAGCCGGAAGGTTTTACCTTTAATCGCGCCAATGGCGCATGGGCGAAAAGGACGATAAAAAAATATCCCAAGGGACGCGAACAGTCGGCGGTCATTCCGTTGCTGATGCGCGCCCAGGAACAGGAAGGCTGGGTCACCAGGGCTTCAATTGAAGCAATCGCAGATATGCTGGATATGCCCTATATTAGGGCTCTTGAGGTTGCGACATTCTATACCCAGTTTCAGCTCAAGCCGGTTGGCACACGGGCGCATGTCCAGGTCTGCGGCACAACCCCTTGCATGCTACGCGGATCGGAAGACCTGATGCGCGTTTGCAAGTCCCGGATTTCCGAAGAGCAATTCCAGACTAATTCCGACGGAACTCTTTCCTGGGAGGAAGTCGAGTGTCTCGGAGCTTGTGCCAATGCACCGATGGTCATGATCTTCAAAGATACCTATGAGGATTTGAGCCCGGAACGGCTTGAGGAAATCATCGATGCGTTTGCCAGCGGTAAAGGCGGCAAAATCAAGCCTGGACCGCAGAACGGCAGGGAATGTTCCGAGCCGCTGTCCGGACTGACCTGTCTGACCGACGAAAAAATTCTTTTGAAACGCAATCGCGGCAAAGCCGGTGAGAAAAAGCCGGCCGCAAAGAATGGCAGCGCGGCAAAGCCTGCAAAGACTGAGACCAAAGCACCTGCGGAGAAGCCGGCCCCCGCCAAAGCGGCTGCCATCGAAACCAAACAACCGACCCTGCAGGACAAGAACCGTCCCGTTGCCATGGAGCGCCCGGCGTCGCCCGACAATCTGCGGCTGATTTCCGGTGTCGGCCCCAAGATTGAGGGCATTCTTCATGAGTTGGGGATTTTCACCTTCAAACAGGTTTCCGGCTGGAAGAAGGCGGAACGCGAATGGGTCGATGGTTACCTGAAGTTCAAAGGCAGGATCGAGCGCGAAGACTGGGTCAAGCAGGCCCGCGCGCTGTCCAAAGGCGTCGATGAATATGTGCGTGTCTTCGGCAAGAAACCACGTTAGCGGATGGCCATGATGACATTTGCTTGTGAGGCGAAACGGACCAGGAAATCAGGTGAAGTGGGGATGAAAAATGCTTGAGGACCAGGACCGCATTTTCACCAATATTTATGGTCGTTTCGACCGCAGCCTGAAGGGCGCAATGGCTCGTGGCCACTGGGACGGCACCAAAGGCCTGATCGCCAAGGGGCGCGACTGGATCATCAACGAAATGAAATCGTCCGGTCTGCGCGGCCGTGGCGGTGCGGGATTTCCGACCGGACTGAAATGGTCCTTCATGCCGAAGGGCGACGATGGTCGTCCGCACTATCTCGTCGTCAACGCAGACGAGTCGGAGCCTGGAACCTGCAAGGATCGCGATATCTTGCGTCACGAACCTCACACATTGGTTGAGGGCTGCCTGATCGCCGGCTTCGCTATGGGTGCCCATACGGCGTACATCTATGTTCGCGGCGAATTCATCCGGGAACGTGAAGCGCTGCAACTCGCTGTTGATGAGGCCTATGAAGCCGGGCTGCTTGGCAAAAACAACAAGAACGGCTGGGATTTCGACGTTTTCGTCCACCACGGCGCCGGTGCTTACATCTGCGGCGAGGAAACAGCGCTGCTGGAAAGCCTGGAAGGGAAAAAGGGCCAGCCGCGCCTGAAGCCGCCATTTCCCGCCAATGTCGGGCTCTATGGTTGTCCGACCACGGTCAACAATGTCGAGTCAATCGCGGTCGCACCGACCATCCTGCGTCGTGGTGCCGGCTGGTTTGCCGGCTTTGGCAAGCCGAACAACAGCGGCACCAAATTATTCTGCATCTCGGGACATGTGGAAAACCCCTGCACCGTCGAAGAGGAAATGAGCATACCGTTCAAGGAACTGATCGACCGGCATTGCGGCGGCGTTCGGGGCGGCTGGGATAATCTTCTTGCCGTCATTCCGGGAGGGTCTTCGGTTCCCTGCGTGCCCGCCAGTCAGATTGTCGATTGTTCGATGGATTTCGATTCGCTGCGCGATCTGAAATCCGGACTTGGCACGGCCGCCGTGATTGTGATGGACAAGTCGACCGACATCGTCAAAGCCATTGCCCGGCTGAGCTATTTCTACAAGCATGAGTCCTGTGGTCAGTGCACACCCTGCCGGGAAGGTACCGGGTGGATGTGGCGTGTGATGGAACGGCTGGTGCGCGGTGAAGCCCAGAAACGTGAAATCGACATGTTGCTGGACGTCACAAAGCAGGTTGAGGGGCATACGATCTGCGCCCTGGGTGATGCGGCCGCTTGGCCAATACAGGGTTTGATACGGCACTTCCGGCCGGAAGTTGAACGTCGGATTGACGAATTTACCAGAAACGCCTCATCGGATCAGGAGCCGGTGCTCGAGGCGGCTGAATAGGAGCCGGGGAGTCGGCGCGCGAGACAACGTGCCGGCGAGGGATGGGCAAACGACAAGGAAATGATCAGTGTCGAAACGTCCCGCAACAGATGAAACGATCGAAGAGTCAGGAATACAAGGCGCAAAGATGACGGCTGAGAACGGATTTCCAGGCATAGATTACCGGGCTGCTGCAAATCTGATGGCCCATCCGGTCGCGGGACTTGCTGCGGTGTCGGCGATCGGTTTCGGAGTGGCCGGACATATGATGGGCCTTGTTGCCGGCACCATGGCGGGAGCGATGGAAGCGTCGCGTCGCTCGACCGGCGCATCATTCGGTAGCTCCGACCCAATGTCTGCTTTTTTGAACTGGACAAAATTTCCTGAAACCATCAACGAGCCGACGGACTCATGGTCTGATGAACCGCACGAGGTAAAGGCACCTGCAAGTTCTGTGGCTTCGGATGAGCCAGGTGCAACGATAAGTGCTGCCGATCCGGTATCGGTACAACCGCCTTCCATGCAGCGCCCGGACAAGATTGACGATCTCAAGCGGATCTCGGGGATTGGGCCAAAGCTTGAACAGGTTCTACACGGATTGGGAATCTGGACTTTTGAGCAGATCTCGCTTTGGGCACCCTCGGAAATCAGTTGGGTAGACGACTATTTGCAGTTCAAGGGACGCATTGACCGGGACGGCTGGATCGCCCAGGCCGGGGCAATGAGTAAAACGAAAGACGGTGTGTCATGAAGACAACCGGGAGAATGGGTATTGCCGATGTGGTGGAAGCCGGTGTTCCGGTCCGACCTGCTACCGGCAAAAAAGCGGGACTGAACGCACGATGACGAAACTGCGCGTCGACGGAAACGAGATCGAAGTTCCCGATCACTACACGCTGCTGCAGGCCGCCGAAGAGGCGGGCGCCGAAGTGCCGCGGTTTTGTTTCCACGAACGGCTGTCGATCGCCGGCAACTGCCGAATGTGCCTTGTCGAGGTCAAGGGCGGGCCGCCGAAACCGGCTGCTTCCTGTGCCATGGGCGTGCGCGATCTTCGTCCGGGACCGAATGGCGAATTGCCTGAAGTCTTCACCAACACTCCGATGGTCAAGAAGGCTCGCGAAGGGGTGATGGAGTTCCTGCTGATCAATCATCCGCTGGATTGCCCGATCTGCGATCAGGGCGGCGAATGCGATCTGCAGGATCAGGCCATGGCCTTTGGCATGGATTCCTCGCGCTACAGTGAAAACAAGCGGGCCGTTGAGGACAAATATATCGGTCCGCTCGTCAAAACCATCATGACACGCTGCATTCACTGCACACGGTGTGTTCGTTTCACGACGGAAATTGCCGGTATTTCGGAACTTGGCCTGTTGGGACGGGGCGAGGACGCGGAAATCACCACCTATCTTGAACAGGCAATGACGTCCGAGTTGCAGGGCAACGTGATCGACCTTTGCCCGGTCGGCGCTTTGACGTCGAAACCCTACGCGTTCCAGGCGCGGCCATGGGAACTGACCAAGACCGAAACCATTGATGTGATGGACGCAGTCGGGTCGGCAATCCGGGTCGACAGCCGTGGCCGCGAAGTGATGCGGATCATGCCTCGGATCAATGAGGCGGTGAACGAGGAATGGATATCAGACAAAACCCGATTCATCTGGGACGGGCTCCGCACCCAGAGGCTTGACCAGCCCTACGTGCGCAAAGACGGCAAACTCACAGCGGCAAGCTGGAACGAGGCATTCGATGCCATTTCCCAGGCGATCGGCAAAACGACATCCGACAAGATCGGCGCCATCAGCGGAGATCTGGCGGCCGTCGAAGAGGTTTTCGCGCTGAAGGAACTGATGACCGGCCTTGGCAGTTCCAACATGGATTGCCGCCAGGACGGTGCGGTGCTTGATCCCGCCCACGGAAGGGCAAGCTATCTGTTCAATCCGACCATCGACGGCATTGAGGATGCGGACGCCTTGCTGATCATTGGTGCAAATCCGCGGTTCGAGGCGTCGGTGCTGAACGCCCGCATTCGCAAACGCTGGCGCGCCGGCGGTTTCCCCATTGGCGTGGTGGGCGATTTCGGCGATCTGCGTTACGACCATGAAATGCTCGGGACCGGGCCGGAAACATTGAAGGAACTCGCGGACGGCAAGGGAAAATTCCTTTCCGTCCTCAAGCGTGCCGAACGTCCGATGATCATCGTCGGGCAGGGTGCTTTGACCCGCTCTGACAGCAAACTGATCCTGTCCATGGCGGCAAAAATTGCCGGCGTGACCGGTGCCGTCGGGCCGGACTGGAACGGATTCGGTATCCTGCACACCGCGGCTGCTCGCGTTGGCGCTCTCGACATCGGGTTCGTACCTGGTGAGGGCGGCCGGAACGTCGCCGAGATGATGGGGGCGATGGACGTATTGTTTCTGCTGGGCGCTGACGAGCTCAATATGAGCAGAATTGGATCCGCCTTCACGGTTTACATCGGTACCCATGGCGACGGCGGCGCGCACCGTGCGGATGTCATTCTGCCCGGAGCGGCGTTTCCGGAAAAGAGCGGCACGTATGTCAACACGGAAGGCCGCGTACAAATGGCCACGCGAGCCACATTCCCACCGGGTTCGGCCCGTGAGGACTGGGCGATACTACGTGCCCTGTCGGACACGCTGGGATGCCGGCTGCCGTTCGACTCGCTGGCGGCACTTCGATCCAGGCTTTATGAGACACACCCCCATCTGGCTGCGATCGACCAGATTGCAGCCGGAGATCCGGCTGATGTTTTCCGGTTGGAAAAGGCCGGCGGACGCCTGACGAAATCCGCCTTTGTTTCATCGGTTCGGGATTTCTATCTGACAAATCCGATCGCACGCGCATCGTCGGTCATGGCCGAATGTTCGGCATTGGCAAGCGGCCAGCGTGCCGTTGCGGCGGAATAGGGGCGGAATTTCATGGACGGTTTTTTCATTACATATGTTCTGCCCGCGCTGATCATTCTGCTGAAATCGGTCGTGTTTCTGGTCGCACTGCTGATCTTCGTAGCCTATATCCTCTACGCCGATCGCAAGATTTGGGCAGCCGTGCAATTGCGCAAAGGTCCCAATGTCGTTGGTCCGTTTGGATTGCTTCAGGCATTTGCCGATCTTTTGAAATTCGTGTTCAAGGAACCGGTCATTCCGTCCGGAGCGAACAAGGGCGTGTTTCTTCTCGCTCCCCTTGTTTCCGCTGTCCTTGCACTGGCGACATGGGCGGTGATTCCGATCGACCAGAACTGGGCGATTGCCGATATCAATGTCGGAATCCTGTTCGTCTTTGCAATCGCCTCTCTGGAAGTCTATGGCGTGATCATGGGCGGCTGGGCGTCCAACTCGAAATACCCGTTTTTGGCCGCGCTGCGCTCCGCAGCCCAGATGGTTTCCTATGAAGTGTCGATCGGCTTTGTGATCATTACGGTGCTATTGTGCGTCGGCTCGCTCAATCTGACCGATATCGTCCTGTCACAGAGCGACGGGCTTGGAACACGGCTTGGTTTTTCGAGCAGCCTGCTGGACTGGCACTGGCTGGCGCTGTTCCCTATGTTCATCATCTTTTTCATATCGGCACTGGCGGAAACCAACCGTCCGCCTTTCGATCTGGTCGAGGCCGAATCGGAACTCGTCGCCGGCCACATGATCGAATATTCCTCGACGCCGTTTCTGCTGTTCTTCCTCGGCGAGTACGTGGCGATCGTGCTGATGTGCGCGCTGACCACAATCCTGTTCCTGGGCGGCTGGCTGCCACCATTCGATTTTGCGCCATTTACCTGGGTGCCGGGAGCGGTGTGGTTCATTCTCAAGGTCTGCCTGGTTTTCTTCATGATCTCCATGGTCAAGGCTTTTGTGCCGCGATACCGCTATGACCAGCTGATGCGCCTGGGTTGGAAGGTGTTCCTGCCGATCTCGCTTTTCATGGTGGTCGCGACGGCGGCCGTGCTGAAATTCACCGGTTGGGTCGCGTGATGCCCGGCCTTGCTGCACTTAACTTTGGAGGTTGCTGATGGCAGGTGTGTTTCAGGCGGCCAAATCGCTGCTGCTGCTGGAGTTCGGACGCGCATTCGTGCTGTCGATGCGGCAATTCTTCTCGCCGAAGAAGACGCTGAACTATCCACATGAAAAAGGGCCGATATCGCCGCGGTTTCGAGGCGAACATGCGTTGCGTCGCTACCCCAACGGGGAAGAGCGCTGCATTGCCTGCAAACTTTGCGAAGCGATATGTCCGGCTCAGGCCATTACCATCGAGGCGGGCCCCCGCCGTAATGACGGAACCCGCCGGACGGTTCGTTACGACATCGACATGGTCAAGTGTATTTACTGCGGATTCTGTCAGGAAGCTTGCCCGGTCGATGCAATCGTTGAGGGCCCGAATTTCGAATTTGCGACGGAGACCCGTGAGGAACTTTACTACGACAAGGAAAAGCTTCTCGCCAACGGCGATCGCTGGGAGCGGGAGATTGCTCAGAATATGGTTCTCGATGCACCGTATCGATGACTGAGACCCTATGGACGGGCTGGAATGGCTCGTCTATTGAAGCTGCGCGGCAGGCCGGTATCGGCGTTTCGCGCGAATGTGAAAATCACCACAGGACGGGCCTGAAACCTGGCCTGTCCGGTTAACCCCGGGGGAACCCATGCTGACAGGACTTGAGGCGGCTTTTTTCTACCTGTTCGCCTTCGTGGTGGTCGCCGCCGGCTTCATGGTAATTGCGTCCAGAAACCCGGTTCATTCGGTGCTTTTTCTGATCCTCGCCTTTGTCAATGCGGCAGGGTTGTTCATGCTTGCCGGAGCTGAGTTCCTGGCGATGATTCTGCTTGTCGTCTATGTCGGTGCCGTCGCTGTCCTGTTCCTGTTCGTCGTCATGATGCTCGATGTCGATTTTGCCGAACTGAAATCCGGCGCTCTGCAATATGCGCCGATTGGTGCGCTTGTCGGTATCGTTCTGGCTGCCGAGCTTGTGATCGTGCTCGGAGGGTCGGCATTTTCCCCCGAACTCGGCATCAAGACGGCGAGGCCGACACCGGACCTGGCCGAGCGGCACAACACCGCTGCGCTCGGGGATATTCTCTACACAGACTACATCTACTTTTTTCAAATTGCCGGTCTGATCCTGCTGGTCGCCATGATTGGCGCGATTGTTCTGACGCTCCGCCATAAACCCGGGGTGAAGCGGCAGAATATCTCGGCTCAGGTTGCTCGCACGCCAGCGACGGCAATCGAGATCAAACAGGTCGAAACGGGCAAGGGCATCTGACAGGCGCAATCATGGAAGTCGGCATCGCACATTTTCTCACCGTTTCTGCAATCCTGTTCACTATGGGCGTGTTCGGAATTTTCCTGAACCGCAAGAATGTCATTATCATCCTGATGTCGATCGAGCTCATTTTGCTTGCGGTCAACATCAATTTTGTTGCTTTTTCAGCGGCGCTCGGTGACCTCGTCGGCCAGGTATTTGCGCTGTTTGTTCTGACTGTTGCGGCGGCTGAAGCGGCGATCGGCCTGGCAATCCTTGTGGTCTTCTACCGCAACCGCGGCTCGATCGCGGTCGAAGATGTCAACGTGATGAAGGGCTGAGGCGAGGACCGGCAAATGTATCAAGCGATCGTCTTTCTCCCTCTGCTCGGCTGTCTGATTGCCGGGCTGTTCTCCCGTTCAATTGGAGTGCGCGGTTCAGAATATGTCACTTCGGGCTTCATGGTCATTTCGGCAGTGCTGTCGTGGATTGCATTTTTTGCAGTTGGATTCGGCGAAGGCGAAGCTTTCACCGTGCCGGTATTGCGTTTCATCCAGTCCGGCGGCCTCGATGTCGATTGGGCCCTGCGTATAGACACGCTGACGGTGGTGATGCTGGTGGTGGTCAACACCGTATCGGCAGTCGTTCATATCTACTCGATCGGCTATATGCACCATGATCCGCATCGTCCGCGGTTCTTTGCCTATCTGTCATTGTTTACCTTCGCCATGCTGATGCTGGTGACATCGGACAATCTGGTTCAGATGTTCTTTGGCTGGGAAGGGGTCGGACTGGCGTCCTATCTGCTGATCGGTTTCTGGTACCGCAAACCCTCGGCCAACAGTGCGGCGATGAAAGCGTTTATTGTCAACCGTATTGGTGATTTTGGCTTCGCATTGGGGATATTCGGCATCTTCGTGCTATTCGGTTCGATCAATCTGGAGACGGTGTTCACCAATGCCGCAAATCTCTCAGGTGGCGCATCGGCCGGCGGGGAGGTCGCGCTCGATTTCCTTGGAATGGAACTCGATAAATCAACCGCTCTGACGGCGATTTGTCTGCTTCTGTTCATGGGGGCCATGGGCAAATCCGCGCAGGTTCCGCTGCACACATGGCTGCCCGATGCCATGGAAGGCCCGACGCCGGTTTCCGCGCTGATCCACGCGGCCACAATGGTGACGGCCGGCGTTTTCATGGTGGCGCGCCTGTCGCCGATTTTCGAGCTGTCGCATACGGCGCTTTCCGTCGTGACCCTTGTCGGGGCGTTCACCGCCTTCTTTGCCGCGACGGTCGGTCTGGTCCAAAATGACATCAAACGGGTCATCGCCTATTCGACCTGTTCCCAGTTGGGGTACATGTTCGTGGCTCTCGGTGTCGGGGCTTATGGCGTCGCAATCTTCCATCTCTTCACGCATGCCTTTTTCAAGGCGCTCCTGTTTCTCGGCGCCGGTTCGGTTATCCATGCCGTGTCGGATGAGCAGGACATGCGTCGCATGGGCGGATTGCGAAAATACGTTCCGATGACCTATTGGATGATGATCATCGGAACGATATCCCTTACCGGTGTCGGTATTCCGGCGACGCTGATCGGAACCGCCGGCTTCTTCTCCAAGGACGCGATTATCGAAACGGCGTTCGTTGGCGAGAATGCGTTTGCCGGGATCGCCTTCGGATTGCTGGTGATAGCCGCGGTGTTCACCAGCTTCTATTCCTGGCGACTCATATTCATGACGTTCCATGGCAAACCGCGTGCCTCAGCGGACGTAATGCATCATGCCCATGAATCTCCATTGGTCATGCTGGTGCCGTTGTTCGTTCTTGCTGCGGGATCGTTGCTGGCCGGTATCTTCTTCGTGGAATATTTCATCGGCCATGAATATGAGCATTTTTGGAAGGGTGCGTTGTTCATTCTGCCTGATAACAACATTCTGGAAGAGTTCCATCACGTTCCGTTTTACGTCAAACTGATGCCGTTCATTGCCATGTTGCTGGGGCTTGCCACAGCCTACCTGTTTTATATTCGCCGTCCGGAAATGCCGAAGAACCTGGCCAAGCAGCATCGCGGTCTCTACGCATTTCTGCTCAACAAGTGGTACTTCGACGAGATCTACGACTTTCTGTTCGTCCGGCCGGCAATACGCCTCGGGCGGTTCCTGTGGAAGCGCGGAGACGGCTGGATGATAGATGGGTTTGGCCCGGATGGCGTCTCAGCCCGGGTGCTTGATGTGACCAACAGGGTTGTCAAGCTACAGACCGGGTTTCTTTACCACTATGCCTTCGCAATGCTGATCGGCGTCGCCGCCCTGGTCACCTGGATGATGCTCGGGAGCGCCTTCTGATGATCGACTGGCCTATCCTTACTACGGTCACGTTTTTACCGCTGATTGGCGTTCTGCTCATCCTGTTTATTCGGGATGATGGCGAGGTCGCACGCCGCAATGTCCGAAACGTTGCGTTTCTGATAACGGCCTTCACGTTTCTTACCTCGTTGTGGATCTGGGCCAATTTCGACAACGCAGATCCCGGATTTCAGTTCGTCGAGAAACATGACTGGCTGGACTCAGGTATTTCCTACCACATGGGTGTCGACGGGATTTCGATGCTGTTCGTCATACTGACGACATTCCTGATGCCGTTGTGCATTCTTGCCAGTTGGGAATCCGTTCAAAAACGCCTCAAGGAATACATGATCGCGTTTCTGATCCTGGAAACGCTGATGATCGGTGTCTTCTGCGCGCTCGACATCGTGCTGTTCTACGTCTTCTTTGAAGCCGGTCTCATTCCGATGTTTATCATTATTGGTGTCTGGGGCGGCAACCGGCGGGTCTATGCAAGTTTCAAGTTCTTTCTGTACACACTGCTCGGTTCGGTTTTGATGCTGTTGGCCATAATGGCCATGTACTGGGAATCCGGAACCACCAATATTCGTGAATTGCTGGCTTACGAGTTCCCCCTGGAAATGCAAACCTGGCTTTGGCTCGCCTTTTTCGCCTCGTTTGCGGTCAAAATGCCGATGTGGCCAGTGCATACCTGGCTTCCCGATGCGCATGTCGAGGCGCCTACTGCCGGTTCCGTCATCCTGGCCGGTATCCTTCTGAAGCTCGGCGGGTATGGATTCATCCGCTTCTCATTGCCGATGTTCCCGGTTGCTTCCGCCGATTTTGCTCCGTTGGTATTTACGCTTTCCATTGTTGCGATCATCTACACTTCTCTCGTCGCCCTGGTTCAGGACGACATGAAGAAACTGATCGCCTATTCGTCGGTGGCCCATATGGGGTACGTGACGATGGGCATTTTCGCCATGAACGCGCAGGGCATTCAGGGCGGAATTTTCCAGATGTTGTCACACGGACTGGTCTCCAGTGCACTGTTTCTGTGCGTCGGTGTTGTCTACGACCGCATGCACACCAGGGAGATCTCCGCCTATGGCGGGCTGGTCAACAACATGCCGAAATACGCAGTCGTGTTCATGATTTTCACCATGGCCAATGTCGGGCTGCCGGGAACGTCCGGATTTGTCGGTGAGTTCTTGACGCTAATCGGTGTGTTCCAGGTTAATACCTGGGTGGCAGTTTTCGCAACGATAGGCGTCATCCTTTCGGCGGCCTATGCGTTGTGGCTGTACCGCCGGGTGGTGTTCGGGTCGCTTGATAAGGAGAGCCTGAAGGCGTTGCTGGACATGTCGACACGGGAAAAGGTGGTGATCTATCCGCTTGCGGCACTGACGCTCTTTTTTGGTATCTATCCAGCGCCCGTTCTCGACGCGACCGCCGGTTCCGTCGACGCGCTGATCAACAATATTACTGTTTCGCTGCAGGCCGCGCAAAGCGTGGCCATAGCGAACTGACGAGGTCCGGAGATCATGACGGTGGAGTTGATACCAAGCCTGACAATGGCCGCACCGGAGCTGATCCTGGCAGTAGGTGCCATGGCACTGCTGATGATTGGTGTGTTTTCCGGATCACGAGCGAATGTCCTGGTGACCGGTCTTGCGGTTGCCATTCTGCTTGCCGCCGGGGCGGTGTTGCTGCTCGTCCCCGTCGAGGGCACGGCGTTCGGAACCGCTTTCGTCAACGATCCGTTCTCGCACATCATGAAAATCCTGACCCTGGTCGGCTCGATCGTCACGCTCGTCATGTCGGTCGGGTTTGCTCGTGCGGAGAAATTCGACAAGTTCGAATTTCCGGTCCTGATCATGCTCGCAACCCTCGGGATGCTGCTGATGATATCGGCCAACGATATGATCGCGCTCTATCTGGGGCTGGAACTGCAGTCGCTGTCGCTTTATGTCGTCGCCGCCATTAACCGTGACAGTGTCCGCTCGACCGAAGCCGGCCTTAAGTATTTTGTCCTCGGCGCGCTTTCGTCTGGCATGCTGTTATACGGAATTTCCCTAGTCTACGGTTACACCGGCAATACCGGATTTGCCGAAATCGCCAGTGCCTTGTCCGGTTCCGAGCGTCAGCTTGGTCTGCTGTTCGGACTGGTTTTTGTCCTCGCCGGACTGGCGTTCAAGATCTCTGCTGTGCCGTTCCACATGTGGACGCCCGATGTCTATGAGGGCGCTCCGACTCCGGTGACAGCGTTTTTTGCCGCTGCACCGAAAATTGCGGCCATGGCATTGCTCGTACGGGTCGTTGTCGGTGCATTCGAACCGGTGACAGCGGACTGGCAGCAGATCATCGTGTTCATTTCCATCGCGTCGATGCTGCTCGGAGCCTTTGCCGCCATTGGCCAGCGCAACATCAAACGCCTTATGGCCTACTCGTCGATCGCACACATGGGCTTCGCCCTTGTCGGTCTTTCGGCCGGGTCGCTTGCCGGGGTCCGCGGCGTTGTCATTTACATGCTGATTTACCTGGTCATGACGCTCGGCACTTTCGCGGTCATTCTTGCGATGCGTCGCAAGGAAGGCAATGTCGAGCAAATTGATGACCTGGCCGGTATCGCCTCCACCAATCCGGTCATGGCGACCATTTTGACCATCCTGATGTTTTCGCTTGCCGGTATCCCCCCGCTCGCCGGTTTCTGGGGGAAATGGTACGTGTTCCTTGCAGCGATCGAGGCCGATCTTCTGGCTCTCGCGGTTATCGGCGTTCTGGCATCGGTCGTTGGCGCGTTCTACTATCTGCGTATCATCAAGATCATGTGGTTCGACGAACCGGTTGAACGATTTGTTCCAATGGCCGGCGAGTTGCGACTTGTGTTGGGCGTGTCCGGCGCATTCGTGCTGTTCTACGTTCTGATCGGCGGGCCGATCAGCACGATTGCACAAGCCGCCGCAAAAACCTTCTTCTGACCGAAACGCATGGTCCCGGAGGCAATCGCCGGAATTGCAGGATATCGTCGGTTGGCGCTCGGGAGCGTTGGTTCAACCAATGACGAGGCATTTGCCCAGGCACGCCGCGGGGACCAGGGAATGCTGTGGGTCACCGCAACAAGTCAATCGACTGGCAGGGCGCGACGTGGCCGCAATTGGGTGTCGGAACCTGGTAATCTTTATGCGTCGCTTCTGCTGATCGATCCGGCACCGATGCCACAACTGGCAACCCTGCCGCTTGTCACGGCATTGGCCGTGTTTCGGGCGCTGAAACAAGTGGTTTCAGGTTCTGGCAACACGATTGCCATCAAGTGGCCAAACGACATTTTGCTCAACGGTGCCAAGATCAACGGCATCCTGCTGGAAAGCCAGTCCTCCATTGAGGGAAAAACCGTGGTGGTCGTTGGATGCGGCATAAACTGCCAGAGCCATCCGGAAGAGGCGCTCTATCCGACGACAAGTCTGGCGGATGCTGGCGTCGATGTGATGTCGGATCAGGTTTTTGCCGGCCTGGCTGAAGAGATGGCGAAAATGCTGACATTGTGGGATCGGGGCAGGGCATTCACCGCGATTCGTGAACAATGGATCGATGCAGCTGCCGGGATTGGCGAACCGGTCACGGTAAACCTTGCCGATGGCCGCCTTGAAGGCCTATTTGAAGATATCGACGCGGACGGTTGTCTCCGTTTGCGCCTGGCCGACGGAGACACAAAACGTATTTCTGCCGGCGACCTGTTTTTCTCCAACGGATCTGGAAACAATTGATGACAAAGCGGGACAAAAACGAACTGGTATTCGTCCCACTCGGCGGTGTCGGCGAGATTGGTATGAACTTCGCGCTATACGGTTTTGGACCTGCGGGTGACCGTGAATGGATTGTCGTCGATTGCGGAGTGACCTTTCCGGGGCCGGAATTGCCGGGCGCGGACCTGGTTCTTCCCGACACGCGTTTCATCGAAAACGAGCGGCCAAAACTGAAAGCCATAATTGTCACCCATGCCCACGAAGACCACTACGGCGCATTGCTCGACCTTTGGCCAAAACTCCGTGTTCCCGTCTGGGCAACGCCATTTACGGCTGGTTTGCTGGAGGCAAAACGGCAGTCTGAACGCGGCGCCCCTGATATTCCGGTGTCGATCTACCGGGCCGGCGACAGAATTTCAGTGGGTTCGTTTGAGATTGAGGCAATTGCCGTCACCCATTCCATTCCCGAACCGATGTCGCTTGTCATCAGGACACCGTCCGGAACGGTGATTCATACCGGAGACTGGAAAATCGACGACGCACCGGCGATTGGTCCGAAAACCGATGGCGAGCGTTTTCAAGCGGTCGGTGATGAGGGTGTGCTTGCGCTCATCTGTGATTCCACCAATGCCATGCGCGATGGGGAATCGCCTTCCGAACAGGCCGTCAATGCGAGCTTGAAAACATTGATCGAACAAGCGGAAGGACGGGTGGCGATCACCACATTCTCGTCCAATGTCGGACGAATTCGGTCAATTGCCGAAGCCGCCCGCGATGCGGGCCGTCAGGTTCTGGTTCTTGGTCGCTCCTTGAAGCGGGTCATCGAAGTCGCCACTGAGCTTGGATATCTGGACGGGCTGCCGGAATTCCTCGAAGAGGAGGATTTCGGATACATACCGCGGGAGAATGTAGTCATCCTTTGCACCGGGAGCCAGGGGGAATCCCGCGCCGCTCTGGCAAAACTGTCCCGTGATGAAATGCGCCATGTCAGTCTGTCGCGAGGCGATACCGTGATTTATTCATCCCGCGTGATCCCCGGAAACGAAAAACCGATTCTGGAAACCAAAAACGCGTTGATCGAAATGGGTGTGCGGATCATAGAAGACGATGATGCGCTGGTTCACGTTTCCGGTCATCCGCGCCGCAGTGAACTGAAACAGATGTACAAGTGGGTACGCCCGCGCATTTCAGTGCCAGTCCACGGAGAGGCAGCACATCTTGTGGCCCATGCCTCGCTTGCCTCGATCGCGGGTGTTCCCGAGGTCGCGCAACCGCGAAACGGAGACATGCTGCGATTGGCCCCGGGCGCCGCTGAGATAATCGATCAGGTGCCCTTCGGCCGTGTCTATAAAGACGGCAAGCTGATCGGTGATGACGAGCAGGTTGGAATTCGCGATCGCCGGAAATTGTCATTCACCGGTCACGTGGCAGTCAATGTCGTGCTTGATTCAAAACTTAATCCGATTGGTGAGCCCGACCTGGTGGCCGTCGGTGTTCCCGAATCCGATGGCCGCGGTGAGTTCCTTGAGGACCTGATGCTGGATGCGGCGATCGGCGCCATCGACGGAATTCCACGCTCCCGGCGGAAAGATCTGGAGCTTGTTCGTGAAGCGGTGCGCCGTGCAGTGCGTGCCGCGGCGCGGGACATCTGGGGCAAGAAGCCGGTTACCACGGTGTTCGTGACGCGTGGTTGATACATGATGCCAAAAACAGACAGATAGGGTGCGCAATCCGAAATCGCGCTCGCCGCTCCGACAAAGGAACCGAACCTTGCTTGAACGACTGAACCATGTTGCCATCGCCGTTCCGGATCTGGATTCCGCTGCCAGCACCTACCGTGACACACTAGGGGCCGAGGTTTCAAAGCCCCAGGCCCTTCCCGAACACGGCGTGACGGTGGTCTTCGTTGAACTGGCCAATACGAAGATCGAACTGCTCGAACCGCTGGGGGAGGAGTCCCCGATCCGGGCATTCCTTGAGAAAAGCCCATCCGGTGGCATTCATCATATTTGTTACGAAGTCAGCGACATCATTGCCGCGCGGGATCATCTGACCGCCAGCGGCGCCCGTGTCCTCGGCAATGGTGAGCCAAAAACCGGTGCACACGGAAAACCGGTTCTGTTTTTGCATCCGAAGGATTTCGACGGAACTCTGGTGGAACTGGAAGAATGTTGAGCCGATGAACTGGATTTCTGGACTGGCGGTATTTTTTATCATCTGGTGGATTGCGCTGTTTGCCATGCTACCGATCGGCTTGCGCACACAGGATGATGACGGAGATGTCACGCTCGGCACGACATCGAGCGCGCCTGGTCGTCCTCACATGGTCCGAACATTGATAAGGACGACCATCGCCGCTATGGCGATTTTCGCAGCGTATTTCGTGATGGTCGAAATTCTCGGGCTCGGCTTTGACGACCTGCCGCAGATCATGCCGGATTTCAGCTGAATCGTGACTGAATTGAGGTAAAAAAAAAGCAAGGCTCAGAGCCTTGCAATTCGCGCGTCCGATTTATAGCCGGTTTCCCGACGGCTGCGAACGATCGCGCCCTAAATCGCATCCTCCCAAGACTTTGACCGCGCTGGAAGGCCGTTCATTGACCGCCTTCTCAATTATGACGACTTTTTAGCCAACTCCGCCTGACTTGTCATCATTAATTTTCGATCACCTGTCACCGACTTTCGTTGCAATGCACAAAAATGCGGCATTCCAACCATTCTTCATTTTCGATCGCGGCTTCCCATATCGCTGTGAAATGGCTAAGAAGCGCTGCCAACCATTTCTGCCCCAAACTGTCCTGATTCCGGGGCGGCCCGACGATACTGGACGGATTTCCCAATGCGTTTGTCGCAGTTTTTTCTGCCTATATTGAAAGAAACACCGCGTGAGGCGGAGATCGTCTCGCATCGACTGATGTTGAGGGCGGGCATGATCCGGCAACAGTCGGCCGGCATTTTTTCATGGTTGCCACTCGGGCTTCGGGTGCTGGAAAAGGTCAACGCGATTGTACGCGAAGAGCAGAACCGCGCTGGGGCAATCGAGATCCTCATGCCAACCATCCAGTCGGCCGACCTGTGGCGCGAAAGCGGACGTTATGATGATTACGGCCGTGAGATGTTGCGCATCACCGACCGGCACAAACGCGATATGCTGTTCGGGCCGACCAACGAAGAAATGGTCACGGATATATTCCGCGGCTACGTGCGATCCTACAAGGATCTGCCGCTGAATCTCTATCACATTCAATGGAAATTCCGCGATGAAGTCCGCCCGAGGTTTGGCGTCATGCGGTCGCGTGAATTTCTGATGAAGGACGCCTATTCGTTCGATCTCGACCATGAAGGTGCGCGCGCGGCGTATAACAGGATGTTCGTTGCCTATTTGAGAACGTTCTCGCGCCTGGGATTGAGCGCCATTCCGATGCGCGCTGACACGGGTCCGATAGGCGGTGACCTCAGTCACGAGTTCATAATCCTGGCAGAAACAGGTGAATCTGAAGTGTTTTGCCACCGGGATTATCTGGAAATGTCAGTGCCCGAGGCAGACACGGACTTCCGCGATGACAAACAGATTGCGGAGATCGTGGAGAGATGGACGACGCCCTATGCTGCGACCGATGAAATGCACGACGAGGCGGTGTGGGACGGAATATCGGACGACAAGCGACTGGCTGCCCGTGGCATTGAAGTCGGTCATATTTTCCACTTCGGAACCAAGTATTCTGAAGCCATGAACGCGACCGTGACCGGGCCCGACGGCAAGGAGCATCCGGTTTCAATGGGATCCTACGGGATCGGACCGTCACGACTTGTCGCCGCCATCATCGAAGCGTTTCATGATGAAAATGGCATTGTGTGGCCCGAGGCCATAGCGCCTTTCGCCGTCGGAGTGATCAACATGAAGCCTGGGGATTCGGCCTGCGATGCGGCGTGTGATAAACTCTATGGCGCTTTGTCGGCCGCTGGGCTGGAAGTGCTGTATGACGATACCGACCAGCGTGCAGGCGCCAAATTTGCCAGTCTCGATCTAATCGGTCTTCCATGGCAGGTGATTGCTGGACCCCGTAGCGTGGCGAACGGCCAGGTCGAGATCAAGAACAGAAGCACAGGCGAGCGTGAAACCCTTTCCATCGATGACGCACTGAACAGGCTGATCACAGATCGATGAGCGATACGGCACCGCACAAAACCAATGCATCGGCGGGCCGGTTTTCGCCTTTCGAACGCATGATTGCCTGGCGTTATCTGCGGTCGCGGCGCAGGGAAGCGTTCATTTCAGTCATTGCGGGTTTCTCCTTTGCCGGCATCATGCTTGGTGTCGCCACACTTATCATCGTTATGGCTGTGATGAACGGATTTCGCGCCGAACTGCTGGATCGCATTCTGGGCGTGAATGGTCATCTGATTTTGCAACCCATAGACCAACCGTTGACTGACTACAGCGAAGTCGCCAGCAGAATCGCGGCCGTCGACGGCGTCAAATACGCAATTCCCCTGGTTGAGGGGCAGACACTCGCATCCGGTCGAATCGGCGCAGGTACGGGTGCCCTCGTACGTGGCATCAGATCGGAAGATTTGTTGTCACTGCGCCTGGTCGCTGAAAACATTAAACACGGATCGGTCGATGGATTTGACGCCGGTGAGGCCGTCGCCATTGGCAGCAGAATGGCGGAGAGTCTTGGCCTGGTTGTGAACGATTCCATCACACTGGTTTCACCAGAAGGCGATGTTTCTCCGCTTGGTGTGACGCCACGGGTCAAAAGTTATCCGATCAGCATGATTTTCGAAGTTGGGATGTCGGAATATGATGCATCGATCATATTCATGCCGCTAAAGGAAGCGCAGCTCTATTTCAACTCGGAAGACCGGGTTCAAACGATCGAGATATTCGTCGATCAGCCGGATGATGTCGACCTGTTGCGCGAACCGATCGAACAGGCCGCGCAAAGGCAGCTTTTCCTGACCGACTGGCGTCAGCGAAATCGTACCTTTTTCTCTGCCCTGCAGGTCGAGCGCAATGTGATGTTTTTGATCCTCACACTGATTGTCGTCGTTGCAGCCCTGAATATTATTTCCGGCCTGATCATGCTTGTGAAGGACAAGGGACGCGACATCGCTATCCTGCGTACCATGGGCGCAAGCCGGGGTGCGGTAATGCGCATATTCCTGATGACCGGTGCAGCTATCGGCATGACCGGTACAGTTGCAGGCGTACTGCTTGGTGTGGTCGTGTGCCTGAATGTAGAGTCGATCCGGCAGTTTTTCTCCTGGCTGTCCGGGACGACAATCTTCAATCCCGAGCTCTATTTCCTCAGCCAGTTGCCGGCCAAGATGGACTTTTGGGAAACGATGACCGTAATCGGCATGGCGCTGATCCTGTCGTTTCTGGCAACCCTTTTCCCCGCATGGCGTGCCGCCAAACTCGACCCAGTGGAAGCGTTGAGGTACGAGTGATGGCCGGTAGGGTAATGTTGGAGCTCAAATCGGTTGAGCGCCATTTTGTGCAGGGGTCGAAAAGACTGTCGATCCTGTCCGGAACGGATTTCTCTCTGCACCGTGGCGAAATGGTAGCACTGGTTGCGCCTTCGGGGGCGGGCAAGTCGACATTACTGCATCTGGCTGGGCTGCTGGAGCGCCCCGACGCCGGGGAGGTTGTTCTGGATGGCCGGGCCTGCGGACGTCTGTCGGATGACGAACGCACTGCAATCAGAAGAAATGATATCGGTTTCGTCTATCAGTTTCATCATCTGCTGCCGGAATTCACCGCGGTTGAGAACATTATGATGCCGCAACTGATCCGCGGCCTCAAACATGCCGAGGCGGAAGCCCGCGCCATGCAGCTTCTCGACTATATGCGGATATCAAAGCGCGCCCAGCACCGCCCGTCCGAACTATCGGGGGGAGAACAGCAGCGCGTCGCCATTGCAAGAGCGGTAGCAAATGCGCCATTGGTTCTGCTGGCGGACGAGCCGACCGGAAACCTTGATCCGGTCACGGCGGGTTATGTATTTGAAGCCATGGAAGCTTTGGTGCGGCAATCTGGCCTTGCAGCCCTGATAGCCACGCACAACCACGCGCTGGCCGAGCGGATGGATCGTCGTGTCACCTTGCAGGACGGCCTCGTTGCCGCATTGTGATCTGGCCAGAACACCACAATGGAAATTCAGCAATCTAACAGAGTGAACGGACTCAACCCATGACGACCCGAACCTGCCTTTCAGTGATCCTGGCCGCCGGCGAGGGCACCCGCATGAAAAGCGCTTTGCCCAAAGTCTTGCATCCCATAGCCGGGCTTTCGATGGTTGGTCATGTCGCACGTGCGGCTTCTATCGCGCATGATGACGGCGATCAGACGCAGATCTCGCTTGTCGTAGGGCGCGGAGGGCCTGAGGTTCTCCAAGCCGTCAATCCATTTTGCCCTTCGGCGGATGTATATGAACAAACCGAGCGGCTTGGCACGGCGCATGCGGTTCTGGCGGCCCGCCAGGCGATAGCACGCGGATATGACGACATCCTGGTGGTATTTGGTGACACGCCCCTCATCGAAGCCGATGCCTTGTCACGGGCGCGCGAAGTGCTTGCTGCCGGCGCCGATGTCGTTGTCATGGGTTTCAGAACCGACAGGCCGACGGGTTACGGTCGCCTGATCGAGCAGGGCGGGAGCCTACTCGCCATCCGCGAAGAAAAGGATGCATCTGAAGCGGAAAGGAAAATCGAATTCTGCAATGGCGGGCTGATGGCGCTTGCGGGAGAGCATGCGCTGGAACTGTTGGAAGCCGTTGGCAACGACAACGCCAAGGGTGAGTACTACATGACGGACGTGGTGGAAATTGCCCGAGCCCGGGGGCTTTCGACAATTGCCATTGAGGTCGATTACGACAATGTGCTCGGCATCAACACCCGCGCGGAACTGGCTGCCGCTGAGCGGATATGGCAGGACCGCCGGCGGCGGGAGATGATGCTTTCCGGGGTGACTCTTCTGGCGCCGGAATCGGTGTTTTTTTCCCATGACACGGAGATCGGCCAGGACACGGTTGTCGAGCCAAATGTCTTTTTCGGTCCGGGCGTGAAGATCGCCGAAAATGTTCTGATCCGAGCATTCTCGCATCTTGAGGGCGCCACGGTCGCCACCGGTGCGCAGGTCGGACCATATGCAAGACTGCGGCCTGGGACGGAGCTTGGTGAAAAAGCTAAAGTCGGCAATTTCTGTGAAGTAAAGAAGGCGGTGGTTCATCCCGGTGCGAAGATCAATCACCTGACCTATGTCGGCGACGCCGTTGTAGGGGCGAACGCCAATCTCGGTGCGGGAACGATCACTTGCAACTATGACGGCTACAACAAACATTTGACTGAAATCGGCAAAGGGGCATTCATCGGCTCGAACAGCTCACTGGTTGCTCCGGTTCGGGTCGGCGACAATGCCTATGTGGCCTCGGGCAGCGTGATCACCGAAGAGGTCCCGGCAAATGCTGTTTCCTTTGGGAGAGCCCGCCAGATCAATAAGGAAAACCGTGCGCCGAAGCTGCGTGCGCTCTACCGGCGGACGAGCAAATCCGGTTGATTTGCGTTCATTGCAATAACGGCTTTGAAACCCATTTGTGCGATGATTTGCGCTGAAACTGGTGCAAGTAGACCGTGTAAGATACTGAAATGATATGTGACTTTCCGGCCTGAACGGATGTCGCTAGACAGACCATGCGTGGTGGAGGGCTATCCTGAGATGTGTGGAATTGTTGGAATAATCGGTGGCGAACCGGTCGCACCGCTATTGGTTGATGCGCTGAAACGGCTGGAATACCGCGGATATGATTCCGCCGGAGTGGCCACATTGGAGGACGGATTGCTGGCGCGGCGTCGCGCCGAGGGCAAACTTGTCAATCTGGAGCAGCGGCTCAAGGATGATCCGCTTGATGGCAAGATCGGCATCGGTCACACCAGGTGGGCGACTCACGGTGTGCCGAATGAAACCAATGCGCATCCGCATTTTTCCGACGATGTCGCGGTCGTGCACAATGGCATTATCGAGAATTTTTCCGAACTGCGCACCGAACTGAAGGCCGATGGCTATTCCTTCGCGTCCCAGACGGATACCGAGGTTATTGCACATCTGGTTTCTCGGGAAATCAAATCGGGCAAATCTCCGGTCGATGCCGCACTAAGCGCCATCCGCCGGCTGGAAGGTGCCTATGCGCTGGCCTTGATGTTCACGCAGGAAGACGACCTGATCGTCGGCGCCCGCAATGGCCCGCCGCTTGCGGTCGGACATGGCGAAGGTTCGATGTATCTGGGTTCCGACGCAATTGCGCTGGCACCGTTCACCAATGTCATCACCTATCTCGAGGACGGCGACCGCGCAGTTCTGACCTCCAGTTCGCTCGTCATCTACGATGCCGATGGGCAAATGGTCGAACGTGCGCAGCAAAAGTCCGTCGGTACGGCGTTTCTGGTCGACAAGGGCAACCACCGGCACTTCATGGAAAAGGAAATCCATGAACAGCCCGAGGTGATATCACACACACTGGCCCATTATCTCGATTTTGCCGCCGGCACGTCCAACGCTATCGATATGCCGTTCAGTTTTGCCGACGTGGATCGCCTGGCCATCTCGGCCTGCGGTACGGCCTATTATGCCGCTCACATTGCGAAATATTGGTTCGAACGGTTCGCCCGATTGCCCGTTGATGTCGATATTGCATCTGAATTCCGTTACCGCGAAATGCCGCTGTCGAAAGACAGCATCGCGCTGTTCGTTTCTCAATCCGGCGAAACAGCCGATACACTGGCATCGCTGCGCTATTGCCGCAGTCAGGGAGTGCGTGTCGGCTCGATCGTCAATGTGCGTGATTCCACCATCGCCCGGGAGTCGGATGTCGTATTCCCGACCCTGGCCGGTCCGGAAATCGGCGTTGCATCGACAAAAGCCTTCACCTGTCAGCTGTCCGTGCTGGCAGCTCTGGCGGTTCGCGCCGCCCGCGAACGGGGCAAGATCACGGCCGAGGAAGAAAACCAGCTGGTTCGCCAGCTGTCCGAAGCGCCGCGTTTTGCCAACCAGGTGCTCAAGCTTGAAGAACAGATCGAAAAGATTTCCCGTGAGCTGGCTCAAGTGCGCCATGTCCTTTATCTCGGCCGCGATACCAACTTCCCGCTTGCCATGGAAGGTGCGCTGAAACTCAAGGAGATCTCCTATATTCATGCCGAGGGCTACGCTGCCGGGGAGTTGAAACACGGGCCGATTGCGCTGATCGACGAGCAAATGCCGGTTATCGTCATCGCTCCTTTCGATCGTATATTCGAAAAGACAATCTCCAATATGCAGGAGGTTGCCGCCCGCGGTGGGCGCATAATCCTGATCACCGATGAGCGCGGTGCAGCGAAAACCGACATGGACACGCTCGAAACCATTGTCGTTCCGGATGTGCCGGAAATCATCGCGCCGATCATTCACGCCTTGCCGGTGCAACTGCTTGCCTACTTCACCGCTGTTCACATGGGTACCGATGTCGACCAGCCTCGCAATCTGGCGAAATCGGTCACCGTCGAATAGCGCCCTGCGGCATTGCGGGCATTGACCTTTCGTCCGTGCGTCGCCACATTCCGCTACTGAGTACCTGCAAGCGCTGACCTGTAACGGGTCAGCGCGCTTTTGATTGCGCGTGAGGCATGGCTGATTCACATAAAGTTCCGGCGATGACCCGATTGAGGAATTATTTCCTCACGGGTTTTGTTATTTGTGCGCCGTTGGCGGTCACCGCCTATCTGACGTGGTCCTTTGTCGGCTGGGTCGATTCCTGGGTGAAACCCTACATTCCGGAAGTCTACAATCCGGACACCTATTTGCCGATCAGCATTCCCGGTTTCGGCCTGATCGTGGCCATTGTTCTGATCACGGTCATCGGGTTCCTGACGGCCAACTTCATCGGGCGCAGCATTCTATCCTATGGTGAATACCTGCTCAGCCAGATGCCGTTGGTTCGCAATATTTACAATGGCTTGAAACAGATTCTTCAGACAGTTCTTTCTGAAAAGTCAGATACCTTCGAAAAGGTCGCCTTGATTGAATACCCGCGCAAAGGCCTGTGGGCGCTTGTGTTCATTGCCACCGAAGCGGAGGGCGAAGTCAGAGAGGCCGTTGATGCCGGCGGCGGCGGAGATGCGGTGGCTGTGTTTCTGCCGACCACGCCAAATCCGACTTCCGGATTTTTGTTGTTTGTGCCGAAAACCTCGCTTTTTGAGCTTTCCATGAGCGTCGAGGATGCAGCAAAACTGGTGATCTCTGCCGGTCTTGTTACGCCGGAATATCAGGCCCGGACAAAAGCACTTGCCGAGTCTGCCGGTGCCGCTGACACTCCCGGGGATGGTTCCGACGTCAATGTTAAAGATCTAACCGGCACGAAGTAGCCGGATCGCCTCGTCGCGCCCGAACAGATAGAGCAGAATGCGCAGGGCATTTCCTCTTTCGGTTTCGAGCATTGGATCCTTCTCAACAACCGCCCGCGCGTCATTTCGGGCGATTTCAAGCAGATCGGAATGAAACTCCAGCCTGGCGACCTGAAAGCCGGGAGTACCTGATTGCCGTGTTCCAAGGAGTTCGCCTTCGCCGCGCAGTTTCAAATCCTCTTCAGCGATGCGAAACCCGTCTTCTGTTTGGCGCATGACCGAAAGCCGTGCATGGGCGATTTCGCCGACCGGCGCCTTGTAGAGCAGGACGCAACTTGATGCTTTGTCGCCGCGGCCGACACGACCGCGGAGCTGGTGCAACTGGGCCAGACCGAACCGCTCCGCATGTTCTATCACCATGATTGTGGCGTCAGGGACATCGACGCCCACCTCCACCACAGTTGTTCCCACCAGCAGTTTCGTCTCGCCTGTCTTGAATGCATTCATCGCAGCGTCCTTGGCGCTTCCTTTCATACGCCCGTGTATCAGGCCTATTTGTGCGCCGAACACCGGTTTGAGCTGCGCGAAGCGATCTTCCGCAGAGGTCAGATTGACTTCCTCGGAATCCTCGACCAGGGGGCAAATCCAGTAGACCTTCTGCCCTTCGTCGATTGCCGACCTGACCCGGTTCACCAACTCGTCGATCCGTTCGTGCGGCATCGTGACGGTGTGAATGGGCCGGCGGCCGGCCGGTTTTTCCGTGAGGCGTGAAACATCCATGTCGCCGAAAGCGGTCAGGACAAGCGTGCGCGGGATCGGTGTCGCTGTCATGACCAGCATGTCGGGGGCACTGCCTTTTGCCGTCAGTTGAAGACGCTGATGCACGCCGAAGCGATGTTGTTCATCGACGACGACAAAAACCAGTTTCTTGAACTCGACAGTCGACTGGAACAGCGCATGGGTTCCAATCGCCAAGTCGATTTCACCATTTTCCAGTGCTGCAATGGTCTTTTCTCTTGCGGCGCCTTTTTCGCGGCCTGTCAGCAGTGCCACCTTCAGCCCGGCACGCTCGGCCAGCGGCGCAATGGTACTGAAGTGCTGACGCGCCAGGATTTCCGTTGGTGCCATCAATGCGGCTTGTCCGCCGGCTTCGATTGCCTGTGCCAATGCCATCAATCCAACGATGGTTTTGCCGGATCCGACATCTCCCTGCAGCAACCGCAGCATGCGATCCGGCCTGGAAAGATCAGCCGATATCTCCGCAACCGCCTGTTGCTGGCTGCCTGTCAGGACATAGGGAAGCACTGCCAGTATCTTGCTGCGCAGTCTTCCATCTCCATGCAACGGTCGCCCGGCAAGCCTTTTGGCGCGCAACCGCACCATGGCAAGTGATAGCTGTCCGGCAAGTAGTTCGTCGTAGGCCAGCCTGCGCCGCGCCGGATTGTCCGGTGACACATCAAGCGGGTCGGTCGGATGGTGTAATCGTTCCAGGGCATCATGAAAATCAGGAAATGTCTGTCTTCGTTTCAGCTCCGGGTCGAGCCACTCCGGCAACTTTGGCAGCCGGGTCAGGGCTTGCGTGGCTATGCGCCTGAGAACACGTGCCGAAAGACCGGCGGTCAAAGGGTATACCGGCTCCAGCAACGGCAACGTATCGGCCTCGCTTGCCAATGCGATATGATCGGGGTGGACCATATTCGGACGATCATTGAACCATTCCAGCTTGCCGCTGACGACGATATCCTCGCCAATCGGCATGGCGTTTTCCAACCACGGTCGTTTGGCGTGGAAGAACACCAGCGTGATGTCACCAGTATCATCGTGAGCGAGCACGCGGTGTGGAACGTTCTTTCTGCCTGGCGGCGCCGGCATGTGCTGGTCGACATGCAGGTCGAGAGTGACGATTGCGCCCTCGACCGCATTAGCAATTCCCGGTCTGCTGCGCCGGTCGATGATCGAGTGTGGCAGGACGAAAAGCAGATCGCCGACACGTGGTTCCCGATCTTCAAGAACCGACGGCAGCACTCTCGTCAAAAGTGCGGCGATTTTCGCCCCGACACCGGTCAGCGAAGTGGCCGGTGCGAAAAGCGGATCAAGCAGAGAAGGGCGCATGTGGGGCAGCTTATTCCTATGGTCGCTGATTGTGTCCCATCAGATGAGTCTCTATCAAGCGCTGTTGGTATTATTTTCAGATTCC
This sequence comes from Hyphomicrobiales bacterium, assembly GCA_021775495.1. Classification (GTDB taxonomy): domain Bacteria; phylum Pseudomonadota; class Alphaproteobacteria; order Rhizobiales; family Rhizobiaceae; genus JAJFHT01. The sequence continues at coordinate 29,297 of JAJFHT010000071.1, read as the reverse complement.
TTGGATGCAAGGCTGACAGCGTTGCTCATCCAAGGTATAGCCCGCCGGTTAGATGGAGTTGCCGGAAAATGACCGAAACCGGTCAGCAAATGTCGAATCTCGACAAGCAACGTCGCCGGGCGCTGTTTCGCGCCTGGCATAGGGGCTTGCGCGAACTTGATCTCATTCTTGGCGAATTCGCCGATGGTGAAATCGCGACACTTTCGCTCGACGAACTGCAGCAATTCGAACGCTTGATGGAAGCTCCGGACACCGATGTGCTGAAATGGATTGTTGGCCAGGAGCCTGTGCCGGTTCGCTACGACACTACCGTGTTCGCAAAAATCCTTGCCTCCCGCTCAGCCAGGGCAAGCTGAAGGCAAAGGATCATGAAATTGCTTCCAGTTATCGGGTTTGAACCCGGACGGAAAGGGGCGTTCACCGTCGATGGCGTTGCCGACGGCTATGAGGCCTTCGTTGTGGACCGGATTGCCGCCGAGACCGGCGGCGGACCGATTGTTTTTGTCATCCGTGATGGACAGCGTTTGCCGGGCCTGGCGCGGGCGTTGGCATTCGTCAATCCATCCTTGCCATGTCTCACGTTACCCGGTTGGGATTGCCTTCCTTACGACCGTGTTTCACCCGGCGCCGATACCGCAGCCCGCCGGCTGGATGCCTTTGCTGCAATGATCGCGCTGCAGCAAGAACCTCATCCCGCCGTTGTTCTGACCACTGCCAATGCCCTGTTGCAACGCATGCCGCCGAGAGACGTTGTTTCCGATCATGTGTTCGAAGCCCGTCCAGGTGCCCAGATTGACATGAAAGGGCTGGTCGCGCGGCTTGAGAACAATGGGTTCGAACGCACCCCAACCGTTCGGGAAGTCGGAGAATACGCGGTCAGGGGTGGTATTCTTGATCTTTTCATCCCAGGCGCCAATGAACCGCTGAGGTTAGACTTTTTTGGCGATACGCTGGAGTCGATTCGCGCATTTGATGCTTCAACCCAACGTACGACCGGCCAGCGGCGAGACGTATCGTTTCAGCCGATGAGCGAAGTGACCCTTGGTGAAAAGACAATCAACCGCTTTCGCCGGCAATATGTCGAAATGTTCGGCGTTCCTTCCCGTGAGGACGCGCTGTACCAGGCTGTCAGCGAGGGGCGTCGCTTTGCCGGGCTGGAGCATTGGCTGCCACTGTTCTACGAGCGGCTGGAAACGATCTTCGACTACTTGCCCGACGCGCCGGTGGTGTTCGATCATCTCACCAAAGAGGCGATAACCGAGCGCCATAAACTGATCCTCGATCACTATGAAGCTCGTAAACTCCAGTCTGACGGGAGTCAGATCGGCGAAGCCATACCCTATCAACCGGTACATCCGGACGCGCTTTTTCTCGATCCCGATGCAGTGGAATCCGCGCTTGGTGATCGGACAAGAATTGAACTGACACCGTTTTCCCGGCCGGATGCCGGAAAACACGACGCGTTTCATGCCAATTCCAGTTCGGGACATAATTTTGCAGGCGAGAGAGCTGATCCGAATATCAACGTCTTCGATCGGGTTGTTTCGCACATCAAGGAAGAACGCCAGGCCGGTCGGAAGGTTGTTGTTGCCGGCTGGACCGAGGGTTCAGTCGACCGTTTGCGTCAAATTCTTGAAGAGCACAATATCGGCACGACGGCGGTCATTGCGGATCTGTCGGCAGTGGGTGGGCTGAACGGTACATCAACCGGTTTTGCTGAACTGCCTCTGGAAACCGGCTTCTCAACGCCGGATTTGGTTTTCGTTGCCGAGCAGGACATTCTTGGCGACCGCCTGGTCCGGCAGTCGCGCAAAAAACGCCGCGCCGCCGATTTTCTTTCGGAAGCCGCGGCGTTGTCATCCGGCGATATTGTCGTCCATGTCGATCATGGTATTGGGCGTTTCATCGGGCTTCGAACCATTGAGGCGGCCGGGGCTCCGCATGAATGTCTCGAACTCCACTATGCCGGAGATGACCGACTGTTTTTGCCGGTCGAAAACATCGAGCTGCTGTCGCGTTATGGATCAGAAGAGGCCATTGCGACCCTCGACAAGCTCGGCGGCGTGGCCTGGCAGTCCCGCAAGGCCAAACTTAAGAAACGTCTGCTGGAGATGGCAGGTCACCTGATCCGGATTGCCGCTGAGCGTGAAATGCGCGGCGCGCCGGTGTTGTCGCCGCCTGATGGTGTTTATGGCGAGTTTTCTGCTCGGTTCCCCTATGACGAAACGGAAGACCAGCAATCGGCGATCGACGCGGTTCTCGGCGATCTTTCAGCCGGCCGGCCGATGGACCGATTGATATGTGGTGATGTCGGTTTCGGGAAGACCGAAGTTGCGTTAAGGGCAGCCTTCGTGACCGCCATGGAAGGGCTTCAAACGGCCATAGTGGTTCCGACAACGCTGCTGGCGCGCCAGCACTACGCAACCTTCCGGGAGCGCTTTTCGGGACTGCCGGTCAAGGTTGGCCAACTGTCGCGGCTGGTCGGAGCCAAGGAGGCCGCTGCCACCAAGCAGGCGCTTGCCGACGGCACGCAGGACATCGTTATCGGCACACATGCGCTTCTGGCCAATTCGATCGAATTCAGGAGCCTGGGCTTGCTCATTATCGACGAAGAGCAGCATTTTGGCGTCAAACACAAGGAACGGCTGAAAGAACTGAAGAGCGATGTTCATGTGCTGACATTGTCGGCCACCCCGATTCCCCGAACACTTCAACTGGCTTTGACCGGTGTGCGCGAGCTCTCGCTGATCACCACGGCACCGGCCGACCGGCTTGCAGTTCGCACATTCATTTCGCCTTTTGACGGATTGGTCATTCGCGAAACACTGTTGCGGGAGCGATATCGTGGCGGTCAGAGTTTTTATGTCGTTCCGCGTATTTCCGATCTCGACGACGTGCGCAGTTTCCTGGCCGAAACGGTTCCCGAATTGAAAGTCGCGACCGCCCATGGGCGCATGGCGCCGGGCGAGCTCGATGACATTATGAACGCCTTCTATGACGGCAAGTATGATGTTTTGCTGTCGACGACAATTGTCGAATCGGGGCTGGACATACCTTCGGCAAACACGCTGGTGGTTCACCGGGCTGATATGTTTGGCCTGGCGCAATTGTACCAGCTGCGAGGGCGGGTCGGCCGTTCCAAACTCAGGGCCTACGCATTGCTGACTCTGCCGGCAAACCGGACATTGACCGCAACAGCCGAGCGCCGGCTGAAAGTGTTGCAGTCGCTCGATACGCTGGGCGCGGGTTTCCAGCTTGCCAGCCATGATCTTGACCATCGCGGTGCCGGCAATCTGCTTGGTGAGGAGCAATCAGGGCACATTCGCGAGGTCGGCTACGAACTCTACCAGCAGATGCTGGAAGAAACCGTTGCGGAACTGAAGGGAACCGGCAGCGAAACTGACGGAAACTGGTCTCCGCAGATCACGATCGGGCTTGCCGTGATGATCCCGGAAACTTACGTGCCGGACCTTCAATTACGGCTCGGGCTATACCGGCGGCTTGGTGAGTTGAGAGATGCAGGTGAGATTGACGGGTTCGGTGCAGAATTGATCGACCGGTTCGGACCTTTGCCCGAAGAAGTCGAACACCTGTTGAAGATCGTCTATATCAAGGCGCTTTGCCGCCGGGCCAATGTCGCAAAACTTGACGCCGGACCGAAAGGTGTCGTGGTTGGATTTCGCAACAATGAATTCAGTAATCCGGCGGCACTGGTGGCAATGATCGCCGAACAGAGGTCGCTGGCCAAGATAAGACCCGATCAGAGTGTCGTCTTTATCCGCGACTGGCCGACGCCGGAAAAACGGCTTGCAGGCGCCGCTGTGATCATGACTCAATTGACCAGGCTTGTGCGGCCTGAGGCGGCTTGAACCCGAACGAATTCAGGGAGTCTCGCCAGACAATTTGGCTTCACTGACTTTTCGGATCGCATCGGCGAGGGCACCCGGATCTTGTGCCCCCATCACGGCGTATTTGTTGTCGATGACGAAACAGGGAACACCGTTGATCCCCATGCGGTTGGCGGTCGCGATTTCGGATTTGACGGCCTCAACATCGGCATCGGTCACTAGTAGTGACTCCACGATCGATGCGTCCATGCCGCAATCCCTGGCGACATCTATCAGGACGGTATGCTGACCGATGTTGATCCCCTGTTCGAAAAACAATGCAAACAATCTGCGCACGACCTTGTCCTGCACATCATATCCCAGCGCACCGGCCCAGCGTATGAGGCGATGGGCATCAAGTGTGTTCGGCGATACCGCGATCGCCTCGAAGTCAAACTCGATGTCTTCCGCATTCCCCGCCGTCTTGATGTTCGCATAAATCGATTGCGCCTGTTCCTCACCGCCGAATTTTTCACTGAGATAGGTTTTGCGATCCTTGCCGCCGGCCGGCAGTGTCGGATCGAGTTGAAACGGTCGCCAGCGAATCTCGACGGGCACCTTGGGCAGGGTCGCCATCGCCTTTTCGAGTCGTTTTTGGCCGATATAACACCACGGACACATCACGTCCGACACCACGTCTATCTGCAGTTTTTCGGTGTGCAATTCGGCTGCTTCGCTCATGGCAACTTTTCCCGAACCTATTCCGCGGTCGACCACCAGGTCTGAAACTGCGGGCCGTAGAGTGGCGTGTTTTCCGGATGCTCGATGAATTTGCGCCGTGCCACCCATTTCTCGTTCCGATGATAAAGCGGCACGACCCAGGCGCCAGACAACAAAACGCGATCATAAGCGCGCACCGCGCTGACAAACTCTCTGCGGTCACGGGCATTCATCAAATGTGCGATCATCGCATCGACGGCGGGGTCGGCAACCCCGGCAAAATTGTAGGTTCCGTCAGCGTCCCTCGAGTTGGATCCCCACCGGCCGATTTGTTCAGCACCGGGTGAGAGAGACGAAAAGTAACGCATCAGAATCATGTCGTAGTCGTAGGTCTGCTGACGCTGCAGATACTGCGCGCTGTCGACACTCCGGATCGACATTTCAATTCCGATTTTTCCAAGGGTTCGCTGCCAGGCGACCGCCAATTGCTGCCCCGATTTGCCGCGCAACAACAACTCAAAGGACAATTGCTTGCCATCTGGACCGGTCAACCTGCGGTCTTTCAGATTGAAGCCGGCCTTTCGAAGGGCATTGAAACCTTCTTTCAGGAACTTGCGGTCCCGGCCCGAACCGTCCGAAACCGGCGGTGCATATTCGCCTGTCAACACATCGGGCGTCACGCTGTCAGGATAGTCAGCAAGCAGCTTTTTTTCCAGCTCGTCTGCGGGATTGCTGCTGGCGGCAAGTTCTGAACCATCGAAGAAACTCCTGGTCCGGGTGTAGACATCGAAAAACAGGTTCTTGTTCGCCCACTCGAAATCGAACAGCTTGCTCAATGCTTCGCGCACGGCCCGATCCTGGAACACTGCCCGCCTCGAATTGAAGACAAAGCCGTACATCCCCGAAGGAAGGCCGGTCGTGAAATCTCCTTTGATGATTTTTCCATCCGAGACAGCGGGGAAGTCATAGCCGTTCGACCAACGCCCCGGATCATTCTCCAGATAGATGTCAACAAGACCCTTCTTGAACGCCTCGAACATCGTGTTTTCGTCGCGAAAATAGGTGATACGAATCTCGTCGTAATTGTCAAAGCCGCGCTTGGAGGGGATATCTCTGGCCCAGTAGTCCGGATTGCGTTTCAAAACGACCAGTTCACCCGGTTCCACACGGTCAATGCGATACGGTCCGGACGCCGTCATCGGCTCAAGGCTGGATTTGTCGAATGCATCGGCGTCGATGGCGTGTTTCGGCAAGATCGGCAGCAGCGCCAGCAAAAGCGGCAATTCCCGGTCCGCTTCGCTGCCAAATGTGAACCGTACGCCTCGCTCGCCGACTTTCTCAATCCGGTCGACAAGCCCGATCCATCGCCGGTAAAGCGGTCTGGCTTTATCCCGCAACAGTTCCATCGAGAAAATCACATCTTCCGGGGTTATCGGTTCTCCATCCGAAAACCGAGCGCGCGGATCGAGCGTGAACTCGACAAAGGTTCTCTCTGTGTCCGTCTCCACCTTTTCAGCGATCAGTGGATAGAGCGTGAATGCCTCGTCGCGGGAGCGCGCCATGAGGCTCTCAAAGACATTGTAGCCATAGGTGCTGTCGAACAGGCCGCTGGCTGCATCTCCCTGCACGATGAATGGATTCAGGCTGTTGAAGGTGCCTTGCAGACCATAATTTATGCGGCCTGCCTTGGGGGCATCCGGATTGACATAGGGAAAGTTGGTAAAACCGGGTTTGAGTTGTGGGTCGCCATGCATCGAGATGGCATGTTGCGCCTCTGCAAAAGATGTCTGGGGGAGTGCAATCAGGCTCGCGGCAAGAGCCAGTGTGAGCAGCAGGATGGGACGCAAAGCGATTTCTCCGGTTCGGTTTCAAACACCCATGATTCGCATCTGGACCCTATCATGCCCGGCAGACTGGGCTCCACGCGTCGCTGCGTCGAAAACCATAATCGAATCTATTGGCCAAAGCACGGTCATCGGGGCTGGATTCGTACGGGATTGCGGTGTAACACCCGCTCCAACGGCCATTCTGTCGCCCCAATTGGGCAACAATGAGCTTGGAAGAGATTTGTATCTGAGACCGCTTGCCGGTTGAAAAAAGAGGAATTCAATTGATGAAGAGCAGGAAATCCGTTGCTTCCCGCGTGATGTTCGCAGTTGCCGGAGCAGTCGGTCTGATCGCCTCAGGCCTGGCGCCCGCCGCCGCGCAGCAGATTCCGCAGGGCTGGTTCAAAGTGTGTTCGAAACAGGCAGACAACGATATCTGCAATGTCCAGAACATCGTTATGGCTGATACGGGGCAGATGATCACCGGCATCAGCCTGATCGAAATCAAGGGAAAGGTGAACCGCAAGGTATTCCAGATTTCCGTTCCCACCGGACGGTTGATCCTGCCGGGCATTGGCATGCAGATCGATGGTGCGAAAGCCCAGAAGATCGACTACGCCCTTTGTTTCCCGGACCGCTGTGTCGCCGAAGCAGCGATGAATGACAAACTGGTGGCTTCGCTGAAGAAGGGTGGGGAACTGACGCTGACCTCGGTCAACTTCCAGAACAAACCCAACCCGATCAAGATTTCCCTGGCTGGATTCACCCAGGCCTATGACGGACCGGCTCTGAAACAGTCTGACATCCAGGACCGCCAGCAGAAGCTTCAGTCTGAACTGGAGAAGCGCAAGGGCGAGTTTGAAAAGAAACTGCGGGCCGAACAGGAAAAGGCCAAACAGCAGCAATCCAACTGATCGTTCCGGTTTCATGGAATTTTCAAAAGGCGGGGCTTGGCTCCGCCTTTTTCATTTGATGCCGCAATCAGAAGTTACCAACGACCGATAACGATTCCGCCCTTACTTTCGTCCTGTCGCATATTGAGAACTTCCTGGTCGGTCATTGTGACGCGGTTCTTTCGATCCAGGAGGCGCTCGAATAGGATTTCTTTCAGTTCCTCACGCACCGGTTCGTAACCGGGTGTTCTGCCGATGTCTTCAAACTCATCGGGGTCGTTCTCCAGATCAAACAGCTGTGGTGGAAATCCTTTGAAATGGATGTATTTCCATCGGTCGGTCCTTATCATGTAACCGCGGGCATCGGCTGGCCCGACGTCAAGTATGTCGCGCGCGGCGTAGAACGCGTAGTCGATTTCGCTGAAGACGTGATCGCGTGCCGCTTCTTGTCGTTCTCCCAACAGCAACGGTTGGATGGAACGGCCCTCAAGTCTGTGTGATGGCGGCTCCGCGCCGGTGGCATCAATGAATGTCGGCACGAGATCTATTGCTTCGACGAAATCTGTATTGACCGACCCGCGGGTGGCGTTGGCGCGCTCGTCGGGGTGATAGATTATCAATGGCACACGTACGGATTGTTCGTGGAACAATTCCTTTTCACCCATCCAGTGATCGCCAAGATAGTCGCCATGATCGGAAGTGAATACGATCATGGTATCCTTCATGCGCTCGGATTTTTCGAGGTAGTCGAGTGTTCGGCCAACGTGATCATCAATTTCCTTTATCAGGCCCATATATCCGGTCAGAACGGTTTCACGGACTTCGTCGCGCGAGAAGGTCTTGGAAACCTGCATGTTCATGAATGCGTCGAACACGGGATTCGGATCCTGACGCTCGCTATCCGAGCGGCAGGGCGGCAGAAAGCTGTTTGGCCCGAACATGCTGTGATAGGGCGCCGGCGCGATATAGGGCCAGTGTGGTTTGATATAGGAAAGATGCAACAGCCACGGCCGGTCACCCATCTCCTCCATGAATTCGATGCCGCGCATCGTCATATAGGCCGTTTCGGAATGCTTCCTGTCGACACGGGCCGGTTTTGCTGAATTCCTGAGGTCCCATGCCGAAAGCACTTCACCATTCGGACCTTCCGCCGAATTGGCGAATTCATTCCAGGGGTTTTCCGCGTCGTAGCCCTGTTTGCGCAGCCAATCATTGTAACGCAACTTACCGCCCTTGCGTTTCAGCAACTCATCTGGATGCAGCCCGTCGTCGCGCTCATATGGATCAAATCCCGGTTGCGAAACCTGGATGCCGATCTCGGTATCTTCAGTCAGACCAAATCGGCTCATGCCATCACGATCCGGCATCATGTGTGTTTTGCCGACAACTGCGGTCTGTATCCCCAAGGGACGCAGATAGTCTCCGATCGTCATTTCACCAATCGGCAACGGCACGCGGTTCCAGGTGGCGCCGTGGCTGAACACCGTCCGGCCGGTGTAATAGGAGGCCCGCGATGGACCGCAGACCGGCGATTGAACATAGGCCCGATCAAACCGGACGCCCATTTCCGCCAGCTTGTCGATATTCGGCGTATCTAGCGTCGGATGACCATAGCAGGACAGATAATCCCACCGCAGCTGGTCGGCCATTATGAAGAGAATGTTCTTCACCTTTGAACTCATCAATAGCATCCTCGAATTTGCATGTTTTCAGGTTCCCGGGCCGGTTTATCGCATCAATGCCGGCAGCCAGACGGCGATGCCAGGGACAAGAAACACCAGGATCAGCGCCAATACATCGGCTGCAATGAATGGAACAACGCCTTTGAAGATGGCGCCGAGTTCAATGTCCGGCATCACCGATTTCACCACAAAGACGTTCATTCCGATGGGCGGCGTGATCAGGCCGAGTTCGGTCACCAGCACAACAATGATGCCGAACCAGATCATGTCGACACCCGCATCATAGAGAGACGGGAGGAAGACCGGGACCAACAGCAACAGGATGCCGATGGACTCAAAAACCATTCCCATGAGGACGGCAATGATGGCGACCGCGATGACCAGACCGGTCGGTGAAAGCTTCAGTTCGTCGATCAGATCGAGCAGGTCATATGGCATCCCGGAAAGATTGATGAACTGGGCAAAAACCAGGGCGCCAAATATGACAATGAAAAGGGTGGATGTCGTTTTGACCGCTTCGACCAACGCGTCCTTCCACTCCGTCAGCTTCCACAGATGACCACGCGACAGGGCAATGACCGCGGCGCCAAAGGCGCCGATTCCCGAAGCTTCCGTAGGCGTGAAAATGCTGCCGTAAATGCCGCCGAGCACGACCACAAACAATCCCAGAACCGGCCATACCGAGCGCAATGCGCGACGAACGTCTTCTGCAGGAAGAGGGTCGCCGGCAGGCCCGGCTTCCGGGTTGTGGCGGACGGTGACGGCAACAGCCCCCATGAAAAGCGCCACCAGCAATATGCCGGGCAGGACGCCGGCAATGAACAGCTTGCCAATGTCCTGCTCCGCTACGATGCCGTAAATGACGAGGGGCACCGACGGCGGGATCATGATGCCCAGCGTTCCCCCTGCGGCGATTGTCCCGGATGCCAGGCTGTCCTGATAGCCGTATTTGCGCATTGGCGGCATTGCCACCTTGGTCATGGTCGCCGCCGTTGCCAGCGACGAGCCACATACGGCCGAAAATCCTGCGCATGCGACGACGGTTGATAACGCCAGTCCACCCCGAAATCCGCCAAGGCCGGAATAGGCGGCCTGATAAAGGTCCTTTGAGATATCGGCGCGGTAGATGAAAACACCCATCAGCACAAAAAGCGGAATGACGCTGAGATTGTAGTTCATCGCGTCGTCCATGATCTGCGAACCTGTCATCGCAAACGCAGCGGACCAGCCGCGTTCAAACGCAAATCCGACGAGACCGACGAACAGTGTCGCGAAACCCACGCGGAACCCGAAGAAACACATCAGGATCAAGGCGGCGAACCCGATCAGGGCGGTCGTCAAAGCGCACCACCCTGATGGTCGGCTGCCGAGGTCTCTTCTCCGATAAGCAACCCGGCAATTTGCAGAACGAGACTCAATGCCGAGAAAAAGGCGACTGTACCGGCGACCACGACGAGTGGCCATTCAAGCACAACTGTCGCTTTTTCTTGTTGTTGCGCTTCGATTGCAAAATTTGTCAGCTCGAACGCTATGATGGCCATTACCATTACTGAAAACAACTGCACGATCACTCGCCTCGTCCTGGCGAAATAGCGGTCGAGCGCTGGTTCGAACAATTCCACAACGATATGCTGGTCATGCGCATTCACCAGGCCAAGCCCGGCGAAAATTGTCATCGCCAGAAGAAATTGCACCATCTCGGCTGCCCCGTAGATCGGAGCTGTGAATACATATCGTCCAATGACATCAGCGAATGTCAGGACCATCATGACAAACAGCAGAATGGCCGAGACAACTTCAAGCGCGCGCAACGTCTGTTTTAGCACTGCGCGCGCATTTGAGTGCTGGTGCATATTACGATCTTATCCGGGTTCAGTTGCCCTTTGACAATTCTTGAATCCGCTTGATGTAGAAATCATACGCGCCCTGACCGTCGAGGCCCTTGCTCTCCATTTTGGCAAGCCATTTTTTCTTGAACGGCTCAGCAGCTTCTGCCAGCGCCGCCTCAAATGCAGGATCAGCATCAATGATCTTGATGCCGGCCTTTTTGAACTCCTCCAATGCCGTCGCATCTTTGCGCATCCAGTGTTCCGATGCCATGCGGGCAAACTTTTTTCCGCTGACAGCAGTGATCTTTGCCTGATCCTCGGGAGAAATTTCAGCCCATTTGTCCTCGTTGACGAAGAAGGAAAAGCTGGTCGAATAAATGCGCTTTTTGAACTTCGTCATGGATTTTGTGTAGGGAATGACCTGAAAGTCGCGGACGGCAGTCGGGCTGAGGCCGACATGGGCGTCTACCACACCGCGGGAGATAATTTCATTGGCCTGAACAGCGGGGCCAGCGACAACACCTGCACCAACATTTTTCATGGTCAGGGCAAGTGTCCCGGGCAGCGCCCAGATCTTCCGCGACTTCAAGTCTTCGATCGAATTCAGCGGCTTGTCTGTCTGACTGTAGAGTTCGGCCGGAGTGATGACCCACATGGAGAGCAGGTGGACGCCGTCATACTCGTCCGGAAAATACTTCTGGTAGGTTTCCCAGAGTGCCGACGACATTGCCTGCGCGTCGACCGTGGCGATGAAGGGGTTCATCGCCACCAACGGGCCGGTAATCCGGTTCTGGATAAATCCGTTGAATTGCGGTGCGGCGTCCGCAATTCCCTTTGCCACCGCGTCCCATTGCTCGGGCGGTGCGGCAACGGATTTAGGCGGGATGGAGATTTTCACCCGGCCCTCTGTGGCTTCCTCGACCCATTTCCCCCAGGTTGGTAGCACTGATTTGCAGACATAGTGTTGGGGCGGCCAGAAACAATTTACCAGCAGACGTGTCGCGGCTTCGGCTTGACCGCTTGAAATCGCAGCCACCGCGGCAATTCCAATTGTCGCCGCAAATCTTGATATCCAGCGCATGATATTCCTCCCAACATGACGACGATCTGATTGAGCGCCCGTTTCGCGGGCAGAATAGGATTGGCACGAGATGATGTGAAATTGTATTTTCCAAGCTATACATATCATACTGATATGTGAGGAGGCCCTGTGAAACTGGATCCACGACATCTTATTCAACTGGCGGAAATCGTAGACAAGCGGTCCCTGACGGTCGCAGCGCGGCAATTGAACACCAGCCAACCGGCGTTGAGCCGATTATTGACGGATCTTGAAAACCGGCTTGGCGGCGCTCTGTTCACATCCCGGCGCAAGGCGCTTGTGCCGACGGAATTGTGTCTCAGCCTGGCCGAGCAGGGACGCAACATCCGCTCGGCTGCCGAGCAAGCGTCGGCGATAGCCAACCGCTCGTCGACAGGGCAACAGGGTGAGGTCAGAATTGGTGCTCCGCCGTTTTTTGCCGAGCGGGTGATAGGAGAGTTCATCGGTCGACGGCTGAATACTGCGCCCGGCGTGCATATCGTGCTGCAGGTCAATTACGCACATGGACTGCGTGAAATGCTGGTGGATGACCAGCTTGATGTCGTCGTTGGTCCAGTGGAGATACTTGAAAGCAGCGAACTGAACATCGAGGCCCAGTTTTTTGACAGAAACGTCATCGCCTGCCGGCCAGGGCATCCCTATCTCGCGGCCCCGCACATATCGGTCGAGATGCTTGCTCAAGCCAGTTGGATCTCGCATAGCCGCAACAGCAACCTCTATCAGGACATGCGTGCATCCCTGCTTGCATCGGGCGTTTCACACCTCAAGCGCATGGCCTTGGAAAGTTCTTCTGCCGGAGCTGTTCGCATGTCATTGCTTTCAACCGACGCTCTCACGGTTCTGCCAAATTTGGTCGTCGCCGGTCTGGTGGCGGCGGGGGAGGTTAGTTTGCTGCCATTTCGTTTACCGGGACCTCACCGCCAGTTCGGCATCATGTCTCACGGACGCCGCCGGACACCGGCGATAAGTGAGTTTGTCGGCGAATTGAAAGTCGAGTTGGCTGCCAAAACTAAAAAAACGGAACAGCTGTGGCAGGACACTTTGGGGAAACATGAAGCGAAACAAGGAGAAATTGCCGTCTCATAAATGCTTCAATTTCGCATGAATGCGGCGTATTTCTTACCGTTGGCAGTTGCTGTGCTTGAACCAGTAGACGGGGCATGAGGTAACAATAATGAAATCATATATTGCCGAGATTTTCGGCACATTTTGTCTTGTTCTTATCGGTTGCGCGTCGGTGGTCACCGGGGGTTTTGGCGGTATTGTTCCTGCAGGCGCGTTTGGTGTCGGGTTTTCGTTTGGTATCGCATGGGTTGCCATGGCCTATGCCGTCGGGCCGGTTTCCGGCGCGCATCTCAACCCGGCCGTGACTTTAGGGGTATTTCTTGCCGACAGACTGCCTGCAAAGGACGTCTTGCCCTACATGATCGCCCAGATTGCCGGAGCCATCATTGCCTCGATCGTGCTCTATGTGATTGTCGCGGACAAAGCCGGTGGTTACGATATTTCCGCCTCGGGTTTTGGGCAGAGCGGCTGGGATCCCGAAAACGGTTTTGGGACAGGCGCGGCTTTCATAACCGAGGTTGTCGTGACGTTTGTCTTTGTGACCGTCTTTCTCGGTGTCACCAGTAAAAAACACGCGACCATGCTCTCCGGGCTGGTTATCGGCCTGACACTGGTGGCGCTCCATATTGCGTTCTATCCGGTATCCGGCACGTCACTGAACCCGGCGCGCTCCATTAGTCCGGCACTGTTTGCCGGAGCAACCGCCATTGGCCAGCTGTGGCTCTACATCGCCGCACCGATGATCGGTGGAGCCATGGCAGGCCTTGCAGCAAAAGCGGGATTGTTCGAAAACGACTGAAGCGTTAGTGGTGCGCCGATCTTTTCGGCTCGTATCGGCCATCATCGGTCTTTTCGAAGAACTCGCTGATCTGCGGATGGCGGACGGGTTCGCCGCTCTCGTCGGGCAGCAGGTTCTGCTCCGATACATAGGCGACGTATTCAGTCTCATCATTTTCGGCAAGCAGATGATAAAAAGGCTGATCCTTGCGCGGGCGAATTTCGGCCGGGATGGATTCGTACCATTCCTCGGTGTTATCGAACACCGGATCGACGTCATAGATCACGCCGCGAAACGGAAACTTCCGGTGCCGGACAACCTGTCCGATCTCAAACTTGGCCTGTTTCATCTGCCCCATTGATGTTCACCTTTCAGGCTGTATGTGGCGCAGCACCGCCGCCAAATCAATCCCTTCGTTGGATTGACGTGGCCTACCTGAGCAAGTTAGCGGATTTGAGGTAAACATTCTCAGGTGAGAGCACATCTTGTTTATACGGAATCATTTGACTGGATTTACGGGTTTGCTGGCAAGGCGCGTTCCATGCCGTGGTCTTAATGACCACAATTGGAGCGCAACGCAGTCCAGCGGGCGCGTAAATCCAGCCTTCGGTGGTCCATATCGGTTCGTCGGCGTCGTTGCCAAGCTTGCCCGATGCACCACATCGCGCGGCGCTCCGCGCCTAGGCGAGCAAACCGATCTGGCCCATCAAATGCTTCCGCATAAACAAGATATGCTCTGAGATGTCAGACGTCGTCGGTCTTGTACTCCCGCTATTTGGATTGATTTTTCTGGGATTCCTGGTCGCCAGAATCACCAGGCAACCAGCCGAGGCGCTCGGTTGGATGAACACGTTTGTCATCTACCTCGCACTGCCGGCATTGTTTTTCCAACTGCTTGCAAAAACCCCCTTTGAGAAGCTCTCGGAGTGGAGTTTCATCGCCGGCTCGGTCCTCAGTACCTACATCATGTTCGCTTTGATGTTCCTGATTGCCACAATACGAACCCGTGGCAACGTGGCTGAGAGCACCATCCAGGGTCTGTCTGCGGCATATGGCAATATCGGTTACATGGGGCCCGGACTTGCGTTGCTGGTTTTCGGCGACCAAGCCGCTGTCCCGGTCGCGCTGATCTTCTGTTTCGAAAACATCATGCATTTTGCTGTTGCGCCGACATTGATGGCATTGGCCGGCGATGATCCCCGCCGTGCCAGTCGGCTGCTCTATGATGTTGTCAGAAAAATCGTGTTGCATCCTTTCATAATCGCCACCGCCATCGGTGTCTCTGCTGCCTATTTCGAAGTCAGACCTCCGGTGCCGGTGGAACAACTGCTGGAATATCTGGCGCGCGCTGCCGCTCCCTGTGCACTTTTTGCCATGGGAGTGACACTGGCACTTCGGCCAATCAGGCGAATGCCGCGTGAATTGCTGCCGATCACCGTGATCAAACTGATTATCCACCCGATCATCTGCTATCTTGTACTGAGCTGGGTCGGTGATTTTTCACCAGTCTGGATGTTTTCCGCCGTCCTTCTGGCAGCTCTGCCTACAGCAACGAATGTTTTCGTCATCGCTCAGCAATATGGTGTCTGGGTCGAACGCGCATCGGCAAGCATTCTTGTGACGACGATCGGTTCCGTCGTCACCGTCACGGCATTGCTATTTCTGATCACCGGAGAACTGCTACCGCCGGATCTGTTCCCGAGCGGCTGATTTGAAATGCTGAAAGCCGCTGCCGGGATGCATGCCTTCACGCATGAATAATCCGCGTAACGGTGCAAACGCGTCCAAAAGAGACAGACCGACACGGCGAGCGATCTGTGCCGGCAGCATGTCCGACAGCAGCGATTGATTGAGAAGATGTACCGATCCGGTCCTGGCAAGAATATCGGGGCGACGCAGGCGGTTGTAGTGAGCCAGCACGTCAGCAGAACCGGGATCGTCGGGTTTGGCTTTCACGGCTGATATCAGGTCGCCGACGTCGCGAATGCCGAGATTGAGCCCCTGAGCGCCGATTGGCGGAAACACATGCGCGGCTTCCCCGATTAGGGCAACCCGTTTTCTGGCAAAAGAATGTGCGAGCAGAACCGAGAGCGGATAGACTTGGCGCGCCGTTCCGGCTTTCACCTTCCCGAGCATGGATTGCATTTTGTCTTCGATCGCCCGGGACAGCGCAGCCGCATCCATTGCCATCAGTTCGTCTGCGGTTTCCGGCCGGACCATCCATACCAGGCTTGATCGTTTGCCGGGCAGGGGAACCTGGGTAAACGGGCCGGTATCGGTGTGAAACTCGGTTGAAGCATTCTCATGGTCGAGTTCGTGCTCGAAATCGGTCACAAAAGCCGATTGGCGATAATCCATTCGGCGTGTTGCGATCTCAATCGCAGCGCGCGCAGGAGAGTTCCGGCCATCCGCCGCGACCGCCAGCTTCGCTTCCGTTCCGGTGCCGTCGTCAAATTCGACAGCGACATTTTGCTCTCCCGGTTTCCATTTCGAGATGAAACCGTGCTGCCGGAAGATTGAAGTGTTGGCTCCAACAGCATGCGCCAACTGCCGGTTCAGTGATCGGTTGGTGAAGTTGAAACCAAAAGCGTCTTCGCCGATTTCTGAGGCATTGAAGCTGACAAACGGGCTGCGGATGAGGCGTGAGGTCGCATCCGCTATCCGCATGGTCTTGAGCGGCGCGGCGTCATCGACAAGACCGGTCATGTCGTGAAGGTCCTGCAAAAACCGTACCGCCGGCATCATCAGTGCCGTCGTTCGCTCATCCCGGTCGTTCGGTTCGGGCCCCGCAAGCAGAACCCTGAAACCCTGGTCGGCAAAGGCGAGCGCCGCGATCAGGCCCGCGGGCCCGGTGCCGGCGACCAGTATCTCGCTTTGATGTGTCTCTGGCACGGCCTCGATGCCCTTTCAAAAACCGCAAATGGTCTGGTTTCCAGACCCGCTGTTCGTGCACTATATGGCAGGGCAGGGAGTTGGCATGCAATGGGACGAATTGGCTCACAGGCAGTGACATGAGTGACGACGGGGACAGCTTTGGCAATCTAGATCTGGCCGGGCGGGCGACCGTGGGCATCGTCGTGCAAAAGCGTATCGTGACCTATGGGCTGTTGATCTCACTGATCGTTCTTTCCTGGGCCATTTTGCTCGGGATGGGAATCCGGGCCGCAAAAACCTTTACTCTCGGCAAGTTCGGGCCGGGCGCCGCCTTGCTTGAAAGTCTGCCCGATATTGCTTTGCCGCCCTTTCTGGATACTTTTTTTCAACTCTGCCTCAACCCATCGTTTGCTGCCGCGGCAACCATTCCTCAGGGACTGGCGCTGGTTGCCATGTGGTTCCTCATGGCGCTGGCAATGATGCTTCCGTCCGCTGCACCGATGATTCGAACCTATTGTGAGATCGCCGATACAGCCAGGCGGGAGCAAAAACCGGTGGTTCATCCGCTGGTTCTGGTGGCTGGTTATCTGACGGTGTGGTTGGTTGCCGCCGTTGTTTTTGCCGCCGCATCGATGTTTTTTCAACGTATGTCCACTGGCAATGGTTCAGGTCTCGGTGCCGGTTCTCTGTTGGCCGGAGGAGTGGCTCTGCTGGGCGCCGGGCTTTACCAGTTCAGCGGTCTCAAGGACGCCTGCCTGAAAAAGTGCCGAAATCCGTTTTCCATGTTGTTTTCACGCTGGAGCGTCAGGCCGGCAACGGTCTACCGCCTTGGGATAGAACAGGGGCTCTGGTGCCTTGGCTGTTGTTGGGCGCTGATGTTGGTGATGTTCGCCGTCGGTCTTGCCAATGTTTTCTGGATGGCTTTGCTTGCGGTGTTCACCACCGCTGAGAAACAGGCGGCAAATCATGTGACAACCTATCTTGCCGGTGCAATATTGCTTGTGTGGGCGCTCGGACTGTTCTTAATCTTGATCCTGCAGACACAGGGAACATTGTAAATGACTGATCAATCCTGGGCTCTGACCGGTGAGCTCGTCCTATCCTGCAATTGCACAGTCTTTTGCCCATGCGTGTTGTCGCTTGGAAATCACCCTCCGACCGAGGGGTATTGTCAGACCTGGGCGGGATTCCGGGTCGATGCCGGTCACTTCGGCGATGTCGATCTTTCCGGCCTCAATCTGGGACTGATCATGGAAATTCCGGGATATATGAGCCGGGGTAACTGGACGGCGGGCCTGTTCATCGACAAGCGGGCCTCAATCTACGCTGTGAAAGCGCTGACCAAGATATTCACCGGAAAAGCCGGTGGAACGACGTCGCTGCTGTCGATTCTAGTCGGGCAGTTTCTTGGTGTTCAGCAGGTGCCGATTTCCTATGAGACCCAGGACAAGACGCGGGTGTTCAATATTCCGAAGATCATAGACGGGGCCGTAACCCCGATTCCGGGTAAATCCCGGGGCGAAGACACTGTCATCAGGAATTCCGAATACTGGATTGCCGAAGATATTATCATTGCCAAATCGGACAAAAGCCGGATGCGGGCATTTGGTCGCAACTGGAATTTCGCTGGACGGTCCGCAGAGATCTGCAAGCTGGACTGGCGCGGCCCGTGAAAAAGAGGGTCACCGCACCTCAGGCAAAGGCGTTTTCCGTCCATTTGCTGACGGCGTCGGGGTCTTTTTTGGCTTTTCTTTCGCTCGTCGCAGCCAGCGAGTTGCGGTGGCCCGCAATGTTCTGGTGGCTTGGGCTGGCGCTTTTGGTTGACGGAATTGACGGTCCGATTGCCCGTAAGCTGCAAGTCAAAGAAGTGCTGCCGAACTGGTCCGGCGATATGCTGGACAACGTCATCGACTACGTGACCTATGTGCTCATTCCGGCCTTTGCCCTGTATCAGCGGGGATTTATGGGTGAGGGGCTGTCTTTCCTGTCGGCCGCGATCATCGTCATCAGCAGTGCGGTTTATTATGCTGACACCGGCATGAAGACACGCGAAAACTTCTTTCGAGGTTTTCCGGTGGTCTGGAACATGGTGGTTTTTACGCTTTTTGTTGCCGAGCCGGGTGAATGGGTCTCTTTTGGTGTCGTGCTGATCTGCGCAATATTTACGTTTTTGCCGGTCAATTTCCTGCATCCCGTGCGAGTCATTCGATTGCGGACCCTCAATCTCACGGTGTTCTTTATCTGGTGCGGACTCGGTGCGATTGCGTTACTGCAAAACATGCATGCGGACCAGTGGATCAAGATCGGGGTCGCAGTCTCTAGCGTCTATCTGTTCTTTGTCGGCGCAATTATGCAGTTGTTTCCTCGGCTTGGCGCGACAAACAGCTGATCTCTACCGTCGCCGCTGTTGATGCAACTCCCCATCGATTTATTGAAGCTCTTTCAAGACTCACCCCGCTTTGCAGTGGTAATGCCCTCCGCATAGGATTGATCAGGCGTCGGGAAACGTCAGGGAGAGATATGAGCAAACAACCGAAATCTACCGGTGAAATCCTGCTGGACGTGCGTGGCCTGACCAAGGTGTTCGGAACGCTGAAGGCGTGCGACTCGATCGATTTGACCATCGAAAAGGGTGAAATCCATGCTCTGCTCGGTGAAAACGGTGCAGGCAAGTCCACCCTGGTGAAAATGCTGTTCGGCTCGCTCGAACCGGCGGCGGGTGAGATTTCCTGGAACGGCAGTCAGGTCACCATAACGAGCCCCGGACAGGCACGCAGCATCGGAATCGGTATGGTGTTCCAGCATTTCTCGCTGTTCGAAGCGCTGACTGCTGCCGAAAACATAGCTCTTTCATTGGATGACGACACGCCGATTTCGACAATCGCCGAAAAGGCACGGGATCTGTCGGAAGCATACGGTCTGCCGCTTGATCCCTATTCTCTGGTTGGTGACCTTTCTGTCGGAGAGCGCCAGCGCATCGAAATCATCCGGTGCTTGCTGCAGGAACCGCAACTGATCATTCTGGATGAACCGACCTCTGTTCTGACACCGCAGGAAGCCGACCGTCTGTTCGAGACGCTTGAGCGTCTGCGTTCCGAAGGCAAATCCATTCTCTACATTTCGCATCGGCTCGACGAAGTGAAGCGGCTTTGTGATCGTGCGACGGTGCTGCGCCATGGCAAGGTTGTCGATCATTGCGATCCGAGCAAGGAAACTGCAGCCTCTCTGGCAAGCATGATGGTCGGCAGTGAGGTCAAACAGATCGTCCGCGAAGCCCCCGTCAAGAATGATGACAGCGAGGCGCTGCTTGAGATTCGCGGCTTGAGCCGTGCCGCCGCAACCCAGTTTTCGATTGCACTGCGGGACATCTGGCTAAGCGTCAATGCTGGTGAGGTGATCGGTATTGCCGGCGTGGCCGGCAACGGTCAGGGAGAATTCTTCGAGGCAATCTCAGGCGAGGTGTTGCAGGACAGCGCTGAAGTTATTCGGATACGCCACAAGGGTGCCGGTCTCCTCGATATTTCCGGGCGGCGTCAGATGGGGGCGGCTTTTGTTCCCGAAGAACGGCTCGGCCATGGTGCTGCTCCGGCCATGCGTCTATCGGATAATTTGCTGCTGTCCCGGCATGCAACCGACGGTTCGGCGTTTCTCGGTTCGCTGGGGGTCATCCGCACAGACACCATATCGCAGGCATCGCAAAAAATCATCGAAGACATGGATGTGCGCAAAAGCGCGGTCGATCCCGAAGCGTCGGCACTGTCCGGCGGCAACCTGCAAAAGTTTATCGTCGGGCGCGAACTGAGCCGTGAACCGTCGGTAATGATTGTCAATCAACCGACCTGGGGGGTCGATGCGGGTGCGGCGGCGCATATTCGCCAGGCTCTGATCAACCTGTCCAGGAGCGGTTCCGCCGTGCTGATCATCAGTCAGGATCTGGATGAGCTGTTTGAAGTCTCCGATTCGATCTGCGTGATGCACGACGGTCATTTGTCCGAACCGGTGCCAATTGCCGAGGCGACCTATGAAAAAGTTGGGCTTTTGATGGGCGGGGCCGATGCCTCTGCCGCAACCCATGCCGGAGGAACTGCCTGATGATGCGCATCGAACTGGTCAAACGACCACAGCACTCGGTGCTTTTCAGCGCTCTGTCTCCATTCATCGCCTTTGGCCTGACACTTGTGGCCGGAGCCATTTTGTTTGCAATCCTTGGCAAGAACCCGGCCTCGGCTCTGTATTTCTATTTCATCGATCCGCTCACGGAGGTCTGGTCGCTGCACGAATTAGCCATCAAGGCGGCGCCGCTTATCCTCATCGCCGTCGGATTGTCGGTCTGTTTCCTATCCAACAACTGGAATATCGGGGCAGAGGGCCAGTTTGTCATGGGGGCAGTTGCCGGATCGATCCTGCCGGTATTGTTTCCCGAATTTCAGTCCTGGATCGTCTTGCCTTTGATGATGCTGATGGGGATCGCCGGCGGTGCCGCCTATGGCGCCATCCCGGCATGGTTGAAGGTTCGTTTTAGCACCAATGAGATTCTATCCAGCCTGATGCTGGTCTATGTCGCACAGCTGTTCCTCGACTGGCTGGTACGCGGTCCATGGCGCAATCCGGAAGGATACAATTTCCCTGAAACCCGGAACTTCCATGATTACGCTGTGCTGCCTGAGATCCTGTCGTCGTCGGGTCGGGCACACTGGGGATTCCTTTTTGCGCTAATCGCCGCAGTGGTTCTTTGGTTCCTGCTTTCGCGCACACTGAAGGGTTTCGAGATCAAATTGCTTGGCCAAAGCCCGCGTGCCGGACGATTCGCCGGGTTCTCGTCTTCAAAAATGGTGTTCTTCGCCTTCATGACGGCCGGTGGCCTGGCAGGGTTGGCCGGAATATCCGAGGTCGCTGGCGCCATTGGGCAATTGCGGCCGGTGATTTCCCCCGGATACGGCTTCACAGCCATCATCGTCGCCTTCCTTGGGCGGCTCAACCCGCTCGGCATCGTGGCTGCGGGCCTTGTGCTGGCCCTGTCCTATCTCGGTGGCGAGGCCGCGCAGATATCCATTGGCGTTTCCGACAAGACCGCACGCGTTTTCCAGGGCATGCTTCTGTTCTTCGTTTTGGCCAGCGACGCGCTCATACACTACCAAATTCGCATCACACGTCCGCAAACAGAGCGGACAGGGGAGGTTTCCCATGGGAACGCTTGAAGCTGTACTACTGACGATTGCCACGGCGGCGACCCCGCTTCTGATAGCTGCTGTCGGTGAACTGGTTGTAGAACGCTCCGGAGTTCTGAACCTCGGTGTGGAAGGCATGATGGTTATGGGCGCCGTGACAGGTTTTGCCATCGCTCTGATGACCGGAAGTGCATGGCTCGGCTTGATTGCCGCAATCATTGTCGGCGCGCTGTTTTCGCTGCTGTTCGGCTTTCTCACCCTGACCCTGGTCACCAATCAGGTCGCAACCGGGCTTGCGCTGACACTGCTTGGTCTTGGTTTTTCCGGGATGCTCGGGGAGGGTTTCGTCGGCCAGCCCGGAGTGAAACTCGCCAGCGTCTACATCCCTGGCCTGTCCGACATTCCATTGGTCGGCAAACTGATATTTGGCCAGGATCCGGTGTTTTACATCTCGATCGCGCTGACGGCCGCCGTTGTCTATTTCCTGTTCAAGACCCGTGCCGGGCTGACCTTGCGTTCGGTTGGCGACAACCATGGCTCGGCGCATGCTCTGGGCATCTCGGTCATCGGCATCCGTTATATGGCCGTGATGTTCGGTGGCGGGTGTGCAGGGCTTTCCGGCGCTTATCTGTCGCTGGTCTACACACCGCAATGGACCGAGAACATGACCGCCGGCCGCGGCTGGATCGCGCTCGCTCTGGTGGTATTTGCGTCCTGGCGTCCGTGGCGGGTTCTTGCCGGTGCCTATCTGTTTGGCGCTGTCACCATAGGACAGCTGCATGCCCAGGCACTCGGCTTTGGAATACCGTCACAATTGCTGTCTTCGCTTCCATATGTTGCTACAATCATCGTTCTGGTTCTGATATCCCGGAACAAGCGTTTGACCATGATGAACACTCCGGCTTCGTTGGGGCGGCCGTTTGTACCTGACCGATAAAAACACCATCAACCAGCTCCTGACACAGAGGATGAACACAGAGAGGATGAACTCCATGAAGAAAACACTGCTTGCATTGACGGCGGCGACACTCGTCTCCTTCGGCGCCACGGCGGCTTACGCCAAAACCAAGGCCTGCTTTATCTATGTTGGCCCGATAGGTGATTTCGGCTGGTCCTATCAGCATCATCAGGGCCTGCTCGACGCGGAAAAGGCGATGGGCGACGAACTTGAAACCGCGTATCTGGAAAGCGTTCCGGAAGGCGCCGATGCCGAGCGTGCAATCGAACGTTTCGCCCGCTCCGGTTGCAATATCATTTTCACAACCTCTTTCGGCTACATGGACGCCACCAACAAGGTTGCGCGCAGGTTCCCGAAAGTGAAATTCGAGCATGCCACCGGCTACAAGCGCGAGCATGACAATGTCTCGACCTACGGTTCGCGTTTCTACGAAGGCCGCTATGTTCAGGGCGAAATTGCCGCTTCGATCTCCAAGACCGGCGTTGCGGGTTACATCGCGTCATTTCCGATCCCGGAAGTCGTCCGCGGTATCAATTCCTTCATTCTTGGAGCGCAATCGGTCAACCCGGATTTCAAATTGAAGGTCGTCTGGGTCAACACCTGGTTTGATCCGGGCAAGGAAGCTGATGCGGCAAAGGCGCTGATCGACCAGGGCGTTGACGTGATCACACAGCACACCGACTCCACCGGTCCGATGCAGGTGGCAGCCGAACGTGGCATAAAGGCGTTTGGCCAGGCGTCCGACATGATCAATTTCGGCAAGGAAACCCAGCTGACATCCATCGTCGACGACTGGGGCCCCTACTACATTGAGCGCATTGAAGCCGTGGCCAAAGGGTCATGGGATCAGAAGGACACCTGGGCCGGCATGAAAGAAGGGCACGTTGTCATGGCGGAATACACCAACATGCCCGACGACGTGAAAGCCACTGCAGCAGCTACCGAAGCCAAGATCAAATCCGGTGAATTCCATCCCTTCTCCGGTCCGATCACCAAGCAGGACGGCTCCGAGTGGTTGAAGGAAGGCGAAACTGCCGACATCGGCACGATGCTTGGCATGAACTTCTACGTCAAAGGCGTCGACGACACGTTGCCGCAATAACACATCAGTTTTCGGATTGATCGGGGCGCCTTACGGGGCGCCCCGTTTTTATGGAGTGGTCGAAACCGCAGATGAACCGAAGCGGGCCCTGATCCGCTCCGCGACCGCATTCAACAGGCCAATGATACGGCGTCGCGACGGTGTTTCGACAAGTCGCCACACACACCAGGACAACAACAGCATGAGCGCCAGGACCAGCCCGGCGGCCGGCCAATTGCCGATTGTCGGTGCCAGGTGGTTGATGGCGATGTAGCCAATGTGCTGGTGCAGCAGGTAAAGCGGGTAGGTGAGGCCGCCGAGCATCAGAATGGCTGGTCTGGAGGGCACCATGGTGCGCCAGCGGATGGCTGCGATCAATATGGCGTACATGAACAGGTTCGCAACAAACAACGCCGGAGTTGAAACCGCTATGCCGTAATGCGCAAGCATCCAGGATTGGCCTATCAGCAGCATGTTGCAGGATAGCAGGAATGAGGCGGCCAACAGCAACAGCCCCTCGGGACTTCTTCCCTTTGAAAACAGATGGTGGATCAGAATTCCACCGGCAAAGAACGGGCCGTATTCCGTCAGGAACAGCATCCGGGCAGCACCGCTGCCGATGACGAATTCATTCAGCATGCACAGCGCCAACCATCCGGTGACGAGTTGCAACTTCCATTTTTCAAAGATGCCCAGCATCAACGCCAGCGTAACCCAGCCGTAAAATACAACTTCCAGCACGATCGACCAGTAGACGCCGTCCATGAACGGCTGACCCAGCGCCGGTGAAAACAAAAAGAGATTTGCCGCGAATTGCGTCAGCGACGTCGGAAATTGCGGCGAGGCGGCAATCAGCATGACGATGAAACTGAGACTCATGCAGGCAAGAAAACCCGGATAAAGCCGGGCAAACCGGGCGATGGCAAACAGATCCCAGCGGCGTCCCTCCGCCGACCAGGCGATAACAAACCCGCTGATCAGGAAGAACAGGTCGACGCCGAGATATCCGTAGAGCGCAAATGGAGCTGCTATCGGGAAGCCGGATGCCAGGTAGTCATCAGCTGCTGCGCCACGAAACAGATAGTGGAACAGGACAACCGCCAGCGCTGCGAACAATCGCAGGAGATCGAGTGTCGCTATGCGGCCGAAATCAACGTCTTTGCCCATCTGTTGCCGGTCCCCGGTTTTTCAGGTCGGCAATTCTAAACGTCGGCGCCTTAAGAAACCGTGGTCACAACTGCTCTGCCGGAGGTTGCCGGCTGAATAACGTCCAAATCAGCTGACCCAAAAAGCGGTCATTGACCCGTGTAGACCGGACGTTCCAGGACATTCTGGCTGTAATTGCCACTCACGGGAGCTTCGCGCTGGCCTATCGGCGGAGGTTGGTTGGTGGTGCAAGCGGCGGCCAGAAGCAACAATGCAACCGGTGCAATGCGACGGGTTGTTATCGACAAATTCATGATCTCATTTCCTCAAGCAACAGGCCCGACGCCGCATAAGCGCAAGGTGGCCAAAGCCCCTTGCGCCAGCGCAAAACGGTCCAAACCTGCAAAAAGGATATCAGAGGTCGGAAACACGGAGCTCGCACAACCTTGTGAGCCGCCTTCACGATCGGTTGAAAGACGGGCGTCATGCCTTCGACGGGGTGAGCCAATGGGCAGAATTTCCAGGTTGCCGGGGCGGCCTGGCTACCAAAGCCATCCTGAAAGCTGGCTTGCACCGGAGCGCGTCACGCCGATCAGTCCTGAAACCGCGGCTTGCGCATCCTCGACATCGGGCAGGCTGTCGTAAATCCGGTCGAGGACACCTGCTTCTCTGACGATAACATCACGCGCCACCGGAGGTGCGACGGGTTCCGCGGCAATCTCTGCCGGTTTCGGTTTTTTCGCGCAAACCGCAACCACATTGGGATAATTCGCATCGACCGACGCTTTCAGATGCGTTTCCGCCTGCATCTGACATTCGGTCGGGGTAGCCCAGACCGCATCAACCGTCCTGATATATTCACAGGCATTTTCACCATGTCCGCAGCCAAGAATGGTCATGACAACAATGGCCGTTTTCATCATTTGCTCCAGTTCGGATGGTGAAGTGAATTTGGTTTCGAATCTTCATTCATCTGAATGAAGATTCGGGCGCAAATGAGAAGGGGCTCGAATGATCGGAATGGTTTTCGATAAACTCCTTGTGAATGCCGCCGGAACCTGATGCGAACTGGCGACCATCGATCTCTGCAGGACAGCCGTCTCTTCAAAAGCGAGGCGGCGTTTCTACCGGGACAATGGGCACCAGCGCCAGTCATTCTGTCTTTGATTCCGCGCGATCTTCTTCTGCCTTCTCGCTGTCGGCACTTGGTCTCTCAATCGATACCGGCTTCAGGTACAGCCAGATCAGGATGCCGATAAAAGCAAAAATCTCGATGTTCATGATCGTATCGGAGATATCGCTCATACCGGCTCTCCTTCGGCCTTTAGCGCTTTCAACAGACAGACAACCAGCAACAGAACGATGAACACGAAGGGCAGGGCGCCGAGAGCGATGATCGATTTTATCGCGCCGATGCTTCCCGACAGGATCATCACAAGGCCGAGCGCCGCCAGCACCACACCCCAGCTCAGCTTGACCCGACTGCTCGGGTTGAGGTTACCACCCGTTGAAAACATGCCGAGAACGAAGGCGGCGCTCACCACGCTGGTGATGATGAACAGCGCTGCGGCCGCGACAACCGCCGAGATGGTGAGCGACGGCATCGGGAACTGGTTGAGTACAAAAAATGTCACGGCGCTTGGCTGGTCTTCCACCAGTTGCAGGATCGGCAGGTCGGTCCGAAGAGCGGCGTAGAAACCTACGCTGCCGAAGACCCCGAACCACAGGATCGAGAACGCGGTCGGCACCAGAACCACACCGAGAATGAATTCGCGGATGGTCCGTCCTTTCGAGATTCGCGCAATGAAAACCCCGACAAACGGCGCCCAGGCCAGCCACCAGACCATGTAGGTCAGGGTCCAACTGTGGAACCAGTTTTCAGCAAACTTGTCCATAAATGTCAGCGTTCGAAATCCGTGAACGAACGCCCCGCCAACATATTCACCGACCGCTTCGACCACTCCGCCCATGATGAAATGCGTCGGCCCGGCCAGAAGGATAAACACCAACAATCCGCCGGCAATCGCCATCGCCGCATTGGACAGGACTGCCATGCCGCGCGCCAGATCCATCACCAGCGGTGGAAGGAACGACAGGCACAGCACCACGAAAATCGTTCCGGTGAGCCATGCGCCGGAATCCTGCAATCCGAACAGCACATCAATACCGTCCTTGATCTGAAACACACCCATGGCGACGGAACCGCCGAGACCGATGGCGATCGCTACAATCGCCAGCAAATTGCACAGCCAGGCGATTGAGGTGACAAGATGACCGTGACCGAAGACTTTCTCGATCGGAGCACCGACGAGGTAGGAGCAGTCAAGGCGAAAGCTGAAGTAAGCCATCACCAGTCCGGTCAGCGCATAGATGGCCCAGGCGTGCAGCCCCCAGTGAAAATTGGTCAAAAACAACGCACCGTTTGCAGCATTGTCGAGAACATTGCTTTTGGAAATGGCTAGAAAATGCGTCAGCGGCTCTGCCGTGCCCCAATAGAGCAGGCCAACACCCATTCCCGCGGCAAACAGCATGGAAAGCCAGGAGACCGTAGAAAATTCCGGCTTGTCGCCTTCTTTGCCAAGGACAAGGCTGCCGTGTCGCGAAAACGCGATCCATGTGCAGACCACTAGCATGAAACTCACCGACAACATGATGAACCATGCTCGACTGGCGAATTGCGCTTCGATCATACTGGCAGCCGTTGCCGCCAGGGCGGCGGTGTCCAATATACCCCAGGCAGCAATACCGCCGGTGATCAGCAATGCGATCACCAAAAGAGCGTTTTCCTTCAATTCCGTCATCCCTGTTCTGAAGCTAAATGTCTGAAGTGCATGAACTGTGCAAAGGCCACATATGAAATACCTGCATCGCCCAAAACCTGCGCCCCGCGATCATTCTTCCAAGGAATACGAAACTATACTGATGCGATTTCGACGGGAAAATGCAGGTGTCTCCAAAAACATGGAGAACCGTCTTCCTGTTCGCATTTCACATAACGGTAGTATTGCACTGTGAATTGGGAACGTTCTGTTTCCAATGTCCGCGGCATAGGGCATGACCGATGTGTCCAGATTGGACCCGCCGGCATATGGCGGAGGGAGTGGGATTCGAACCCACGAGACGGTCTCCCGCCTGCCGGTTTTCAAGACCGGTGCCTTCAACCGCTCGGCCATCCCTCCAGCTGTTGGCAATCCGCTGTATGCGTCAAGCGTGGGCAATTTTCAAGCGTGCGTTTTGTCAATCTTTTCCGAATGAACCAAATCGCATTGCCGAGCGTACAGCAGGGAGAAAAACAAATGGGGATTTCGAGAGATGACGCTGATACGGGCGCTTTTGTTCTACTTCTCTATGGTGCTCGGGTTGAGCGTGACGATTGGGTCTTTGGATGCAGAACAATTGACGGGCAAGCGGATCGCGAAATTGGTTAGCGGCAAGACCGTCTATCTGACAACGCCGTATGGGTTTGAGTTTCCCCTGGTCTACCGACCGGATGGAACCGTTACCGGTGATGGTACAGGCACACTTCTGGCGCGCTTTTTTGCGCCGTCGGAAACAGGCCGCTGGTGGGTCGGGAACGGCAAGCTTTGTCAGAAATGGCCGAGTTGGTATCGCGGTAAGACTATTTGTTTCGAGATTGAGCAGACCGGACCCCGGTCACTCGATTGGGTGCGGGATGATGGTTACGCCGGTTCCGCCCGAATCAAGGGTTGACTAGGTTGCTCTGCGTTCCTATTTGCAAGCGGTTGCGTTCTTGCGCTTTGTGGCGCCTTGATTGACGGGACAGTGCGTCGCAAACGGCGAGTGCGGTTCGGTCGGCTTGAAAAGGCCGCAATTCCAGTGCGAAACGTTAAATCCGCGCTAATTAATTTGTGAAAATGTGAGATGTGGCCGGAACCGTTCAGGTGTATCTCATCTTGCGGGTTCACTACAGGTGTGCTGTACAGCGGTGTAATGATGGCGTTTGGTTTGCAGAATATGCGGGGGAGCCGCATCCGGGGGAAGCTGTCGTGATATGGCGGCGCTGCCCTGATTGTCGGCACTGTGCTGGCTGTCCTTGCATCCTGCTCTTCTCCAGTCGACCGGGTCACATCCGGTAAATCAAGATCGAAGGAATATTTCGCCGAATCCGAGTATGGCGTGAAAGCCAGTCCGCGCGTATCCAACAAGCGCAGCAGGCTCAAGCGGGGAGGCGGCCGATATCAGGTCGGTAAACCCTACAAGATTCGCGGCAAATGGTATCGACCCAAAGAAGACCGCAATTACGACCGGGTCGGAAAAGCTTCCTGGTATGGCGATGCATTTCACGGCCGGTTGACGGCCAATGGCGAAATTTACGACATGACTCATT
>JAJFHT010000008.1 GCA_021775495.1 Hyphomicrobiales bacterium | reverse complement strand
GGGATCGGCGCGGCAACTGACCGTGTCAATCTCGGCGCCCGCGACGCGCCTGATCGGTTTGCCGCCAAGACGAAGGCCATGCAACGGGCCTGCGCGATGGCCGGCATCTCACCTGCTGATATCGATTTGGCAGAAGTCTATGATGCCTATTCCGGTGCGCAGTTGCAGGGCATCGAGGCGCTCGGTCTCACATCGGATGTCCTGAACGATCATCGATCCGGTGCATTCAGCCCCGGCGGAAGACTGCCGGTCAACCTTTCCGGCGGTCTGCTTGGACAGGGCGCCCCGGTCGGAGCGGTCGGTGTTGCCCAGGTCGCCACCTGCGCGCAACTGCTGGAAGGCCGCTATCACGGGACAGTGCCTGACGGGTTTGAACCGGAATATGCGCTTGCAGACACCCATGGCGGCGTTGCGACCACTGCCGCGGTTACCCTGCTGCGGTCGGGAGCACGATGATGGAATACCGACTGACCCTGGATTACGCACTCTCGGCCGGCCGGCTTGCTCCCTGGATTGCCGCTTTGAGGCGGGGCGAAGCAAGCGGATTGTCCTGCGATCATTGCGGCAAGGTGCGTTTTCCCCCGACGCGGTGCTGCGAATGTGGATCGAGACATGCGCGCTGGGTGACGCTGCCGGGCACGGCAACCATTGTGGAACGCAGCGACGGCGGCGATCTCAGCTTGGCGCTGGCGCGCTTCGACGGCGCCGAATCGCTGGCGACGGTACGCCTGCAGGACATCAAATCCGCGACAGATCGCGGATATCTCGCTGCGGTGGCCGATGGCCCGCCCGCACTTGTTCTTGTTCCAAAGCCAAAGGACGAAACGCCATGAACGGACTGGACGGCCTGTCGGATGAACAGCTCACTGCCTTGAACCTGAAACGCCATAACGACACCTATGAGATCGTCATTCCGGCCGACGCCAACATCTACCACATGACGCTCGGCCGCCATCTCGACCCGGTGTCCTCGGCCCGCACGGCGATATCGCTGGAAGAACAAGATGGATCGTTGACGAGCCTGACCTTCGCCGAAGTCGAAGACGCCGCAACCGCTCTGGCGGCGCATCTTCGAACCCTGGGCCTTGGTCGTGGAGATTATGTCGGCCTGCACACCGGCATGCGTCACGAAACGGCGATCGCCCATATGGCCGTCTGCAAGATCGGTGCGGTGGCCGTCACGCTTTCTCAGCTCTATGGACCGGATACGCTGGCCCACGCCCTGAACGACTGCCGGGCGACAATCCTGCTGACAACAGAAAGCGCATGGGCGCCGTTGCGCGACCGGGCCACCACACTGTTTCCGCATCTGCGATACATTCTGGTACAGGGATCAACTGGCGACGAGCCGGATTTATCCGATGCCCTGACCAACCCGCCGGCGGACTTTGTTCCCGAATACACTGCCGCCGACGAGCCGGCGTTGCTGATGTATACCTCCGGATCGACCGGCATGCCCAAGGGCATCCTGCACGGGCACCGGATTCTTGCCGCCTATACGCCGTCGATCAACCTGTTCTTCAACCTGTCTATGACCGAAGAAGACGCAGTCTACTGGTCGCCATCGGATTTTGCCTGGGTCGGCGGGCTGCTGGATCTGTTGTTTCCGGCCTGGCTTGCGGGCCGCCCCATTGTCACGTCCGAAGCGCGGTTTCGACCGGACTGGGCCTATGCCTTCATGGCGCGCCATAAGGTGACGCACACATTCCTCGCCCCGACGGCGATCAAGCGGCTGGCCCAGACCGCCGATCCTCACGCCGAGTACGATCTGGCCCGGCGGGTGATCTGCACCGGCGGCGAGGCTCTGGCGGCCGACACGCTGGAATGGGCCGAGCGGGCGTTGAAAGTCACCTGCAACGAGTTCTACGGCATGACCGAAGTCAATCATCTGATCGGAAATTGCGCCGCGCTGTTCCCGCGCCGTGCCGGATCGATGGGCCTCGCCTATCCCGGTCATGACGTCCACCTGGTCGATGCCGACGGCAAGGAAGTCGCGCGGGGCGAGCCGGGCGAAGTCGTCACCCGCGCCGACTCGCCGACCCGTTATCTCGGCTATCTCAACAATCCGGAGAAGGAAGCCGAACTGCGTCTCGGTCCCTGGATGCGCACCCATGATCTGGCGGTTCGCGATGCCGACGGGTATTTCTGGTACAAGGGCCGTTCTGACGATCTGATCAAATCCTCCGGATTCCGCATCGGACCGGCCGAGGTCGAGGAATGCCTGTTGGCCCACCCGGCCGTGGCCGAAGCCGCTGTGATCGGAAAACCCGACGCCGAACGCGGCCAGATCGTCAAGGCCTTCATACGTCTTGCCAAGGATCGAACGGGCAATGACGAATTGACAACTGCCCTGCAGACCCATGTGCGCGAGCGACTGGCCGGTTACAAGTCGCCGCGCGAAATCGCCTATGTCGACGGATTTGAAATGACCTCGTCCGGCAAGATCAATCGCAAGCTTCTGCGTCAGGCCGAAACCGGCTGAAACAGGGTCTGGAGATTGACATCGACATATTCATAGCTACAAATTCGTATTTATATATTCTTGCAAGGATCAAGCGGTGAACACTGAGCCGTCCGCCCCAAAATACAAGATCGCCTATCAGGGTCTGCTGTCCCGGCTGGAAGCCGGTTTGTACCCGGTCGGCAGCCGTCTTCCGACCGAAGAAAAACTGATGAAAACCTTCGATGTCAGCCGCGTCACCATCCGCCGTTCACTCGACATCATGGTCAATGACGGCTATCTCGAACGCCGCCAGGGCAGTGGCTACACGGTTCTGACACTTTCGCCGCCGCTCGCCACATGCCTGAGTTCCTTTACCGATGCGATGTTGCGGGCCGGCATGATCCCCTCGTCGCGGATGATTTTAATTGATGACTATCCGGCCAATGCACCGCAATCGGCTCATCTGATTGCCGAACTGCATTCGCAGCCGTTAACTTTGCTGAAACGGCTGCGGCTGGTCGACAATATCCCGCAGATGCTGGTGCACACTTGGGCACCAACGCGTTTCCTGCCTGACGCCAAACCGGAAGATTTCCCCGAGCACGGTCCCAACCAGTCGATCCTGCGCATACTCGGCAACCGCTTCGGCCTCGACTGGAACGCCGCCTGTGAAGATATCAGCCCGGCGGCAGCCGATGAGGAAACAGCCGGTTTCTTACAGATTGAACCCGGTACGCCGGTGCTTCTGCAGGCCTGCACAGCCTTTGATGATGCAGACAAGATTGTTTTCACCGAAGAGGTTTTCCGCGTCGGCAAGGTGAGTTTCGATCTCACCGGTCAATCCCGTGAGCCGCGCTTCATGCGCCCCGAAGGAGTGCTGCAATGAGTGGCCAACCGCCTGTAAAGTTTCCCGTTCTCGGCGAAAAACTGACGCGCCAGCGACTGGCGCCGCCGAGCGGCCCGGTACGCTTGCTGATCGATACCGACACCGCCAACGAGATCGATGATCAATACGCCATTGCCTGGGCGCTTCTGTCGCCTGAGGTCTGCAAGGTCGAGGCGATCACCACCGAACCGTTCTCCTTCCGACATCACCGCGACAACATATTGCGTAGCGAGCGCATTCTTGATGGCGGCGGTTCGGCGGACGAGACAAACGAGACCCATGTCGGCGGTTTCCAGGGCTGGGCGGAACGGCTGCGCAAGGCGGGAAAACGTGTCACCGACATCGACTTCTGTCCGCCAGACGAGGGTATGGAACGCAGCTACCAGGAAATCCTGCAGGTCATCGACAAGCTTGGCATTGCTGATAACGGCCTCGTCCATCGCGGCGCGCCGGCCTATCTGTCGAGCTACGATCAGCCCGATCGCAGCGCTTCGGTCGAGGCGATCATCGACCTGGCCAAATCCGGCGGTGACGAGCCGCTTTACATCGCCGCGATGGGCTGTGTCACCAACATCGCCTCCGCGATGCTGCTGGCCCCCGAAATCATCCGTGACATCATTGTCGTCTGGACTTCGGCCTACCCGTCAACAGCGCCGCACTGCAACCGCCCGTCGCTCAATCTGGTGCAGGACCTGTTGTCCTCGCGGCTGATCTTCGACAGCGGCGTGCCGCATATCTATCTGCCCGGCTATCATGTTGGAGCGCAGTTGAAGATTTCAGAGCCGGAGATGGAACGGTTCGTCAAAGGCAGCAGCGCCATCGGCGACTATCTGCATCATCTGTTCACCCACAACCCGCTGCACGACATGTATGCGATCGACGACACCGGCCGGCGGACCTGGGTAATCTGGGACATCATCGACATTGCCTGGCTGATCAACCCCGACTGGGTTCCGACCTATGTGACCAGTTCGCCGGTGCTGAACGACGAGCTCTATTGGGAGCATCCAGAAGGCCGGCACTTGATGCGCGAGGCGCACGATGTGCAACGCGATGCAATTTTTCTGGACTTCTACGACAAGCTGAAAACCGCGCCTTGAGGCGTAATACCAACGGTCCTTAGTATTGACTCATCTGATGGGTCAGATCGGCCTTCAGGATAGGCGGGCTGTGCAGAACGATGCGGTGCATCGGTCAAGTCAGCGCAACGACGCCTGCAGGCCGAAATGTCCCACCGAAGGCCGGGTTCTTTTGCGCCGTGGCTGCGTTGCACCGCGCTCATGATGCGGGGCATCATCACGCACAGCGCGCCTTGCCACAACGCAAAATCCCTCCGGTCAGATGGGTCAATACTAAGGACCGTTGGTATAAGCCCGGAACGCTTTTTCGTATTGCTTCCGGGCAACGGCAACTCATTGAATTGACCTGATTTTCCAGACGACGGTTTCGTTTTGGCCCTGTGCAAGGCCGGCAGCGACATGCCGGTGATGTCCCGAATACCTATGGGAGATCGAAAAATCTGTTCCCATTATTGACTCACTGTATCTACTGTATATACTGTGCATATGAACACGCACTTTGACTGGAAGCTGGTTCTTTCGCAGGCCGATGAACGTGCCATGTATCAGCAGATCATGGATCAGATACACCAGCACGTTGTTTTGGGCGATCTGCTGTCTGGAACAAAACTGCCTTCCATCCGCGAACTGGCATCGATGCTGAAAGTCAGCGTGATCACGGTCAAGCGCGCTTATCTGGAAATGGAGCGATCCGGCATCATCGTTACCCAGCACGGCAAGGGATCCTGGGTCGCCGAGGGCCTGGATCGCCGCCAGCTGCAGCAGGAAGAGTTGGAGGGCCACCTCAAGCGTGCCGCGAAATTGGCGGCCGACATGAACATCACCTCAGCCGAACTTGCCGCACAGCTCAAGAAACACATCAAGAGTTAGGAAGCCTTCATGAGACCCGAAAATGCAATTGAGTGCCATCAGGTCAGCAAACGATACCCGAACTTCCATCTCGACCACATCGATTTGGAAGTTCCGACCGGGTCGGTGATGGGATTTGTCGGGCCAAACGGTGCCGGAAAATCCACCACGCTTCGCATCATCATGGGTCTGGTCCGCCACGATTCCGGCGAGGTGGCTGTGCTGGGAAACACCATGCCGCGGCAACAGATTGCCGCCAAGCGCGAAATCGGCCACGTCTCCGAAGACATGCGGCTTTATCCAGGCCAGACAATCGCTTTTCACATGGATTTCATGAGATCAATCGTTCCGTTCTGGGATGATAAATATGCGGCCGATCTGCTGGGCCGGTTCGGTCTCGTTCCCGATCAGAAAATCAAGGGACTGTCACATGGCCAGCGCGTCAAGGCATGTCTGTTGATGGCGCTGGCACGCCGTCCGAAATTGCTGGTGTTCGATGAACCGACGACCGGTCTTGATCCGGTCGCACGCCAGGAAATCATTGAAGAAATGTCAGCGGTGGTCGTCGATGAGGACCGCACCATCCTGTTTTCCTCACACAATACACAGGACGTGGAACAGATGTCCGACCGGATCACCTTCATCAATGGAGGATCGGTCCTTTTCAGCCGAGACAAGGAGGACCTGATGGACGGATGGCGGCGCATTCGCCTGCAGGTGCCGGATGGGTTTGAGCTTCCCGGATTTCCCGGCCTGGTGAGTGTGCAACGCAACGGACGCCTGTTGGTATTGGTGACCAGCCAATACCATCAGAACCTCGAGCAAATGCTCTCGCAGGGAGAAGCCAGCGTCACTGCGATCGAAAGACTGACGCTCGAAGAAATTTTCCTAACTAGCGTCTCGGTCAGAAAGGAATTGGTACAATGAATTCCAGCATCTTGAAACTTGTCCGCAAGGATCTGGCAATCATGAAGGTTCCTGCAATCTTGTGGTGGATCTGCGGATTGGTGGCGATATCGTTTATCGCATTTGGCGGGCCGGCAATGCTCAATTTTGCCGCCATCCTTTTCGTGTCCGGCATGGCCGGCGCCGGCATCCATGCCACCATCAGAACCGTTGTGGAAGAACGGCGCGAGCAAACGTTACCCTTCATCATGAGCCTGCCAATCACCATTGCCGACTACAATTCGGCAAAACTGATCGCCAATCTCGCCATCTTTGGAGCCGTATGGCTGACCCTTTCCGCCGCGACCTTCTATCTCGTTGCTTTTCGCCAGGCGCTGCCACTGGGAAACATCCCGTTCCTCACCATCGTGCTGGTTGCCATATTTCTGGCCAATACGATCATTCTTGCCACAAGCCTGATCACGGAAACAATCGGTGGGTGCATCGCGGCAATCATCGGCGCGAATATCGGCACACAGATGATCCTGTGGTGGGTTCACAGCCTTGAGGGAATCCGTTCGACGGTCAGCGGTTCGGTGGCGGTCTGGAACAACACCGTTTTGGTGGTCCTCATCGTGGAAATCGCCGTGATCCTTGCACTTGTTTCGCTGACCTACATTCTTCAGGCCCGCAAGAAGGATTTCATCTGATTGTCCCATTCGGGCGCAGGTTGGTGGATCGGACTTGAACACCGGCAGTCGGATACACCTTGTGTTTGTTTGTAATTTATGAAACTTTCAGGTTACCGTAACTTGAAAGTTTCATAGTGAAGTCCGCCCCAAAAGTATTTTCCGATCCTCAGGCCAACGCTGCGCTGGATGCGCTCGGCAATGATGTGAGACGCAGGATTGTCGAAATCCTGTCAGCCGGACCGCTGGCTGCCGGAGACATCGCAAAGAACTTCGCCATCAGCCGCCCGGCCGTTTCCAAGCACCTGCGTGTACTGGAAAATGCAGGGATGATTGAGGGTGAGACCGTCGGCAATCGAAATATCTATCATCTTGAGCAAACAGGATTTGATCACGTGCGTCACTGGCTGGATCACTTCTGGACGGACGCGTTGAACAGATTCGCTCTCTTTGCCGAGAATTCATTCAACGCGGGCAACGATGAGTGAACCACTAATCAAATCCGTGACGCTACGTTGCAGCGTAGAGCACGCATTTGAAACCTTCACGGCAAAAGTGGACTACTGGTGGCCAAGCGGCCATCGCCGCTACAAATCTTCAAAAATAAGCCTCGATGCGTCTGAACACGGCCAGTTGGTTGAGCGTGCTCCGACAGGTGAAACGTTTGTTTTCGCCGATGTATACGACTGCGAAGTGCCGAACAAGATCTGTCTTGAGTGGCACCCGGGCAAATCCAGCATCCCGACGGACGTCACCATAACCTTCGAGCAGGACGGCGATTTCACCAATGTCAAAGTCGAGCATGCGGAAGGCAAAAGTGCGCTCGGTACCCAATGGGACGATCGGGTTGCGCTATTCGCCAAGGGCTGGATTGCCGT
This sequence comes from Hyphomicrobiales bacterium, assembly GCA_021775495.1. Classification (GTDB taxonomy): domain Bacteria; phylum Pseudomonadota; class Alphaproteobacteria; order Rhizobiales; family Rhizobiaceae; genus JAJFHT01. Next base: position 3,243 of record JAJFHT010000008.1, on the reverse strand, counting down.
GATTGCTGCACTGTCACATCACATTGAAAGAGCCAATTCCGCCGGCCCTGCCGGTAACCGCGCTTGAGAACAAGGGAAACAAACTATGTTGTTTGATTTTGGTGGTTTGAACTGGCTGGCGATCCTCGTCTCGGTCATCGTCGGGCAAGTCTTCCTGACTGTCTGGTTTGCTGTGATATTCGCAGATCCGTGGGCGAAGGCATATGGCGCCGCAGACAAGGCTGAACACACAAAGCAAATACCCGGATACACCTATGGCGTGGGTCTCGCCTGCATGATCCTTCTGACGATCGGATTGGCCTTGCTGCAGCAAGGCCTGGGTGTGACAACGTTTGGAGCCGGTTTGGGCAGTGGGCTGATGGTTGCGATTTGTTTCGGCGTGGCAACGGCATTGCCGGGATATGCGTTTTTGAAAAAATGGGATGCGGCTTTGCTGGCGATCGGCAGCCAGGTCGTACTAATCTTGATTTTGTCGGTAATCCTGGCCGTCTGGCAGTAGATACAAGCGCGCAGCAGGGTGTTCATCCGAAACCAGCCAACAGGCATGGCGCCGGTCCGGTGATGAAGTCAGGCCTAAAAAAACAAATCGGGAAGAAACAGCGCCAGAACCGGAAAAATGGTGAGCAGCACGATCATGCCGAGATGTATCATCCAGTAGGGAATGGTGGCGACCGCGACGCGGCCGAGGCTTAGTTCTCCTTTGGTGAGAGTTGTGAGCACTGACAGGTTCAAGCCGACCGGCGGCGTGACCTGCCCGATCTCGATGACGATCGTGATGATCACCCCGATCCAGATCGGGTCAAATCCAAATCCGGTAAACAATGGAAAGACCACCGGCAGTGTCATGATCATCAGCGAGAGGCCGTCGAACAGACATCCCAGAACCAGGTAGATGGCTATGACAATGAAGAACACGCTGTATTTGTCCAGGCCGCTTTCCGAAGCAGCCGCGATGATCTCCTGAGGAATTCCCAATATGCTGACCGATTGCGCCAGGATTGTTGCTCCCAACACCAGGAATCCGATCGAGGAAAACAGCAGAACCGAACTGAACAGGCCTTCGGCAAGCCTGCGCAGCGTCAGGTCGCCCCAGAGATAGGAAATCACAGCGGCCAGCAGGACACCGACGCCGGCCGCTTCGGTTGGTGTGGCCAATCCTATGACGATGCTGCCGACGACACAAAAAATGAGCAGCAACAACGGCCAGATCTGCCTAAGCCCGGAAAGTGTTTCGCGCAGGGAGTTGGCGGCCTCCCCTCGAGGCGCAATGCTTGGATTGCGGATGCATTTCACCAGGATGTAAAGCATGAACATGCCGCCAACCATTAGTCCGGGAATGATACCGGCGGCGAAGAGCCTGCCGATTGAAGTCTCGGTAAGTGCGCCGAAAATCAGGAACGAAAGACTTGGAGGGATCAGCAGCCCAAGTGTGCCCCCACCGGCGAGACTGCCGACGATCGCGTCCTTGTCATATCCTCTTTTCGACATTTCCGGATAGGCGACCGACCCGACGGCTGCCGCGGTCGACAGGCTTGATCCGCTGACCGCTCCGAACAGCGTGCAAACCGCGATATTGGTGTGCAGAAGACCGCCCGGTATCCGGCGAAACAACGGCGAGAATGCCGAGTAGGCCCGTTCACTGATACCGCTTCTGAGCAATATCTCGCCCAGCAGGATGAACATCGGCACCGCGCTGAGCGTGAAGGAGGTGAAGACACCCCACACGGCGTCGACCGCAAGTGAAGTCGCTCCATTGGAGAAATAATAAAGGATGACAAGGCCGGTAAATCCAAGAGCGGCACCAAGCGCCACTCCCGTGCCGGCCGTAGCCACAAGCACTCCGATGAAGGTCGTCCAGAACATTACGGAGTTACCTGTTCAGTATTGCGGGTCCCGGCCTTCGATTTCGGAGGCATCGTCGATCCGGTCAATAATTCCGAACAGGCGCGCCGCGTAAATCAGACCGGTCAATCCCAGGGACAGAGGCACAACCAGCATCCAGGGATGCAACAGGATCCGGCTGGTTTCTGTTTTCAGATTCAGCCGATGAGCAAACTCCCACCACGGCACCGCCTCCCAGAGCAGCCAGACGAAAAACGCCAGACCGACCAGGAGCGCAAGTGTTTGCACCATGCGATGCTTGCCATCACGAAGGGCGTCGGAAAGCAGCGAGACCCTGACATGTTTTGCTTTCAGCGTGACCATCGGCAATCCGAGAAACAGCGACGCACTCAAAAGCAGTCCCACAACCTCCTCGGTGATGTGCACAGGCGAATTGGCGAACTTGCGCATGAATACGCTGGTCACGATGATGCCGACGATTCCAACCATGCCGATCGCCGCAGCGGAGGCCATTGCGAGGGCCACCAGTTCCAGCCCCCGCTCAGTGCCACGCCTGATTGTCATGGCAGTTTGAGTTGCCAACTATCGGCCCAGCGCAGACAGAACCCGTTTGCGATAGTCCGGCGCTTTGCCTCCGGCTTCTTCGGCAAGGATTTTCCACGATTCAGATACCGCCTCAAGAAACACGCTACGGTCGGCTTCCGGGAAATCATCCAGCCACTCGACGCCGGCTTTGACCATATTCTTTCTGGCCGCCAGTTCACGCTCGAAATCATCATCATATTTGTTGGTGCGATCCCAAAGCGCTTCAGCCGCCGAGGTAATTGCCGCCTTGGTGGTATCGTCGGTCTTGTCCCATCTGTCGGTGGACACGCCGAGCACATACGGCCCCGAGGCCATCGGATAGAGGAACGATGCGTATTTTGCCACTTCCTGCAAAGACACCGTATGGGCATAAAGAGCCGGATACAGCGCGCAATCGACGACGCCCGTTTTCAGCGCAACATACATTTCTTCCTGCGGAATGATCTGCGCAGCAACACCCAGACGGGTGAACGTTTCCACCTGATCCCGCGCCCAGACCCGCAGCTTTTTCGATTTCAGCTCGTCCAGTGTGCGGACCGGTTCCTCCCGGCAGAACACCGACACCGACAGCATCGGAATTGCCAGATAGCCAGTCGCGGTAACACCCCAGCTTCCGAACTCTTCTTCATAGATTTCGCGCACCACCGGAAGTGCCTTTTTCAGCTCTTCAACCGTTCCGATTGATCCCTGAATGAACACGGAACTGAGAGCCGGAGCGTCGCGTCCAAGATAGTTGGCCCAGACAAGGCTCATCTCGACGGCCCCTTTGGGCAGGAAACGCAGCGCGTCTGGATTTTTCAACCCGAGCGATCCGCC
>JAJFHT010000070.1 GCA_021775495.1 Hyphomicrobiales bacterium | reverse complement strand
CAAGGGCTTGGTTGTCATCAGGTGCATCCTCGATAGCCCCTGCACAGTCGGCAATGCCGAATGCGCCAATTCCTCGCGCAGCGCCGATCAGACCGTGGGCCAGTTCCTGGCGTTCGATCGATCTGGTTTTCGCCAGGCGATCCCCAACTTCGGAAAGCTGATGCATGAACATGGCGAGCACGGATTCTTCAACATCTCGATCGCCGCAGGTCTGCCGGGCCAGATGCACAAGATCAATTGGCCGCGATTTCGATGGAACACATTTCTCACCGCCTGGTACGGCAGTTGGTATGGTTTCAACCAGTGACATGACCATCGGACCCACCCTCTCGACAAATCGTCCTCAACAGCTCAAGCCTATCAGCCGGACGTGGACACATCGTTAATGCAGCCGCGATCTCGCAACCTCCCTGTTGCCTTGCATTCCGAAAGGTTAAGGGCCTGAGATTTAGTGAGCAGGCGTTAACCTTATGTTTAAACTTTTAATCATGAACGCATTTCCATGTTTCATTTGCCGACCTGTGCCAGTACGATACGGCGTGACAAAAAATTGCCACTCACCATGGTTATGAGGAGCCTGGTGGGCAAAAGGCGCGAACTGTACAGGGTATTGGCGGCATGGCACGAAAATCATCCACAACCAAGAAAATCGATTCCGATGTCGAGCAGGAACTCGAGCGTGCGCTCGATCTGGAACTGTCCGACGACGCGATAGATCTCGACTTCGAGTTTGACGCGTCCATGGACGATCTCGAAGCGCAAATTTCTCAGGCTGCTGAGGAACTCGCCCGCGAAGGTCGTAGCGAAGAGGTAGAAAAGCCTGCCAGAAAAAAAGCCCGGGCCAACGCTCCCGTCGAGCGCAAAACCGAAAATCCCGTAAAGTCGGAGCCCGTTGCCGAGCCGCCACGGCCGCTGGAGTTTGCCGAACCGGCAGATATGCCCGAAGCCGCCAAGACCCCACTATCTGCTGCCAATGACGATCAGCAGAAAGATTATCGCGCCTATCTCTATTCGCTGAACCGCACGGCACCGCCGACGGTCTACTGGGTCACCGCCGGCCTCAGCTTCATCTGGCTGTTTGGTGGACTATTGCTTGGGCATCTGCTGTTTAACCCGAGCCTCTGGGAGATCGGCAGCGTCAGCGACCTCTTCGCCCGACCGGCTACTCTCGGGATGACCGTCAGCATCGTCATACCGATTTTGTTCTTCTGGGGCTTTGCCGCGATGATCCGGCGCGCCGAGGATATGCGGGTTGCCGCACGCTCGATGGCAGAGGTTGCTTTCCGTCTCACCGAGCCTGAAAGCCTGGCACATGAACGCGTTATTACAATCGGCCAGGCCGTGCGCCGTGAGGTCGAGGCCATGGGTGAAGGCATCGAACGCACGCTTGCCCGCGCGGTCGACCTGGAAACTCTGGTGCACACGGAAGTCAACGAGATTGAACGCGCCTATTCAGAGAACCAGGGTCGCATTCGTGCCCTGGTTGACGGCCTTGGCAGCGAGCGCGAGGCCGTGGTCGGGCATGCGGAACGTGTCCGCGCGTCGATTGCAGGCGCACATGAACAGCTGAAAAACGAGTTGACATCGGCAAGTGATATCATTCGCGAGAACGTTCTTGAGGCATCTACCCAGCTCAGAAGCACCATCAATGATACCGGCGGCGGCCTGATCGGACAGATCGAGGAAACCGGCGGCGGGCTGGTGCAGCAGATCAACGAAAGCGGCTCGGCCATCTTTACCGCAATCCATGATCGCACAACGGATATCTCGGACCGCATGTCGACTACCGGCCAGGCTTTCGCAAGCCTGCTGGATACGCGTATCGCAACGCTGACCGAAAGCACCGACACCGTCACCAAGACGCTGTCGCAGATGCTTGACCAGCGCACCACCGGCATGGTTTCCCTGCTCAGCGACGCCACACGCAATCTGACCCGCGAATTCGACACGCGGCTCGAGGGATTCGAGGATACTTTGAGCGGTCGCGGAGCGGCGCTAATCGACGAATTCGAACTTCGTGCCCAGGCAATCGACACCGGGACGCAGAAACTGAACGAGGCGCTTGAATCGCGTGCCCGCCAGATCAACGAGTCCCTCGTTGCCCGCGCCCGTGAGATTGCCGATACGTTCACCACCGGCAAGGAACAGGTGACCAATGCCATTGATGAAGGCAAGTCGCAGATCGGTCAGGACCTGACAAAACTTGTGACCTCCGCGTCAACGATGCTGCAGCAGCGGGCATCCGAATTCACCAATCAGATGACCGACGCCAACGCGCAGATTTCCACGCAGGTCAGCGGTGACATTGAAAAACTGGTCGAGAGCCGCGCGCAGATCAATGCCGCGATGGAGTTCGATCTCGAAAAACTCTCCGAGCGCCGGACGGAAATCACCCTCGCCCTTTCAGGCGACATCGAGAAAATCGACGAAGCGTTCCGCAATCAGACAGGTGTCATCGAAGAACGCACGGCAACAATGGAAAAAGCCCTTGCCATGGGTGTCGACAACGTTCGCACGACACTTGAAAACAGCGCAGGCGTCGTTGCCGGATCGCTACGCGACAAGGTCATAGAGGTCACGTCCGCATTGAGTACGGAAGCTGACAAGGCATTCAGCGATGCCGACGTGCGAATTGCTGAACGCGCCGGACAAACCGTTGACGCCCTCGCCGCGCAGACCGACAAGATGGCTGCCGTTTTTGACAATATGGACCAGCGTGTCATCAAACGGGCTCAGGAGACGACAACGGAACTCCAGGCCCAGGCGCAAGGCATCACCAAGGCGTTTGACGACGTTGACGGCCGTGCCTCGGCGCGCGCCGAGCAAACTGCAGCGCAGATTGCCGCCGCATTCGAGAATATGGACGAACGTGTCATCAACCGCGCGCAGCAGACATCCAGCGACCTTGCAGAGCGTGCCGAGACCATCGTGAAGACCTTTGATGCGGTCGATCAGCAGATTGCTGCTAGAGCGCAGCAGACGGTCACGGAACTGGCAGGCGGTGCAGAAAACGTTGCCAAGACTTTCGACGAGGTCGACCAACGTGTGATGGCTCGCACCCACCAGACTTCCGCCGAACTCGCTGCACGGGCGGAGGCCATCACCAAGTCGTATGATGAAGTTGAGAAGCGCCTTGTCGCCCGCTCGGAGCAGACATCTGCCGAGTTTGCGGTTCAGGCCGAGGTCGTCTCGAAGGCATTTGACGATGTCGATGAGCGTATATTGTCGCGCACCCATCAGACGGCTGCCGAGTTCAACACCCGCGCTCAGAACCTGATGTCCGAGTTCGACAATGTTGAGCAGCGTATTGCGGCTCGTGTCCAACAGTCTGCAACCCAGCTTGCCGCGCAGGCTGAAAACGTCGACAACACGTTCATAAACACCGACAAGCGAATTGCCGAGCGGACGCAGCAGACAGCTGCGGATCTGGCTGCGGAAGCTGCCCGCGTCGAGCAGACTTTCGAGGAAGCCAGCACGCGTATTGTTCAGGGAGCCCATGAAGCTGCCGACGGATTGATCGAAAAGACCCGTTCAATCGAGCAGACTTTCGCTAATGTGGATGAGCAAATTGCCCAGCGCGCCGGCCAGACGGCAGCTGAGCTTGCCGCGAAAGCGGATGCAGTCGAAAAAACCTTCGAAGATGTCGATGCCCGGATTGCCCAGCGGACCGGACAGACGGCGGCAGAGCTCACCGCAAAAGCGGAAGCGCTCGAACAGACCTTCATCGAAGCCGACCAGAGGATTATCGCCCGCACACAGGACACCGCAACAAACCTGGCTGAACAGGCTCACTCGATCGAGCAGGTGTTCCAGGATGCCGATCAGCGCATCATTGGACGGACCCATCAGACGTCCGCAGAGCTGGCAGCACGGGCTGAAAAGATCTCAATTGCCTTCGAAGGCGTCGACAAAGTGCTGGGCGCCCGTGTGCAACAGACATCGGATGAACTTGCGTCACAGGCGGATAAGGTTGCACGTGCTTTTGAGGATGCCGATCAGCGCATCCTGTTGCGTACCGAACAAAGCGCGGTCGAACTGGATACACGCGTCAAGTCGATCGAGGAATCGCTTGGCTCCGCGGAAGAGCGTCTCATTTCCGGCGCCCAGAGCACGGCAGAGCAGATTTCGACACAGGTAGCTGAATCGGAATCGCGTCTTGCCAACACTGCAGAGGCAATTTCGAATACCTTCGTGGCGGTCAACCAGCACATAGAGAAGCACACTGAAGAAGCCTCCTCCACGCTTGAACGGCACACACGTGAGCTCAACACCATGCTCGCCGCCCGCTCGACCGAAATCACACATATCCTGGATGAGACCGCCCGGCCGCTTGTCGATCGCTTCGCTTCCAGCGGCAGTGAACTGCAGGCGACGCTGGAACGGGCAACGGAACAGGCAACGGAGCGTCTGAAGAACGAGAACGCCGCACTGCTTGAGGCAATCGCCGACCGCACGGCAGAAACGCTCAGCGCTGTTGAAACTGCCCAATCAGGCCTCTCAGAAGGCGTAACATCGCTGCTTGAACGGTTGACCCAGTCCAACCTGCAACTTGGAGAGCTCATCGACAGTGCAGGCGTCAGTCTGTCGAATGTCGACGAGCGACTGGCCGGCACCACAGCTAACTTTGCAGAGAAAGTTGAAAAAGCCGCTGCATCTCTGTCGGATTCAAGCAACCTTATCGATGCAAATTCAGGCCGCCTGACGGAACTCTCTTCCGAAACGTTGAAGCAGATCAGCGATATTGCCGGGCGTTTCGATGAACACGGAAAGGTTCTGGCTTCCGCCTCGGATCTGCTTGGTTCAGCTCAATCGGGTCTGGCAACAACCTTGAGCGAGCGACGCGAAGCATTGGAAGGTTTGTCGACCGGACTGGTTGAAAAATCTGAAAAGATCGAAACCATCATGAAGTCATTCGAATCGCTTGCCGAGCAGGCATTCGAGAAGGCCGAAGGCCGGACACGCGAGTCGACCGAGCAGATACGCGCCGCGATACTGGATGTTGTTGAGGGAGCGACCAAACGATTTTCCGATGCCACCGATGAAATTCGCCGCACGGCCGGATCAATCCGGTCCGAACTTGAGGAAACCCGTGAAGAACTGCGCAAGGGTGTTCTGGACCTGCCGCAAGAGACCAAAGAGTCGACATCCGCCATGCGCCGCGCGGTTGCCGAACAGATCAGCGCCTTGCAGGAATTGGCTGACATTGTTTCCAAATCCGGCCGCTCCATTGATGTGTCAGAGCCACGTACCAGTCGCCCTGCTTACACGCCTTCGACGCGCAGGCCGCAGCCCGAGCCTATCGCTCCGGCCGGCGGCACGGCATCTACAACCGCTGTTTCGGAACCTGCCTTGCGTGGATCCCTGAGCACGTCGACGCGCAAGATCGCGCAACCCGCGGCATCCGCGCAGAGCGGTGCGGCGGCCAAAGACGGTGCTTCCAGCGGTTGGGTCAAGGATCTGTTGCGCCGCGCATCGGTTGACGAGCCCGAGGACGAGACGCCGCGGGCCCCCGTTTCGGCGCCTCAAAAGCAGAACAACCAGCGGACGCCGACCCATGTCGTTGAGTCACTGAATTCGCTTTCGGTAGATATCGCACGGGCAATCGATCACGAAGCATCGATCGAGTTGTGGGACCGCTATCGCCGCGGCGAGCGGGACGTATTTACCAAACGTCTTTACACGCTGCAGGGTCAGAAAACCTTCGAAGAGATTCGCAAAAAGTATTTGGCAGACGGAGAATTCCAGAGCGCCGTCGACCGCTATTGCGAGGACTTTGAAAAACTCCTCGAGGATGTTGCCCGCAAGAACCCGGACAAAGCATCTTCTCAGACATATCTGACATCGGACACCGGCAAGGTCTATACCATGCTGGCGCATGCGAGCGGTCGGTTGCGCTGACGCAAGACGATCCGGCAAAAGATCAGGAAAAAGTGGCGGGTGCGGCAAGGTCCTCACCCGCCATTTTTGCCTTACCGGACAAAGGATACCGACGGGGATGGCCATTGATGAGCTGTCCACCAATCGCCTGATATCAGGAAACACGATATCCGGTTTCAATAAATCAAATTGCGCCTATAGCAGTTTCTGCCAAGTTGTTGTCATGCGGCGTAGTTCAAACGCCCAAAACGGCACCGAGACCTGGTTTTTCGGAAAGCCCGGAAACAGGCGCAGAACATGTCACCATCAGTCGATCCGCTGTCTTCAGACTACCTTGCTGATCCCTACCCGTTTCTCGCCAATCTGCGCGGCGAAAAACCGGTAGAGCATCTTCCGGCGATCGATATGTGGATCGTCACTCGGTACGAAGACGCCAGACAGGTATTCAGGGACAACAAGACATTTTCAGCAGCAAACGTTCAGGCCCCGCTGTTGCCATTGTGTGATGAGGCAATGGGAATTCTGAAAGGCCGCTTCAAACTGGTGCCTGTCATGTCCAATCTGGATCAGCCAGCCCACTCGCGAATACGGCGAAAACTGGCACGGGCGTTTTCGGCACGACGGATAAAGCTTCTGACGCCGGTCATTGAAAAGCGCTGCCGAGGTCTCGTCGAGACCTTCCGGCACCAGGGCAGGTTCGATATCGCGCGGGAGCTCTGCTATCCCCTGCCGGCCATTACCATATTCACGATGTTCGGATTTCCGGACGATGATATGGATCAGATCAAGGAATGGTGTGCCGACAAGCTTGTGGTCAATTGGGGCCGCCCAACCCAGGAACATCAGATCAGGGCGGCACGAACCATGGTCCTGTTCTGGGAGTATTGTGTCGACTTCGTCGCCAAACGGCGTGCCGCGCCGATGGACGACATGACTTCGGACCTGATCCGGGATGAAGATGAAACACAGCCTCTGACCGATCAGGAAATCGCAAGTATTCTGTTCGGCCTGAGTTTCGCCGGGCACGAAACGACCACAAATCAGATGACGAACTTCCTGCGAAATCTGTTGGAGAACAATCTTTGGAAGAACCTGCGTGAGGACCGCAGCAATATGCAGTCCTTTATCGACGAGAGCCTGCGATATGACTCGTCTGTCATTGCCTGGCGCCGGATTACCACCACGGAAGTGACAATTGATGGTGTCACCTTACCCAAGGGTGCAAAGATCATGATAGCGATCGGCGCCGCGAATCGCGACCCGGAACATTTCCCGCAACCGGATCATTTCGACCCTGCAAGAAAAAATGCCACCGATCATTTGTCATTTGGGACGGGAATCCATTTGTGCCTTGGTCGGCCGCTCGCCCACATCGAAATGGCAGCCATGGCGAACGTTCTGCTGGACTGCTTCGCGGACCTCCAATTGGTCGCGGATCAGGAACTGCACTTTCCACCAAATATCTCGTTTCGCGGACCCGAGACGCTGATGGTGCAATCGGTACAGGACAACAATACCAACTGATGCTCCTTGCGAGTGAAATCCACTGCTCTGAAGCTGAAGAAATTACATCCGGCGTATAGACCAGTTAACAATCTTGACCGCAGCTTCATCGAACGCATTGTCCAATGCACGCACAAAATCGGCATTGGTGTCGCCAACCACCGGTGCGCTTGCGGTAAAGCTGCGAGAGGATCGCACAACACCATTTCGATCATTCAATACACGGATGTGTAATTCGACATAGGCCAGATCTCCGCCTGCTCCAGCGCGGATTTCAAATGCACGAATCTCGGTGGTGACCTGGTAGTCGATGGCCAGACCCTCGCCAGGTCGTCCAACCGCCCCAAGACGTCTTGATTGCTGAAACGTCTTGATCAAGCCGGCCTGAACGATCTTTGGCAGCCTGTCCGACCATTGCGCGCCGTTCAGAAATTCAATTGCGTCTGGTGCCGGTTTGATCACGATGTTCTGACCGTCCAGGGACTTTAGCGCCGCCGGCTCCGCCACCAGCACCTGAACGCGTTTACGACGTTTACCGCCTGTCGACGGGACAGGCGCGGACAGCTCGTATGTATCAAGCGGTTTCGATC
>JAJFHT010000069.1 GCA_021775495.1 Hyphomicrobiales bacterium | reverse complement strand
CGCGACGGCGATGGCTTCTACTACATCGAAGACCGCCTGAAAGACATGTACATCTCCGGCGGCGAAAACATCTATCCGGCTGAAATCGAGGGCGTACTCTACGGAATGGAGGACATCGCCGAAGTCGCCGTCATCGGCGTGAGTGATGAAAAATGGGGGCAGGTCGGCTGTGCCGCCGTCGTCCCGAAAGACGGTCAGATCATCGACCTGGTGGCAATTGCCAGCTATTGCGAAGGCAGATTGGCGAAATACAAACAGCCCGCGCATCTGGTGATCCTGCAGGCTTTGCCGCGTAATGCCACCGGCAAGGTGCTGAAGTTCAAACTTCGCGAGACGGTACCGGCGCAACTCGGTCTATAACAATAAGAAAAACCGGGAACGGATAATGGAATATCGGGAATTCAATTGGGGAAGAAAAGTCACCTATAGCATCGGGTCGGTCGCCTACGGCGTGAAGGACAACGGCTTTTCGGCCTTCATGATGATCTATTTCAATCAGGTTCTTGGTCTGCCCGCCATCTATGTCGGCTCCGCTCTACTGATCGCGATGGTCTTCGATGCGATAACAGATCCGTGGGTCGGTCACATATCGGATCGATGGAAGTCCCGATTCGGTCGCCGGCACCCGTTCATGTATGTGGCAATCCTGCCGTCCGCACTGACCTATTTCTATCTCTGGAATCCGCCGGCGATCACCGGATTGGCACTGTTTGCGTTTCTTGTCGTGGCCGCCGTCATTGTGCGGCTGAGCATCACATTCTTCGAAGTCCCGAATTCCGCGCTCGTTGGCGAACTGTCTCAGGATTATGACGGGCGCACAGCCCTGGCCGGACTGCGTCTGATGATGGGTTGGATGGGCGGCGTGTTCATGGCCATTGTGGCCTATCAGGTTTATCTTCGGCCGACGGAGCTTCAACCAATCGGCCAGTTGAACGAGGCCGGGTACCGCTCATTCGCCTTTCTCGCAGCGATTGTGATGGCGGTCGCCATGCTGATTTCGGCGATTGGCACGCATGGTGCCATTCGACAATTACCGCAACCGAATGAAGACAGCGACGGCCATGGATTCTCTTACATGCAAAGTGTCCGGCACATTTTTGGCCAGCCGTCGTTTCGAGCCGTGTTCATCGGCTCGCTGTTTTCCAGCATGGTTTTCGGTGTTTCCCTCACCCTCCAGGTCTATTTCGGCACATTCTTCTTTGGCCTCTCGGCCAGCCAGCTTGGCATTCTCGCTCTGACGATGATCCCTGCGGCATTGGTGGCTTTCCCGCTCACCGTGTGGTTGTCGCGCAAGCGTGAAAAACGCTCCGTCGCGATTTTTCTGACCTGGGCGTCGATCATCGCTGGCAATCTGGCTATCCTGCTGAAATATCTTGGCATGCTGCCGCCAAACGGTTCGCATCAGCTGGTGGGTCTGCTGGCGCTGAATTCATTCGCCGGGACGGCGTTCCTCATCGCCTTGCAGATGGTGCTGTTGTCGATGACCACGGATCTGGTCGAGGATTCCCAACGCAAGACCGGGCACCGCGCGGAGGGGCTCTATCAGGCAACATTTTCGTTCACGCAAAAAACAGTCACCGGGATCGGCATATTCTTTTCCGGGTTGCTGCTGAGCATCGGATCGCGTGAAGGCGGAATGATGACCGAGCAGACAATGTTCGCAATCGCGCTGCCATACATGGTTTTGATTACCGCGCTTTATCTTGTCTCGATCTTATTTCTGCGGCGTTTTCGGCTGACGCGGGCCGGGCATTCGGAGAACCTGTCTGCGGTATCGGTGTGAAAGTGACTATTGTGGACTGATCCGCAAGCCGGTGCTTCCTGCAATTTCAGAGTTGTCGCCGGGAGATGTCTTGATCACCGGTCGCTTCGACATCAAAATAGGCGACGGCGGTTTCGGCGATGCTGCCCAAACAGATTCGGCCGTGATTTTCCCGGACGCCGGTGACCATGTGGAACTGTTCCACATCTCCCTGGAAATTGTGGACGCATTGGCCACCGAAGTCGAATGCCATGACTCGTTGGATCTGAGCACTGGCAAGGCGCAGTGCCTGTGGGATTCGGGTTGCCAGTTTGCGCAACAATATCGGTGCCTGCTGCAGTCTGACGAGTTGTTCCGACACTGGTGAAACGATCGCGACCCACACCAGTCCGTCACTCCCGGTAGACAGATTGTCGGGAAGGCCCGGAAGGTTCTCGACAAACATCGAGGCTTCTCCCGGTGTTTTGCTGCCGACTTCAATTCGCACGATCCGGGCTGCACCGGTTTCGGCAACGAGCACGGCATCTCCATCGAGCGAAACGCAGACACCATTGGCAAAGTGCAGATGGTCCCGCAGCAAATCGACATGACCATCCGGGGTACGCCGGAAAAGCCTGCCGGTCGGAATGTTCTCGATTATATCCCGCTGCGCCTGATTGTATGCATTACGCGTTGAAGACTGGCTGAAGAAAATGTTCCCGTCGGGTCCGACCGCTGCGTTGTTGCAGAAGAGGAGCGGGGACCCGTTGATCCGATCTGTGAGTGTTTCCAGTTTTCCGGAGGCCTGGTCGAGTGCCATCAAGCCGGATTGCGCATCGCAGATGAGAATGCGCCCATCGGGAAGAAAGTCCAGTCCAAGAGGAATTCCACCCGTGTTGGCGATGCGTGTGATGTCATATCCATCTGGTCCGATCCGGAAAATCCAACCGTCCCCCGTGCCAGTGAAGATTGCGCCGCTGGCATCGAAAAGAACGTCCTCCGGACCGGCGGAGGGAAGTTCCACTCTGGAAAGTCCCTTAATGCGAACTGGATTCGGCATGGAATAGCCGGATACTAAACAAAGCGCCGCCAGGCCTGGTCCAGGAAAAGTTCAATTTCGCTGAACAACCGGCTTGCCGACGGCGGCAGGGGACGACCTTCCAGATGGGCGATGACACCGGGAATGGCACCGTCAAACGGAAATTGCTCCACGCTCAGCTCGGTAAGGGTTCCTGCTTCCAGGTCACTGCAAATCAAAGACTTCGGAATCAAGGCAATGGCGTTTGTGGTCAGCAGCAGTTGACGCAGCAGCCCAAGGTCCTGGGATGTCAGGAAGATGGAACGCAGAGCATCGATGGATTCAAATTCACCTGGATAGGCTTCGATGATTTTTTCCAGGAACCAGTCCGGGGCACTACCACCAATGGCCGGGTACTTCAGAATTGCACGGAGGTCGACTGGGCTTTGGTCGGCCACCGGGTGCTGGCTTGAACAGGCAACAATCGGTGGAAGAAGTTTCAGCTTGCGATAGGAAATGCCCAACGCCTGGCGATCTGGCGCCAAGCCGACATAGACGTCGATCCGGCCGTCCCTCAAATATTCCTCGATCTCCTGCCAGCTGCAGATATCGACGGTGAATTTGAGCATGGGATGGGAATTCATCACCCGCGCAAGTGCTGGAGCAAGCAGGCTCTCGCCAATGTTGGGGTCGATCCCGATGATCAGTCGGCCACCTTCCAGATTGCGCATGAGCTGAATGTCGCGGGCGGCGTTGTCCATCTCTTTCAAGGTTGCAGCGGCGGCCTCGATCAGGCGTTGTCCGAAAGCGGTGGGAACGGCTTTGTTGCGTTGCCGGCTGAACAGTTCTACGCCGTAGCCGCTTTCCAGCCGGTTCAGCGACTGACTTATCGCGGAGTGTGTGATGCCAAGCCGTTCTCCGGCTTTGCGAAAGTTTCCCGTTTCCGCCAATGCAATCAATTGCCGCAGGGTGCCGAAACTGTCCATATGGTCTCACAGCGATTATGGTAAGCAATCCTTACCTTAATCGCTGTTTTCGTAAGAATTGTCAATATTCGACTTAAGGAGTATACTCATGAACACTATTGCCGAAAGCCCTGCTTTCATAACAGGGGCAGTGGCCTGAATCGGTTATGCCACCGGCCAGGAAGTGATCCAGAGCAGAGTTCAATATGATCGAATTCTGCTCTAGGTAGTCAGAAATACCGTACTCAATTTCTTGTCGAAAACTCGAATGCCTTTGTCAGCCTGAAGCCGACCTTGTGGCTGCCGGTTCCGCTCTCTCTGGTATGGGCATATCCAAGACTGAAATCGATGCCATTTTCGAATTCATAACCGCCTGAAACCTGTATCAGATAGTCGTTTACCGCACCGCCCGCAGACATATCCATGCGACGCAGGGTACCAGCCAGTTCCGCGTGCCACTGATTGTAGCCAAGGGAAGCGCCAGAGGTCAGATAGAGCGAGTCATCGGCTGAAGCCCCTGCGTTGGCCAGAAAGGCAACTTCGCCGGTCAGGCCCAATGTGACCCCGTTACCCAGATCCATCTCCCGGGCAATACCGGCAACATATCCGTTTTCCGCGCTGACATTGCCGACACCGGGTGACAGATGCCGATAGGCCAAATGCCATGAAAAACCCTGAAGCCCGGGAATTTCAGAGCCGTCAACCGCGACCGAAAAATTGTCGAACCGCTCGGTGTTTGCCGCACCGCCGGCGCTTCTCCGCGTTGGACCACGGCGTGTGAATAGAGAATCCGACAGGAAAGTCGTATCGGAGAAAAAGATATTGGCGCCAACAACAATCGTTCCGGCGTACATGTTCTGAAAGGCGTAGGATCCGCCAAACCCGATCATTTCGGCCAGTTCGTAGTCTTCAGCGAATTCGACGCCATAGACACCGGGTGTGTTGTCCCAGGCAGTCCCGAAACCAGGACCGAACTTACCTGCCACGATCGATGCGTTACCGATATCGACCTGGGCGTTGAGAACCTCGACATAAAGTCCCTGATCCCCAAAGAACCTGTCAGTACTTGGGCGCGGATCTTTTACCGGTTCAAATGTCAGACCGGCATTGACCGAGAAGTATGAGGTGAGCGCCACCAACAATGCCAACTCGCCATTGAGGTAAAAATCGTTCAACTCGTTAGCGGGATCCGTCGAACTGAACACAAGATCATCACTGAGTTCGAGTGTCAGTTCACCTTCCACATAGGGATAGGAAACGTTTTCGGTTTCACCATTGTTGTCGTCTGCGAAAGCCGGACAGGCAAGAACCAATGCCGAAATGCCGGCTGCCATCGATAAGTTCCATTGCATAAATTTTACTCCAAAATAGTATAACATTACATTCAATTTGCGAAAAACTGCGGCTCGTGTGCGTTGCCGGTTTTTCAGCTATTCGGGTGCGGCATGTCTGCCGTTTTCAGGAGTTTCCGGAAAGGCAGTCACCGAGTGTGTTTGCCATATTGCTGATAAGTTCGAAGTACAGATCTGGCCCATCGTCCAAATCCGCGCCAAGCGGATCGAGAGCCGCCGCTTTTGCCTCGGTGCCTTCAGTTACTACAGATACAATCCGAGGTTCGAATTGC
>JAJFHT010000068.1 GCA_021775495.1 Hyphomicrobiales bacterium | reverse complement strand
CAATATCGGCCGCAACACCACCATCGTGCGTTCCAACTATATGCTGCCGGAGAACATACGGTTTTACGAACATTCCATGAAGCTTTGGGAAAACCTCTCCCACGAGCTCAATTACAATGTGATGTTCTCCCAGCGCGGCGTTCTCAATCTGGCCCACTCACCGGTGCAGCTCGATGAATATGCCCGTCGCGGAAACGCCATGCGCATCAATGGTGCGGATTCTGAGCTTTTGACACCTGAACAGATCGCCCGCCGGGTGCCGGGTCTCGATCTATCGGAGAATGCGCGCTTTCCGATTGTCGGGGGACTGCTGCAGCCAAGGGCCGGTACTGCGCGTCATGATGCTGTTGCCTGGGGATACGCTCGCGGAGCAGACCGTCGCGGTGTCGACATCATAGAAAACTGTGAGGTTCAGTCGTTCCTGAAAGAAGGCGACAGGGTCGTCGGTGTTCAAACCAGCCGTGGTGAAATCCGCGCCCGAAAGGTCGCGGTTGCCGTAGCGGGCTCGACCAGCCGGGTTCTCAAAACCGCCGGCGTAGACAAATTGCCGATCGAGAGTCACGTTCTGCAGGCCTTCGTGTCGGAATCGCTGAAACCATTTGTCGACAGCGTCGTCACTTTCGGTTCAGGTCATCTGTACATGTCCCAGTCGGACAAGGGAGGCCTGGTGTTTGGCGGCAGTCTCGACATGTACAACAGCTACGCACAACGCGGAAATCTGCCGCTTGTCGAGGAAGTGGCCAGCGAGTTGTTGGCGATGTTTCCCACCCTGGCACGGGTTCGGTTGCTGCGCTCCTGGGGAGGTATTATGGACATGTCGATGGACGGATCGCCGATCATCACCACCGGACCGTTGCCCGGCATGTATCTCAATTCCGGATGGTGTTACGGCGGTTTCAAGGCGACACCTGCTTCCGGATGGTGTTTTGCCCATACGATCGCCAAGGACGAACCACATCCGCTGAACGCCGCTTTTACGCTTGACCGTTTTTATCGCGGCACCTCGATCGACGAAAAGGGCGAAGGCCCGATACCGAAGATGCATTAGATATTGCCATGCTGATTGATTGCCCCCATTGCGGACCGCGCGACCAGGCAGAATTCACCTATCAGGGGGATGGCACCTTGCGCCGTCCCGACTCCGGCTCGACCGACCTTGCGGCATGGAACGCCTATGTCTACGACCGCACCAACCCGGCTGGTGATCATACCGAATGCTGGCAGCATTCCGGCGGTTGCAGAGCCCATCTGATTGTCGTTCGCGACACCGTCAATCATCACATCAAATCGGTCGTTTTCGCCCGCGGCGGGACAAGACAACTCCCTCCCCGCAAATCGGCCAAAAACACATGAGCGGCTTTCGCATCATGTCCGGTGGGAACATTGACCGTTCGCGGGTCGTGCGGTTTACGTTCGATGGAGAAGCTTATTCAGGTTTCCAGGGCGACACGCTTGCTTCGGCGCTTCTGGCCGGTGGTGTCACTCTGTGGGGCCGGTCATTCAAGTATCACCGCCCGCGCGGGTTGCTGTCGGCTGGCGTCGAAGAACCGAACGCGCTTGTAACAGTTGTGAGGTCAGGAATCCGTGAACCGAACCTGCCGGCCACACAGGTCGAGATCTTCGACGGCCTCGTGGCCGAAAGCCAGAACCGGTTTCCGTCCCTGCGCTTCGATATTGGAGCGATCAACCGGCTCGGCGGGCCGATGCTGGTCGCCGGATTCTACTACAAGACCTTCATGGGACCGGTGCTGGGACCGCTGAAGGGCACACGGTTCTGGATGGTCTGCGAACATTTCATCCGTCGTGCGGCCGGCCTCGGCCGCGCCGGATACAAAGCCGATCCGGCACGCTACGAGCGCATGAACGCTTTTTGCGATCTGTTGATTGTCGGCAGCGGACCAGCCGGGCTTGCCGCCGCGAACCAGGCTGCCGCATCGGGCAAGAAAATCGTCATTGCCGAAATGGAACCCAACCCGGGCGGATTTGCCCGCTGGTCCCGGGATACCATCGACGGCCTTCCGGCGGCCCAATGGGCACAAGAGATATTAGAGAGCCTGACGAAGCGGCCCAATGTCACATTACTGACGCGTACAACGATTTGGGGAAGCTACGACAGCGGCAACTATGCCGGGCTGGAACGGGTTACCGACCATCAGGCAACAACAGTGCAGGGAGCGCCACGGCATCGCCACTGGGTGATCCGGGCAAAAACCGCCATTCTGGCGACAGGCGCATTCGAGCGTCCGATCGTCTTTCCGGACAATGACCGACCGGGGATCATGCTGGCCGGCGCCGTCTGGCGCTATCTCAGTGACTACGGCGTTCTTCCCGGTAAGACGACGGCAATGTTCACCAACAATGACAGCGCCTACCCCGCAGCATACGCGGTTGCGCAAGCCGGTGGTCAGGTCTCGGTGATTGTCGATGTCCGACCGAACCCGTCGATTGACATGCGCGAACTTGCGCGAAAATCTGGCGCCGAACTGCTTTGTGGTTATGCAGTGACCGGAACGCTCGGTCGGCGGGAACTGTCTGCAATCCGGGTTCAAAAGTTCGACATGGACTCCGGAACCATCAGCGGTTCCCCGCGTACCATCGATGTCGATTGCCTGGCGGTTTCAGGCGGTTGGTCTCCGGCGGTCCAACTCGCCAGCCACGCTGGCGATGTTCCGGCCTGGGATGCGAAAAAGCTGGCGGTTCATGCACCTTCCGACGTGCCCGAACGGTTGCTTGCCGGTGCAAGCAGCGGCGCCGAGCGGCTTGGTCTTCAGGTCGCGCTCGAGCACGGCGCTTCAGTCGGTCAGGCCGCCACCGGAACGAAAAGCAGACGCAAGCTGAAATCACCGACCGTTGAAGCTGACCCGCTTGGTGTCGAAGCCGCACCGGTTCTGAACATTGACGCGCCCGGGAAGACCTTTGTCGACTTCCAGCACGATGTGACAACCGATGATATCCGGCTTGCGCAACGTGAGGGGTTTGTCTCTCCCGAACATGTAAAGCGCTACACCACACTCGGCATGGCGACCGACCAGGGCAAGACCTCGAACGCGCCGGGTCTGGCAATCATGTCGGGTGCACAATCCCCTGCCCCATCCAGCACAACGCGCTACCGGCCGCCGTTTTCGGCCGTATCACTTGGATCGCTTGCCGCCGAACGTCACAGCGAATTCAAGCCGGACCGATTGACGCCGATGCATGACCGTCACGTCGAAAGCGGCGCGACATTCTACCCTGCCGGCCTGTGGCATCGGCCGATGATCTACGGCGAGCCGGGCGAGACCATCGAGCAGGCCTATGTCCGCGAAGCCGATGGCGTTCGAAAATCCGTCGGCATCGTCGATGTTTCGACACTGGGCAAGATTGCGGTGAAAGGACCCGATGCCGGTATCTTCCTGGATAGTGTCTACACCAATACATTTTCCAAACTGCCCGTCGGCAAGGCACGGTACGGGCTGATGCTACGCGAAGACGGCATCGCGCTCGATGACGGCACGACATGGCGGCTTGGTCAGAACGATTTTCTGATGACCACGACAACGGCCAATGCGGGAAAGATCATGTTATGGCTGGAATATTGCCTCGACATGCTCTGGCCGGACCTGCGGGTTCATCTGACCTCGGTCAGCGATGAGTGGGCGGCGATGGCCATTGCCGGCCCCAAATCTCGCGACGTGCTGGCGGCCTGCGTGACCGGAATGAAGGTCGACAACGACACTTTGCCATTCATGGGCATCGTCAATGGACACATCTCCGATGTCCCGGTGATGATCTGCCGCCTCTCCTTTTCGGGCGAACGCGCTTTCGAAGTCTATTGTGGCGCTGGTCACGGAACACATGTCTGGGATGCGCTGATGGACGCCGGCAGTGACCAAGCAATCATTCCCTATGGCATGGAAGCGCTTGGAACACTCCGGATTGAAAAGGGCCATGTGACCGGCACGGAAATTGACGGGCGCACGACCGCCCGCGATCTGCATCTGGACTGGATGCTTTCGAAGAAGAAGCCGTTTGTCGGCTCGGCCATGATGGACCGCGAGGGACTGATCGATCAGAACCGGCAAACGCTGGTCGGTGTTGTTTCACTTGACGGGCAGCCGC
>JAJFHT010000067.1 GCA_021775495.1 Hyphomicrobiales bacterium | reverse complement strand
AATTAAATACAAAATGGCAATCAAATTTCTCCCTTGGTAAGGGAGAGGCCGAGAGTTCGAATCTCTCCGGCAGCACCAGGGAACTGGTTGGGAGTGTTGGTTTTCCCGCTGAAATTTTCTGATTGCCGCCCGTCATCATGAGGATGGGCTATTTTCGTCGATTGTCACGGTCGGTCCACGGGCAATCACTCAATAGACTTCCAGCCTATTTACACATGCGATCTCCAATCGGAAATAAAAAAGGGATTGTGTGCACTGTCACCGTAATTTCACCTCCATAAAGGCAGTGAATCACATCACACCAAAATCCGCGAGGTTAATGCGGGTGTCCAGCTCTCTTAGTGAAATTGCTTCGAATGTCGTTGCGCTGAAGTTTGCGACAAAAAGGAGGTATCCGTTGAACCCTTTTCAGTTCTTCAGATTTCTGGAACGAATCGGCTTGAGTGAGGCAACGGTCGATGCTGCGATAGACAGCGTTGAAACTGACACATGAAACGCATCGAACACAAGCGGCGTTTCCGCCACGCCACGTCATATCACAGAGACAACCCGTTGCTGGATTCTCTTGTCTCGCCAGTCGGCAAAACTCCGGCTGATATCGATACCGCATGGATGCAGGCCAAGGACCTGAAATGAAAAGGCGACCCGAAAGCCGCCTTCAATTTTAACGTGATCAGAGTTTACGCCGTTTTGTGTTTCCTTCGCCAACCTGCAAGCCCCAACAGGGCGATACCTGCTCCTAGGAGAGGGAGCGCCGCTGGGAGCGGGACGGCAGTGGTGCCATACCTTAAATCATCGATCGACCAGCCTTCGGTAAACTGGTAGCTCGGGATGATTTCGATTGCCCTGATATCTGCATTGGGTCGTACAAATGACAGATAACCGAAGTTTGGAACAGCAGCGTTCGAAACTGCCAAACTGGTGGACGCAAGAAGCCCATTATTCGGCCCCACCAATCGAAAGGTAAAGAATCCATCTCCGCCTGGCGATGTATCTGCAAAGAAAAACTCGACGAACGAACGGTTCGATCCGAACAACAACAGCAAAGAAGTTGCAGATGGGGACGATGGATTTCCTGGTCCAAGAACACCGCTGCCGGAACTGGCTTTCTGTCCATCCGAGACAACTGGGGGGTTGAAAATAGTCGGCGTGCTGAACCCACGTATCTCCAACCCATTCGGCTGAAATAGATTTGCTGCGTTTGTCCCGTTGGTGAAGCCTTCGAAATCAAGCAGTGTGCCGCCACTCTGTGTAGCTGAAGTATTGTAGGAAATGACCGCCCCTGCGTTGCTTGTATTTCCAATGATCATTGCGGCTGCAATTGCGCCAAAAATCGTCAATCTCAATTTCATCACAAAACCCCATCCCTCAAACTCGAAAACTGACCGAAAAATTCTAGCACACGAATTATTGATAGTGAAAATTTTCTTTCTCGGAGCCAATTCCGGTCGACTACGCCGACGATAGATACTGGGCCTAACAACCCCTCAAATCGCAGGATCAATCATGCCCCGTACCGCAGATAGCGGTGCGGCGATTGGTGCTGGCTACTTCTTCCGCCGTTTCTTCCGTTTTCGACCCTCGCAACCGATGCCGTCCTTGTCGCGGTCCAAACCGTAAGGATCAATCCCGATGACTTTCACCCGAACCGGGCCTCTCACGTAGGCAGGTCCATTACCCTTCCGGGCGTGACGGACATGCGCCGGGGCTTTGCGACGCTGGCGGCCCAGGCTGAACAGACCCTTGAGCAGGATCCATTCACGGGTCATATGTTTGTATTCCGGGGACGGCGTGGCGACCTGATCAAAGTCATCTGGTGGGACGGCCAGGGCGCGTGCCTGTTCTCGAAGCGTCTGCTCAATACGGTGACGGTTTACTAAATCCCTTTTTGCGCAATTGGAAGCTGCTCATTTCAGCAAATCCAATGGCAACCCGCCCGCCCTCCAGCAGCCAAACGGCCCCACTCAATCCCGCGCTCCATCCCTATCCTTCACCTACCGCCCCAGCACGCTGAACAGCCCACTCGCCCGGGCGATGCGCTTATCGCCGACATGGACGTAACAATTGGCGAAGGCGACTTTCTTGCCGACTTTCTGCACGTCGGTCTTGTAGACCACCCAGTCGCCGGCGCGGGCGCTGCCAGCGAAATCTATTGAAATGCTGGCGGTGACCATCGGGGTTTCGGTTCCGCCGAGGCCGGAGGCGTTATAACCAAGGGCGATGTCGGCGACGGTACTGAGGAATCCGCCATGGACGAAGCCTGACGAATTGCAATGTTTGTCTTCGGCCAGAAAGCCGATCAGCAGCCCCTCCTCCGTACGCCTGCTGTAAAGCGGCCCGACCAGGTCGAGGAACGGGCTGCTGCGTGCAAGCGGTTCAAAACCGTCCGGTATCGCTGTCATGAACCGTCCCGCTCCAAATCGGCATTCATCTGCCTGCTGAACAGGATCATCCGATCTTCTCGCCGACCAGGCAGGTTTCCATCGATTTTGCTGGCATCTGGTCCAGTTGCTCGAACAGACGGATGAAGTCGAAATGATTGTGGCCCTCGAGTAGTTTGCCGTCGACGATCTTGACATAGAGATTGCCGGTGGTTTCGACCGGTACCCCGGTGTCACGGCGATTGGCCCTCAACACAACCAGCAGGGAAATCCAGTCGCCGTCTTCCATGTAGCGGGCGATCTCGATGTCGACATCCATTATCCGCCCGAGCAGGGCGCGGTGGAACATCTTGAACCCCTCCGGCCCGATCAGATCCTGCGAACCGAGGCCCTTGGCTTTCGTGTCGACAACCAGCATATCGTCGATCGCCGTCTCATCCTCCTCGCTCCAGACCCTTTGAAACCAGGTTTTCGATACATCGAGTTTTGAAGTCATGGCCCTCTCCTGAAATGAAATTGACGATCTACATTTGAGTTATTCGAAACAATTCGCCGTGTTGTTTTCACGGACGCGGCTCAAACCAATACTATTGTAAATTACCGCCTGCTCCAAATATTGCGGTAAAACAGCGCGAAATCGTCTGATGAACAAAGGTGACAGGTGTCATCCAGGGCAGCGGTCGCAGGCCAGAACCCGTTTGAGATAGGCGATGCGCGTCTTTCCGCCATGATTGCGGATCAGGCTCTGCACATCGACCTCCTGGCTGGCGCCACAGCGTTTGCACTCGAACATCAACCTGTGGCGGCCCGCCAGCAGATCGTCCAGCGTCGCCCCGTCATGGACGTCATGCAGCAAAGCGCGGTTGGGATTCTGGCTGTTGGTCATCGTTGTCGTTGCGGATTCAGTGCGGACTCGCGGATTTCAACCAAGACTAACATGCGATTTCGATCGTGAGTCAATCACTCCTGCGGCTCGACCGGCTCTATGGCGTCAGCACCACTGTAGCGGGAGGAATTGACCTGCCGTCCGACGCGGTAGCCGCCAAGTTCCGCGCCGCGGTTGTCGTTCAGCATCTGCCGCGCTTCGTCGACGCCGGTCGCCGGATCGACCCATTGGGCAAATCGCTTCTGATCGAGGATCACCGGCATGCGGTCGTGCAGATGCGCAATTTGCGGTGCTGCGGCGGCTGTCAGGATGGTGCAGCTTGTGATGCCGAGGTTTTCATTGTGTGCCCAAAGACCGGCAAAAGCGAAGGGCTGCCAGTCCGGCAGGGTGATGCACCAGGGGTCCTTCTTGTCGTCTTCCTCGTTTTTGGTCCATTCGTAGTAGCCGTCGGCTGGTATCAGGCAACGTTTCGACTTGAAAGCGTCACGGAACGCGCCGGATTTGTATGCGGTTTCCGACCTGGCATTGAAGGCGGCAAATTTGGTTTTTTCCTTGGCCCACCAGGGGACCAACCACCATTGCCCGTCCATCGCCCGGTTTTCGCCGTCCTGATGGGCGACGAATTTGACCTCCTGCGTCGGCGCAACATTGTAGCGTGGCGGGGTGTTCAGCCCGCGATCCTGAGGCCGAATGATCATAAGGGCGTCGTAATACTCCGCCCAGCTGCCCTTGATGATAAATCGCCCACACACGCGGGCATTTAATTTGCCGACTGAAAATTAGTCAACACCCGATATCGTTGGCACTCAGTTGAAGGTGTCGTCGATCTGTTCGCGGCAGACACGCACCGGGCAGGCGCTGTAGTCACGCGATGGAATGGTCTCGAAAAGTGCCCGCTTGGCAGACTCACAAAAACGCGGATGCGCAACGTAGCGGTTGTAAAGGGTCGCACCCGAACGGCGTGACTTATAGCGCAGAATGACCGCGCCTTCGCGGGCGATGGTTGACTGGATCTGCGCGCAGGTCAGACCGGTTGAACTCAACCGACTGATTGCCTGGGCTTGCAGGACCGTCAATGAAAACGCAACCAGCGCCAAAACAAATCTCATCATCATCTCCCCATACCGTATCGGCCGGACAAACCGCCTTCGCTCACACATAGGGGAGAAATCACAAAATCAAGGATGTGGTCCAAACCGCCATTCGGCTTGCGGCGAACAGTTCAGGAATTGCTGCTGTTCCTGCGCCCCAGCGCCTTTTCCCAGGCAAAGGCGCTTGCGACGATGCCATCGAGATCATCCAGCTTCGGCTGCCAGCCGAATTCCTTGCGGGCGCGGCTGGAATCGGCGACCAGGGCGGCCGGATCGCCGGCACGTCGGCCGGTGATACGTACTTCGAAATCCCGTTTGGCCACACGTTTGACGCTGTCGACGACCTCCAGAACGCTGTAACCGCGGCCGTAACCGCAATTGGCGACCAGGCTGTCGCCGCCCTTGCGCAGGCGCTCCAGCGCCAAGCGATGCGCAGCCACCAAATCGCTGACATGGATATAGTCGCGGACACCGGTGCCATCCGGC
>JAJFHT010000066.1 GCA_021775495.1 Hyphomicrobiales bacterium | reverse complement strand
CCCTTCCGGAACCATGGCAATTCCAAGGGCTGCCACTTCGAATGCCGAACGGGCGCCGATGGCATCTCCCCTGTAGCGGATTTGGTCGTCCCGGCTGGCAATCATTCCGGTTATGGCACGCAGCAACGTGCTTTTACCGGCTCCATTGGCGCCGATGATTGCGATGACTTCCCCCGCCACAATATGCAGTGACACATCGAAAAGCGCCTGGAAGTCGCCGTAAGACGCATCCAATCCGACCACATCGAGAAGCGCTGCATCATGCATCGGCGTCAATCCCGATATAGATTTCCCGCACCGCATCGCTTTCCATGGTTGTTTGGGGATCGCCGTCGGCGATCTTGCGACCGAAATCGATCACCATCAGGCGATCGACAACGGCAAGCAGCGCGTGGACAACATGCTCGATCCAGATGATCGTCACCCCGGACGACCGAATTTCCCGGATCGAACGCACCAGTTCCTTGCACTCGCCCTCGGTCAAACCGCCGGCAATCTCATCCAGCAGCAACAGGTCCGGTTTCGCGGCCAGCGACCGGGCGAGTTCAAGCCGTTTGCGCTCCAGCAATGTCAGGGCGCCAGCCCGGATGTTGGCCTTCGGCCACAGGCCGGTGAGATCAAGTGCCGCCGCACAGGCCTGCTCGGCCTCGGTCTTAGCGAGCCGAGCGCCGAAGCTGGCGCCGACCAGCATGTTTTCAAACACCGTCATGCCGGAAAAGGGTTGCGGTATCTGGAACGAGCGCGTGATTCCGAGATGACAACGCCGTGCTGCCGGTAAGCCGGTGATGTCATCGGATTTGAAGATCACTTGTCCGGAGTCCGGTTTACTGGTTCCGGTGATCAGGTTGAACATGGTGGTCTTGCCGGCGCCATTCGGCCCGATCACCCCAAGCGCCTCGCCCCGTTCGACAGCAAGATCCAGCGCGTCGGTCACCACCAACGCGCCGTAGGACTTGCTGACTGTGCGCAGTTCGAGCAGAGGCGCCATGTTTCACAATCCCCGGTCCACAGGTCGGTCAAACGGCCGGTTTACGCCAGAAGTTTCAGTTCACCACCGATCGGAATGTTGGTGGCCGAGGCGTTGTTGGTGACCACCAGATCGAACTTGCCGTTGGATTTTTGCCATTGACCCGAGACAAGCGGGGTTTTTGTGACATTTTTGACCGGCCCCTTCGACCAATCCACATCACCGACGATCGTTGACATGCTCGTGGTGCGGATGGATTCAAGAATGGCAGCGGGATCCTCCAGGTCGGCGGTTCGCTTCACCACATCGGCGACGACCTCGAACAGCGCGTGTTTGAAGCCGATCGGCTGGGTCCATGGCCGGCCGGTTGCAGCCGCATATCCGTCGGCCAGAGCCCGGGCACTCTCTCCGGTCAGACTGGAGGTGAACGGATGGTTGGGTGTCCACCAGATCTCCGAGGTCAGCCCCTCGCCGCGGTTGCCGAGCGACTCGATCACCGACGGGAACAACAGCGCCTTGCCGATGGTCACGACTTTCGGGCTGAACCCCTGCTGGGCGGCCTGGGACCAGAAATTGGCGAAATCCGGCGGAATCATATTGCCGGTGACGATTTCACAGCCGGCCTGCTTGAAAGCCGATATCTGGGCGGAAAAATCATCGGTCAGCGGCTGATAACGGCCGGGATCGGTCAGGGTGTACCCGGCGCCGGCCAGCGGTTTGGGAAATCCGAGTTCCGGATCGCCCCAGGCATTTCCGTCGGCATCATTCGGGAACAACCCGCCGATCTTCTTGTCGGCGCCGCTGGAACCCCACAGGTCGAGGAAGGTGCCGATCACATCCTCAAGGCCCCAGAAGAAATGATAGGTGTACTCAAATCCTTCGGCCGGATTGCCGTTGCGGCCGAAGAAATAAGGCTGCCAGGGGCAATCGGTGGTGATGCAGGGTACTTCATTGACCTCGGCCTGATCGGCCACCGGATTGGTGGTATCAGGCGTCGAGGCGGCGACAATGATATCGACCTCGTCAGCGAGGATCAGGTTGGACGCCACTTCGGCGGCGCGATTGGGGTTTGACTGGCTGTCCTTGGAAATGATTTCAACTGCATAGGATTTGCCGTTATTTTCCAACCCGCCGGCAAAAACCTTCTCAATTCCGGCCAGCACATGGGTGTCCGCCTCGGCAAAGCCGGCAAGCGGTCCGGTGCGCGGGCTGACATGGCCAATCTTGATGACCGGATCCGCGGCATAGGCCCGGGTGTGACGTAAGATGGCGGGCGCTGCGACCGCAGCCGCCGTCATTTGCAGCATGGACCGGCGATTGAAATGCGGGCTTCCCCGCTTGAAAATGCTCATTGTCTTCCTCCCATTGTTGTCATTTGCGTTGCCGGTGATGCAAGGTTTGTTCAGTCCGGCAGAATGTCCTCCAGCGCCTTCAGATGCGTGCTGACCCGTGCCTTCGTTGCGGCGATTTCGTCGTCTGTCCAGGACCGAAATCCCTGCCCGGATTTCATGCCGAGCCGGCCTTCGGAGACCATCTGTTGAAGAAGAGGTGACGGGTCCGGCCGCGCCTCGAGATCCTGCAGCACCGTATTGTGAATATCGAGAGTCAGATCAGTGCCGACGAGGTCGGCGTTTTCAAGCGGTCCAAGAACGGCCAGCCGCCGGCCAAAACTCGATTTGATCACATCATCAACGGCTTGCGCATCGCAAATGCCGTTTTCCACAAGACTGATCGCCTCGCGCCACAGGGCATGTTGCAGACGGTTGCCAATAAATCCGGGAACATCCTTTTCCACCCGCACCGGTTTCTTGCCGGCCGCATCCAGAATGCCGACCATTCGCTCCATTACGTCCGCTGCGGTCCACTCCGTGCGTATGACCTCGACCAGCGGGATCATGTGCGGTGGGTTCCACCAATGCGTTCCGAGTGCACGCTCGCGGTGCTGCAATCCGGTCATGATGTCGGTAATCGGCATGACTGAGGTGTTGGACGCCAGAATGCAATCCTGCGAAACCAGAGCTTCGACATCAGCAAAAATCCGGCGCTTGAGTGGAAGTTTTTCCGGCGCGGCCTCAATCACCAGACCGGCCTTTTCGAGGCTCGGCTCCAATTCCTGATAAACCGAAATCCGGGATAGCGCCTGTTCCGTACCTTCGCTGTCGCAGCCCATGCCCGCCATGCTTTCGCAAATTCTACCGATAACGGTCTGGCTGTTTTCGGGGTCCGGCTCGAAGATCGATACAGTGTGCCCGCCCCGCGCCATAACCAGCGCGATGCCATGACCCATGAGCCCTGCACCGATAACGACTGTTCGCAGGCCAGTCATGCCTCAGCCCGCCGTATATCCACCGTCGGCATAAAGAATATGCCCGGTGTAAAAATCCGACGCCGCAGAGGCCAGAAACATCAACGGCCCGGCAAGGTCTTCCGGTTCGCCCAGCCGACCTTTCGGCACCCGGGCCAGAAAACCGGCGCGGACGGCCTTGGCCTTCTCGGTATCCTCAAACATCCACGCCGTCAGTGGTGAGCGGAATACCGTTGGCGCGATCGCATTGACGGTAATGCCGGTCGGGCCAAGTTCGCAGCCGAGCGCCTTGACGATGCCGTCCGTCGCCGCTTTGGAGGCGCAGTAGGCGGTGTAACCGGCCGGGTGACCGAGCAATCCGCGAGCCGAGGAGACCAGCACGATCTTGCCGCCACGGCCTTGAGCCTTCATCTGCCGGGTCGCCGCTCTGGCCATCAGCCAGGACTGGGTGACATTGGCATCCATGACATTCTCGAAGGTCGCAGCTTCCATCTCCTCGATCGGCGCGACCTTGTTCATACCGGAAGCAACGACGAGGATGTCCAGCCCGCCATGGGCGTCAACACAGGCGGCAACAATGTTTTCAACCGCCGTTTCGGAATCGGGGCGCAGATTCACAGTGGCGACCGTCGCACCCAAACCGCGGCACTCGTCGGCTATTTCCGACAGAGCCGCCTGATTGCCGGCGGCCAGGGTCAATGTACATCCGGCCTTCGCCAGCACTCGCGCCGCGACAGCGCCAAAGGCTCCGGACGCACCGGTGATCAGGGCCGACTTGCCGCGGACCTCGAACAATCCGGCGGGATCGGGCATGGCGCCGGTCATGACGTCTTCTCCGGATAAGGCATGATCACCAGCATGGTGCAGATCGCGTTAGACTGATTGGTAATTTTGCGTTCGACATTGGCGCCGATAGTGACGCTGTCCATCTTGGAGAGGATGACGGTCTCGCCATCCGCCTCGACGGTCAGTTCGCCGTCGAGGATGACATAGACCTTTTCGAGCGGCGAGGAATCGGGACCGGCTCCGCCACCAGGCAGGAAATGCGAACAGCCAACCCAGAAGTTCTCCGGACCTCCTTGTTCAAACCCCTGCAGCCGCATGCCGTGCATATCGAAATGATTTGGCGCCTCGTAAGGCTCGGCCTCGTTGAACCGTTTGATACGCATCAGAAGCTCTCGCCGGCTTCGATGCGGTAGCCCTGTTTGCGGTCGATCATCGCCACAAGACGTACGATACAACCGTCGCCGCGATCCCAGTTCCACGGGAAGAAAGCGAAGGTTACACGCTTGCCGCTGACCGCATCGAGATCACCGCCGACATTCTCGATACCCAATATCCCGTTGGTGAACAGCTTGTTGTGGACCGGCTCCCATTCCGGGAAGGCATCCTTCCAGTCCACACCGCCGGACCATTCCTTATATTCGGCTTCGAGATGCGGCAGGATCGGACCGTTGCGCTGCGGGCCGATCGCGGTGGCAAGTGGGTGATCATTGGCCTGGGTGTCGTGACCAACCACCTTGATGCCCTTTTCCACCATCCAGTCTGCCGCCGATGGCACCAGACCCGGGCAATAAGGGAAATAGTCGCCGTCCTCATATTGCTTGTGCCAGCCGGTGTTGATGATCAGAACGTCGCCCTTACGGATCGCATGGCCGCATGCCGCCTCGAGATCATCTGCCGTGATCTGCTCCCACTTTTTCTTCGGGATCGATACGACAAGGCCAGATCCGAAAAAATGCGGCAAGGGAACTTCATCGATAAACGCTGTTCCCTGCACGACATGGGCCGGCGCATCGATATGGGTTGTTACGTGCATCGTCGTGGTGATCGTCTGCGACAGCACTCCGGATTTCGCCATGTAGTGTTTGCGCTCAATCTGCACGTCCTTGAAGTAGGGCCAGTTCGGGCACTGGAAACCGAACCGATGCGACAGATTGTAAAATTCCAGCCCCATCTCGTTGGCCAGATTCTCCTGATAGTCCTGCCCGCGCACGTTGATCATCCCTACTCCCTTCCTGCGTTTCGGTCCGCCTGACCTAATTTGTTTAACCGTATTGCGGTACAGGTGTATCATTATATAATACACATGGTCAAGATACAGCCGACCGAGTTGAGATTTCAGCCGGGTGCAGTAGAGAGGCAGCCAGTCAGTGGCTCAAAAGGGCAGGCATCGATGAGTGAGGTAAAACGTGCAGATTTGACCGATGGTCCGGGATCGATGCATTCGAGCGGAATTCAGGTCATTTCACGCGCCGCGGCGATATTTCGGGCGCTTTCCGACAGCGAGCAGGGTATGAGTCTCGGCCAGATCGCGCGTAAAGTCGGCCTTCCCCGCTCGACCGTCCAACGGATTGTCGCAGCGCTGGAGCACGAAAACCTGCTGACCCATGCAAAGAGCAGCGGACAAGTTCGTCTGGGACCGGAAATTCAGAAACTCGCCCGGTCCGCCAACCGCGATATCCGCCCGACCCTGCGCCCGTTCCTGGAAAAGCTCTGCAAGGATACAGGTGAGACGGTCGATCTGGCCCATTTTCGCGGCGATCACGTGGTGTTTGTCGACCAGGTCCCGGGCGGTCAGAGGTTGCGCGCGGTCTCTGCCATTGGCGAAAGGTTTCCGCTTGCAAGCACCGCGAACGGAAAAGCCTGCCTGGCCCTGCTGCCCGATGATGACAGCGCCCGCCAGCATCTTCCGACATCCGAGATCATCGCTATCCGGGAAAACGGTTATGCGCTGGATCTTGATGAACACACGGACGGTATTTCCGCGATCGGTTTCGCTTTTGCCCTGCCGGCCGGAGACATTTATGCTATTTCGGTTCCGACCCCTTCTCATCGATTTGCGGCGCATCGGGACATGCTGATCGGCCAATTGCTGGCGGCGAAGGAGGGGGTTCTGGCGGAGCTGGATGCCAATGGTGGCGGTTGAGTATCCGGGAATTCAGGCAATCTTGTTGATTGTTGTAGCCAAAACGTGTCTTGAGTGAGCCGACAAATTTTTTTAAACGACGATATCGCAGCGCAGAAATACCGGGACATGATTTTGCGGATCGACTTGAAAACTGTGCTGCTTTTTGCGCTTGTTGCTCTTCCGGCTCTAGCCGATCCGGCGGAGGACTGTGTCAGCGGAGATGTCGCGCTGATAGTCGAAGGCTGCACCGAAACAATCGAATCGGGCAAATTCGTTGGAACCAACCTGGCCACTGCGCACTACAACCGCGGCAACGCGTTGTCGAAACAGGGCAAACTGGAGGAAGCCGTTGCCGATTTCGACGCCGCGATCGCGATGGTGCCAAGTCATGCCGGATATTATTTTGCACGGGCATTTGCGCTAAGCCGCAACGGTGAAACGGACCGGGCGATTGCCGACTATGATGCGGCCATCGGATTGTTCCCGAAATATGCCGACGCATATACCAATCGCGGGCTGCTGCACATCAAGGCAGGCAACACTGAGGCAGCGGGCGCCGATTTCGGCAAGGCCGTCGATATCAACCCGAAAAAAGCCAGTCATCACTTCAACTACGGTGATGCTTTGCGTCGTGCCGGAGACAATGCAGGTGCCATCGCCGCATTTTCTGAAGCAATTGAACTCGCACCCGACGAGGCATCCTATTTCTTCGGACGTGGCGGTGCCCTGGCAGACGAAGGCCTGTTGAATGAGGCTCTTAAGGATTTCAGTGACGCTGCTGCGTTGAAACCGGAGCTGGCCAGCATCTACCACAACCGGGGCATCGTCTTCGGCCGCTTGGGTGAGTTTGACAACGCCTTGAGGGACTACGCCAAGGCGCTTGAGATCGACCCGGGCCGGGCAGACACGCATCACAAGCGCGGTGCGTTACAGTTTTTCCAGCGCCGCTATAACCTTGCGGTTGATGACTTTACCTCAGCGATCGGGCTGGAACCGGCCAACGCCGAACTCTATCGCAGCCGTGGCGGGGCCTATGACGCCGGTGGCCGCTTTAACGAAGCTCTTGCCGATTATGGCAAGGCTATAGAGCTGGAACCGGAATTTGCCGACGCCTATTACAGCCGCGGAGCCGTTTACGATCTGACCGGCCAGCACGATCTTGCAATCGCGGATTTTTCGGCGGCCATAAAACTGAATCCGGATGATGCCGACAGCTATTACAGTCGTGCGATTTCGTTGTTCAACAAAGGCGATATGATTGCGGCGATCGGCGATTTCAGCAGATCAATTGAGCGAAAGGCTGATTCCGCCGACGTTTATCTTAGCCGTGGCCGCGCCTACTATCGCAACGGCCAGCATGACCAGGCCCACGAGGATTTTGCCCGGGCGATTGCACTGGACCCGGAAACAATTGACAGCTTTGCAAAAATACTTTCGTCCGCGACATCGCAGGGAAAACGGAAACAGGCGCAGACCCTGATCGAGGAAATCGCAGCCAAGGATGCCGCAGCCATATCGAAAGCGCTGGATTTGCTGGCTCGGCGACACCTGGACAGCAACCAGGCAAAAGAGGCGATGTCATTGTGGCAGCTTGCTACCAAAGTCAATCCAAAGGATGCCGTGGTGCGCCGCGGTCTCGGCGGAGGGTATTTTGCCTCAGGGGATGTCTTGCGGGCTGCGGCTGAATGGAATTCGGCCTGCAATTCGGCGTCACGCGAAGACATCGAAAAGTGGCAGACGGAACTGACCGCGTCAGGCCACTTTGACGGTCAGGCCAACGGCGTCTGCACCAACGCCCTGATTGATGCCTTCAAAGCCTGTGCGACCGCAAAATGCGACAATTGACGACTTCGAAAATGTGCCGGTAATCAAGAATCAAGATCATCGCTTGCCGATCATAAAATCGGGCATATCTTCCTATAGATGACAAATTCGCGAAAGGAGAACGCCGTGATCGCAATATCTGTCCATAGTAGGAGCAAGTGCCCTGCCGGTTTTCAGACCGCAGCAGCAATTGCCATCGGACTGATTGCGGTGCTGGCAGCGCCCTCCCCGGCACTTGCGGGTTGCCGCGACGCACCGGGACCAGATGTCGACTGGTCGGACTGCCGCAAGCGCAGCGTCGTTCTCAGTGGCAATGACATGAGCAGAGCCAATTTTTCCAGTATTGATCTGATCGGTTCCGATCTCCGCAATACGATGCTGAAAGACGTTAATCTGGAAAAAGCCACACTGAACCGAACAGATTTCAGTGGCTCCAAGATGGCCGGCGCCAATCTCTCCAAGGCCGAAGGCGGACGAGCGCGTTTCAAGGACACAGACCTCAGCGGCGCAAACCTCACCAAGGCGGAGTTGAACAGGGCTTCCTTTGAAGCGGCCAATCTGGCCGAAAGTGACCTCAGCAAATCGGAACTCGGCCGGGCAGATTTTGCCGATGCAAATCTGACCAATTCCGACATTTCATTTGCCAATCTGGCACGGGCAAACTTTTCTGGAGCCAATCTGAACGGTGTCAAGCTGAAGAGCTCCTATCTTTACCTGACCCGGATCGAGGGAAGCGATCTTTCGACCGTTTCCGGACTTGAGCAGGGGCAGATCGACCTGGCCTGCGGCGACGGCAATACGAAACTCCCGAATGGCCTTCAACAGCCAGATAATTGGCCCTGCAATGGAGAAGATGGTTAGGCCCCATTACGAACACGGCGAGCTGAATTGCGCCGCTTGGAAACCATCCGATACTCTACTTGATTTTGCACAGCCCGAATAATCGAATATAATCAAGCGATCGATTGGCAACTGCACGGAGAAAGCGCGCATCTAATCGGATAAGCGCTTGGCATGTAACAGTGTTCGCGTTGATGAAATTTGCGGTCGGTACCCTCGTCAAGAAAGGACGACTGGTACTTGTAGACCCCGTAGGAACCCGGCACGAAATCGGTGACGGAACCGGGCGACCGGTAGTAGTGCGAATCAATTCTCACAAAGCCGCCCTGAAACTCGCTCTGTATCCTGATCTGTATCTTGGCGAGACCTATATGAACGGGGAGATCGCGGTCGAGTCCGGAGATGTCTACGAACTTCTCGACCTGGCGGCAAACAACCTTCGCGGCAACATGGATGGCCCGGAAGCCCATACGTTGAAGGGCCGTGTCGGACGAGCCTTTGCAGGTCTGTTTCGATCCAATCCCATCGGGCGGGCGCAGCGAAACGTTGCCCACCACTACGATCTTTCAGCTGAACTCTATCGGCTCTTCCTTGACCGGGACCTGCAGTACTCCTGTGGCTACTTTTCCGCCAAGAACATGACGCTTGAACAGGCTCAACTGGCCAAGAAACGTCATCTGGCGGCAAAGCTTTACGTCAAACCGGGAATGAAGGTGCTGGATATCGGTTCGGGCTGGGGAGGCCTCGGGCTGTATCTGGCTGCCGTTTGCGGTGCAAAAGTGGTCGGCGTGACCTTGTCGAAGGAACAACTTCGGGTATCGCGCCAGCGCGCCAGGGATCGCGGACTGTCAGACCAGGTCGATTTCCGGCTGCTGGATTACCGGCTGCTGGAAGAAAAGTTCGACCGGGTCGTCTCGGTCGGCATGTTCGAACATGTCGGCACCCAGCACTATCCTGAATTTTTCAGCAAATTGAAGGATTTGCTGGAAAACGACGGGGTAGCCTGCATCCACTCGATCGGGCGTGCCGACGGACCCGGGCTCACCAGTTCATGGATCAACAAGTACATTTTTCCGGGAGGATACATCCCGGCGCTTTCCGAAGTCCTGCCAGCAACTGAAGCAGCCGGACTGACAGTCACTGATGTCGAAGTCCTCCGCCTCCACTACGCTGAAACGCTGATGCGGTGGCGGCAGCGCTTTGCAACACGGCGTCCCGCGGCGCGGGATCTCTATGACGAGCGGTTTTGCAAAATGTGGGAGTTTTACCTAGCCGCTTCCGAAAGCGCATTCAGAAGCGGCGCCCTCAACAATTTTCAGCTTCAGGTCACTCGGCAGCAGGACGCTTTGCCGCTTACGCGCGACTATATCGGCGATGGCGAGAAGCTTTTGAAAACACTTGATGAAGACCGGCCCCGCCTTGTCGTTTGAAGTTTCATCTGCGGAAGTCTTCAGTTGCGGTGTGCTTTCTGCTCAACCATCGACAGGGGTAACAAAAAAGCCGGCTGACGGACCTTGAGAACCGCCTGGAACGCGCTTCAAAGGCGAATTTGGGTCACCGAAACCTTGCATCCTTCAAAAAAAACCGCATAACGATAACCGCAATGGGCCGGACTGGCTGTCAGATCAGGACGTCGTCCGCCTTTATCATTTGAATACCCAGACCGGAACAATCCATCCGATATCCGATGGAAGGTGGAGGGTCGCCGGGTCGCCAATACAGGAACTGACGTGCATGGTGGCAGACAGCAAAAATTTCAGATCTGGCGTGCAGCAGCAAATCTCAGCAGTCGGAGATGGGCCCTTGACCGGCGCCGACAAAAACGTGCCGGCTGTGATGGGCGCGCACGGCGGGAAACCTGCCTATCCTGGCGGGCTACCGACGGCGCGCGGTTTGTACAACCCCAAGAATGAACACGATGCCTGCGGCGTCGGCTTTGTTGCCAACATGAAGGGCAAGAAGTCCCACCAGATTGTCAAGGATGGCATACAAATCCTTGAAAATCTTGAGCACCGCGGCGCTGTCGGCGCCGATCCGCTGGTCGGAGACGGTGCCGGGATGCTGATGCAGATCCCGCACAAACTGCTGAGCGAGGAGTGCGCGGAACTTGGGTTCGAGCTGCCGGAACCCGGTCACTACGCGGTCGCCCAGAATTTCATGCCGCAGGACGAAACCCTCCGTGCCCATGTCGAGGCGCTTTTCAACAAGGCGATTGCCGAGGAAGGCCTGACGCTGCTCGGTTGGCGCACCGTATCTGTTGACAATTCCTCGCTTTCCAAAGCCGAGGACATCGTCGCTACCGAGCCGGTGCACCGCCAGGCCTTCATCGGCCGCGGCAGCATCGCGACCGAAGATGAATTCGAACGCCAGCTTTACGTCGCCCGCAAGGTTGTTTCCAACCGGATTTTCAACGAGACGGACGGCCGCGACAACGGTTTCTACATCGTGTCGATGTCATGCCGCACCGTTGTCTACAAGGGCATGTTTCTGGCCTATCAGTTGGGCGCCTATTTTGTTGACCTGACCGATCCGCGCTGCGAGTCGGCGCTGGCGCTTGTGCATCAACGCTTCTCGACCAATACGTTTCCGTCCTGGAAACTGGCCCACCCCTATCGGATGGTGGCACACAACGGTGAAATCAACACGCTGCGCGGCAACGTCAACTGGATGGCCGCCCGGCAGGCTTCCCTGTCATCGGAACTGTTCGGCGATGACATCAAGAAGCTCTGGCCGATTTCCTATGAAGGCCAATCTGATACGGCCTGTTTCGACAATGCGCTGGAGTTCCTGGTTCAGGGCGGATACCGCATGGATCACGCCGTGATGATGCTGATCCCGGAGGCCTGGGCGGGCAATCCCCTGATGAGCGAGGATCGGCGCGCCTTTTATGAATATTATGCCGCACTGATGGAGCCATGGGACGGCCCGGCCGCGGTGGCGTTTACCGACGGCCGCAGGATCGGCGCAACGCTGGATCGCAACGGATTGCGCCCGGCCCGTTACGTGGTGCTGGACGACGATACCGTGGTCATGTCCTCCGAAGCCGGCGTGCTGAAGGTCGATGACAAGAAAATCGTCACGAAATGGCGGCTGCAGCCGGGCAAGATGCTGCTGATCGACATGGAAAAGGGCGAGATCATCTCCGATGACGACATCAAGCGGGAACTGGCGTCCGCTCGGCCCTACCGGCAACTGCTCGGCCGCAGCCAGATAGTGCTTGAGGATATGCCCGATGTCGAGGCGGTTTCGAGCCGTCGGCCGAATGCCCCACTGCTCGATCGGCAACAGGCGTTTGGCTACAACAAGGAAGACCTCAACCTGTTGATGGCGCCGATGGCGACGACAGGTCAGGAGGCGCTCGGATCCATGGGTACCGATACACCGATCTCGGTGCTGTCGGATCACGCCAAGCTGCTTTACACCTATTTCAAGCAGAATTTCGCACAGGTGACCAATCCGCCGATCGATCCGATTCGTGAAGAATCCGTGATGAGCCTGGTGTCGTTCATCGGCCCGAGGCCCAACCTGTTCAATCCAGAGAGCCTTGCCGACCTGAAGCGGCTCGAAGTGCGCCAGCCAATCCTGACCAATGACGATCTGGAAAAAATCAGGGCCATTGGCGACATCGGCGAAAACCAGTTCCAGACCAAGACCCTGGACATCACCTATGCCGTCGAGAACGGTGCGGAAGGCATGCGCGAGGCAATCGACGCGCTGTGCCGTCGTGCAGAAAAGTCGGTTCTGGCCGGGTACAACATCATTATCCTTTCCGACAGGCAGCTGGGATCCAGCCGGGTTGCCATTCCGGCGCTGCTGGCGACGGCAGCGGTACACCACCACCTGATCCGCAAGGGCCTGCGCACATCAGTCGGCCTGGTGGTTGAATCCGGCGAACCGCGCGAAGTTCATCACTTTGCAACGCTGGCCGGTTATGGCGCCGAAGCGATCAACCCCTATCTCGCCTTCAAGACGCTTCTGGAAATGCATGGCAATGGCGAGTTTCCGGAAGAGGTCGACACGGAAGAAGTAGTTCACCGCTATATCAAAGCGATCGACAAGGGCCTGCTGAAGGTGATGTCGAAAATGGGTATTTCGACATATCAGTCCTATTGCGGCGCGCAGATATTCGACGCGGTCGGCCTCGACGAGGCGTTTGTCAACGAGTTCTTCTTCGGCACGACAACAACGATCAAGGGCGTCGGCCTTGCCGAAATCGCCACCGAAACGGTCAACCGCCACAAGGCGGCCTTCGGGGAAGTTCCGGTTCTGCGCGATGCGCTCGAGGTCGGCGGTGATTATGCCTACCGGGTTCGCGGCGAAGCTCATGTATGGAGCGCACCGGTAGTGTCGGCGCTTCAGCATGCGGTGCGTGGCAATTCGCAGGACCAGTACCGGCTGTTCGCCGATCAGGTCAACAAGCAGGATGAGCGCCTGCTGACCATTCGCGGCCTGTTCCGCATCAAAGATGCCGAGGAAACCGGCAACAAGCCGATTCCGATCGACGAAGTCGAGTCGGCGCAGGACATCGTCAAGCGGTTTTCCACCGGAGCCATGTCCTACGGTTCGATCAGCCGAGAAGCGCATACGACGCTTGCCGTGGCGATGAACCGAATCGGCGGCAAATCCAACACCGGAGAAGGCGGGGAAGAGCCGGATCGCTTCGTTCCCAAACCGAACGGCGATTCAATGCGGTCCGCCATCAAACAGGTCGCTTCCGGCCGGTTCGGTGTGACCACTGAATACCTCGCCAATTCGGACATGATTCAGATCAAAATGGCGCAAGGCGCTAAACCCGGCGAAGGCGGGCAGCTGCCCGGCCACAAGGTCGACGCCGTCATCGCCAAGGTGCGGCACTCGACGCCGGGTGTCGGACTGATCTCGCCACCTCCACATCATGACATTTATTCAATCGAAGATCTGGCCCAGCTGATTTACGACCTCAAAAACGTCAATCCGAGTGCCGGCATCTCAGTCAAACTGGTTTCGGAAGTCGGTGTGGGGACCGTTGCAGCGGGTGTCGCCAAGGCAAGGGCGGATCATGTCACGATCTCCGGATTTGAGGGCGGAACGGGTGCAAGCCCCCTCACCTCGATCAAACATGCCGGCAGTCCCTGGGAAATCGGACTGGCCGAAACCCATCAGACGCTGGTGATGAACAAGTTGCGCGGACGCATCGCCGTCCAGGTTGACGGCGGACTGCGCACCGGCCGCGATGTCATCATCGGCGCGCTTCTGGGGGCCGATGAGTTCGGTTTTGCGACGGCCCCGCTGATTTCGGCCGGCTGCATCATGATGCGCAAATGCCATCTGAACACCTGTCCGGTGGGAATTGCGACCCAGGACCCGGTTCTGCGCAAGCGCTTCACCGGTACGCCCGAGCATGTGATCAACTATTTCTTCTTTGTCGCGGAAGAAGC
>JAJFHT010000065.1 GCA_021775495.1 Hyphomicrobiales bacterium | reverse complement strand
GATCAGCAAGATCATCAAGGTCGGCTTCCCAACCGCTATTGTGGCCGGGCTGCTCGTTGCAGCTATTGTATGGATCCTGGTCGCACCAATGATCCGCAAGGCGGCGCCAAGACTAACTCCTGATCGAGACGGCGTGAACCGCCTGTTCACACTGCCTCTTATCTTTTCAGCAGCCTTACTCAGCTTTGCCCATGGCGCGAATGACGTGGCCAACGCCGTCGGACCGCTAGCTGGTGTAGTCGATGTTTTGACCGAAGGTGCGGGCGGCGCAAAGGTGGCAATTCCGCTTTGGATCATGGCGATCGGAGCGCTTGGAATCGCGGTCGGTCTTGCGCTTTTCGGACCGAAATTGATCCGAACGGTTGGGTCCGAGATTACCGAGCTGGATCGATCAAGAGCCTTTTGTATCGCGCTGGCCGCCGCCATCACGGTGATCGTTGCCAGCCAGATGGGCATGCCGATCAGTTCGACACACGTGGCGCTAGGCGCAGTGTTTGGCGTCGGGTTTCTGCGCGAGTTTCTCGAACAACGGTTGAGCCGTGTTGTCGAGGATGTTCTTGCCAGTCACCAAGGACAGCCGGATTTCCTGGAAGCTGAAAAAGTCCTGCATAACTTTCAGAACGCCCCGCCGGAAGACAAGCTGCGCCTGCTGAATGAATTGAAAAAAATGGGACCTGAAACAGTTATTTCGGCAGCCCAACGCAAGGAATTGCAAAAGGCGCTGAAACGGCAATTGGTGAAACGATCAGCGCTGCTCAAGATCGTGTCGGCCTGGATCATCACTGTTCCAGTGTCGGCCTTTCTTGCAGCCATGTTCTATTTCGTATTGCGGGGCATGATGCTGCCATGATCCACATATGAAAGCGTCGATGAAGCACCTTCTGCTGCCGGTAATCATCGGAATTCTGATTGCCGGCTTCTGGGCAAGCTCGGATTTTCAGGAGATCGCAGCGGGTGTCGCGATCTTCCTCTTCGGCATGTTGATGCTCGAGGACGGGTTCAAGCTGTTCAGCGGCGGGTTTCTGGAAGGGATTCTGGAACGTGCCACCAGGTCGGTTCCAAGGTCATTGTTGTTCGGGATCGTTTCGACAACGCTCATGCAATCCAGTTCTCTCGTCTCAGTGATAACAATCTCTTTCCTCAGCGCTGGCCTCCTCACTTTGCTGGCCGGTGTCGGGATAATCTTTGGAGCCAACATCGGCACCACTACCGGCGCGTGGCTGGTCGCCGGCTTCGGCCTGAAGGTCAAAATCTCAGCCTATGCCATGCCACTTCTGGCAATCGGTGTCATTCTGGTTTTCCAGAAATCGAAGTATCTTCGAGGTGCCGGTTTCGTGCTGGCGGGACTGGGCTTCCTGTTCCTTGGCATCCACCACATGAAAGTCGGCTTCGAGACCTTCAAGGATTCCTTCGACCTCAGCCGGTACGCCCTGACCGGCGCCCTGGGATTGCTGGTCTATACCCTGGTTGGCACTGCGGCCACTGTGGTGATGCAGTCCAGCCATGCGACGATGGTTCTGATCATCACGGCGCTGGCCTCCGGGCAGATCTCCTATGAGAACGCGCTGGCATTGGCGATTGGGGCGAATATCGGAACGACGATTACTGCCATCATCGGTTCGCTGACAGCAAATTATCAAGGCAAGCGGCTGGCGCTTGCACACCTCATTTTCAACGCTGCGACTGCCGCCGTCGCGCTGATATTTATCAATCAGATTCGTGATGCGGTCGATTTCGTGAGCCGGATGGTTGGAATTGCGGACACGGATTTTGCACTGAAGCTTGCAGTGTTCCACACGATCTTCAACGTGCTGGGTGTCGCGCTGATGTTGCCACTGATGAAGCGGCTGATAACATTTATCGAGCGCGTCATCCGTGAACCCGCGATCGACCTCAGCCGCCCGAAATACCTGTCGCAGGCCGTTGAGGAATTTCCTGATACCATCGAATCCGCATTGCACAAGGAAGTGAAACATCTTTATGACAATGCCGTCGAACTCATCACACATGGATTGAACATCCACCGTCATGAACTGTTCGAAGCCACGGACATTGCCGCGCTTGTTTCCTCCAGCCGCAAGCCGTTCGAACTCGACATTGATGAACGTTACGAACGAAGGGTCAAAACCCTCTATTCCGCGATTGTGGAATTCACCACCCGGGTGACAGGCAGGGAATTGCCGCCCGATGTCATTTCACGGGTCTATCAGTTGCGTGACGTGTCGGAACGGATTGTCCGGGCGATCAAGGACATCAAGCATATGCGGCGGAATACGACCCGCTACACAACAGGCCATAACGCTGTGATGTCGGATCTTTACAATGAACTGCGTACAGAAATCGCTCGCATCCTGGTTGAGATCGAAAGGTTGGAACGCGCCGATCCAAAGCACCGCAGCCGCTTGTGGCTGGAGGAGGAACGTACTCATGTCGAAAGCGACTATCAGAATACGAACGCGCGGATCGGAGAACTGATCAGGGGTAAAAAAATCAGTGCGGAAGCCGCTACTTCATTTCTGAACGACAGCAATTACGCCTACGGAGCAATGCGCGAGCTCATTGAAGCGGCGCGCGGATATTATGTTGAAAGAGACAGCGCTGTCGCCGAAGTCGAACAGATCATCGCGATGGATGACGATGAGCTCGAGGCTTACACGTCGCAGACAACCACAAAGGCAGATGATGTACACGCGGACTGAGCGTGCCAACCGACGGAGCGCATTCGTCTCAAGAACGAACAAGGATGATTGGCCATGCAGCTGACCAAATCGATCGAAAAGCTGAAGAAGTACTATGGAAGGCTTGAGGCGGGCAAAACCAAGAAGATCAAGCCAAGCCATGTTGAAAAGGTAGCGAACAAGCTTTTGGCAAA
The DNA here is from genome assembly GCA_021775495.1 of Hyphomicrobiales bacterium. Taxonomy (GTDB): domain Bacteria; phylum Pseudomonadota; class Alphaproteobacteria; order Rhizobiales; family Rhizobiaceae; genus JAJFHT01. The sequence goes on along the minus strand of JAJFHT010000065.1, from coordinate 1,111 downwards.
GGAACACAGCCTGCTGGACGAGATCGCAACAACCAAAAAAGCGTCCAAAAAGGAACGCCTTGAGCAGAAACTCGTGACTACGCGCAAACAGATTGATCGTGCAAAATGGCTTTTGGAAAAGATCGGCTGATATTCGCTTCGCTTTGCCGATCATAAACTCGACTTTCGGCAACACCGCACCACCGCAATACAGGGTCGAGTTGGTGGCCTTTGGCAGCCAGCCGCAATTTTTTCGGCTTCGGAGTTGGACCATGGAAATCATAAGCGCGCTTTTGGTGCTGCTACTCACGGCCCGACTTTTTGGCGCGCTTGCGGAGCGCATGGGGTTGCCGTCCGCAGTCGGAGAAATGTCGGCGGGCATGGTCCTCGTCTTGAGCGCATATGTCTCAGGCCCGCATCAGACGTTTGTTGGAGGCCTGCCTGACAATACGGCTTTGGCCGAAGTCGCCGACCTCGGAATCTTTTTTCTTGTGCTCATGGCCGGTGTTGAAATGCAGCTCGCCGACACAATGCGCGACGCACGAAAATCTTTTGCTGTCGCGGTTGGAGGTGTTGTGTTGCCGCTCGCCGCCGGCATCATGTTAGGTTTCGCGTTTCTTGCAGAAGGGCCGCAACGGCCAGCGCAGGCAATACTGATCGGGGTTGCCATTTCAATCACCGCGATCGCAGCGTCCGCCAAACTCCTGCAGGAATTCGGTCTGCTGAATTCAGAGCCGGGACGGGTCCTGATTACGGCCGCCCTGTTCGATGACATTTTTGGACTGTTTCTCCTGGCCCTGCTCAGCTCCATGATCGCCTCTGGCGAACTACCGGGAGCATATGCGTTGGCCATCATGCTCGCGAAGGTCATTCTCTTTTTCACCGTAACGGGTTTGCTCGGTGTTCACGTCTACCCCCACATCAGCAAGCGTATGCAGCGGAAGCAGGCAGCTGCGATCGAGTTCAGCGCGCTGGTTATTGTCGCGCTTGCTTACGGTTTACTGGCTGAACTACTTGGCCTGCACTGGGCCGTGGGCGCCTTCATGGCCGGACTGTTCATGGAAAGATCTCGCATCGGCAAGCGACCGTACAAAAGTATGCGTTTGATGCTTAACGCGCTGACGGCAGGCGT
>JAJFHT010000064.1 GCA_021775495.1 Hyphomicrobiales bacterium | reverse complement strand
TTTCAGGTGCAATTGTTTTGTCGGTCAACTCTGTTCCTCCGTTTTCCTGATGATCAGATTGCCGAACGTGTCGACCCGCGCGACAAGTCCGGGATCGACGAAAATCGTTGTATCGTCCTGCTCCAGCAGTGCCGGTCCGGCAATGGTTTCATCGACATCAAGCGCCAGGCGTTCATACACCGGTGTCGGCCAGGAACGCCCACCCGAATAGGTTTGCCGTTCACCGATCCGGCACTCAGAAGCCGGTTTGCCATTCATCGGTCTGAATGCAGTCATGTCGAAATGCGGGCGTCGGCCGATGACGGCGATCCGATAGTTCATGACACGGACCGGAATGTCGGAGAGCAACCGGCCATAGGCCGCGCGGTAAGCCTGTTCGAAGGCCGACTGGATGGATTCAACTGAGATCGGTGCATCACTGACTTCAATCGGCACCGCGACGGTGTGGGTCTGTCCGAGATAGAGCATGTCGAGTTCGAACTGGCGTTCGGTCGAAACGAAGGTCACGCCCGCTTCAGCCAGCAAAGCTTCCAAAGCCGATGCGCCGTCCCGCATATCGCAGTCCATCGCCGCAACATCGAGATCGCTCAGCAAGCGGTTGACGGTCTGAACCCGGTCATGGCGCATATCGGCCACGACACAGCCGAGCGCGGAGGTGACACCTGGAAAACGCGGAACCACCGCCGCATCCAAGCCGACTTCCCGGATCAGCGCGCCAGTGTGCAGCGCTCCGCCTCCACCGAACGGCATGGCGGCGAACCGGGTGGGGTCATGTCCCCGTTCGATCGACACCAGACGAATGGCGCCGGCCATTTTGGCATTGGCAACCTGCAGCACGGCCTCTGCTGCATCTTCGGTTGAAAGACCCAGCGGCTTGCCGATATCGGTTTCAATGGCAATTCGCGCAGCATCGATGTCCAGCCGATCGAGCTTGCCGCCAATCGGGCGGTCGGGATTGATGCGTCCGAGCACGAGATTGGCGTCGGTCACGGTAGGGCGTGTATTGCCAAGCCCATAGCAAACCGGGCCTGGATCCGATCCGGCGGATTCCGGCCCGACATTGAGAAGCCCGCCCTCATCGATGCTGGCAATCGAGCCGCCGCCGGCTCCAATTGTCGTGATCTCGATCATTGGAGAGCGGACGACCATTCCGTACTCGATCGAACTTTGAGCCGCCAGCGACGACTTGCCGTCGGCAACCAGCGAGACGTCGAACGAGGTGCCACCCATGTCGCAGCTGATGATATTGGGATACCCGGCCGCATTGGCGATGGCCTGCGCCGCTATCACTCCGGCCGCCGGCCCTGACAATGCCGTGCGGATCGGAAATTGCCGCGCGCTGTCGACGGACATGACACCACCATTCGATTGCACGATCAGGATGTCGCTCTTTGATTGCCGCTTTTTCAGCGCTGTTTGCAGGCGGTCGAGATAGGACGACACGACGGGCTGCAGATAGGCATTCAGTGCTGCTGTCGACAGCCGTTCGAATTCGCGGATTTCCGGCAGCAGCTCGGTCGCCGCGGTCACGTAAGACGTCGGCCAGATGGAACGCACCGCCTCGACTGCCTGTATTTCGTTTTGAGAATTGGCATAACCGTTGATGAAAAACACACAGACGGATTCACAGCCCGAACTCAGCAGCACCCGGGCCTGTTTGGCCACCTGCGAGGTGTCGACCGGTTGCAGAACGGTGCCGTCAGCCAGCACCCGTTCATCGACCTCTAGCCGGTCAACACGCGACACTACCGGATCGAACCGGCCGCGCAGACCCCATGTTGTCGGCCGGTCACGGCGGCGCATTTCCAGAACGTCTGCGAACCCCCGCGTCGTGATGATCCCGGTTCTGGCGCCCTTTTTTTCCAGCAGGGCGTTGGTGCCAACGGTGGTTCCATGGATGACCGTCACAATCTCGGAAAAATCCGGGATGCGCTGGCTGATGCCCTCGACAAATCCTTCGGATTGGTCGTTGCGCGTCGACGGCACCTTGGCAATAGACACGGTACCGGTTGTCTGGTCGTGAATGAAAACATCGGTAAAGGTCCCGCCGACGTCGACACCGACGACATAGGCCGGCCCGCTCACGCCTGATCTCCTGGTGCAAGAGGGCTGTAGCCGTAATCCCGTTCTGCCGCCTCGGGCGTTATGTAACCAAGCGCAATGTCACGCTCGATTGCGTTCCGGGCCCGTTTCGCCGGATCGCCGAAACCGCCGCCTCCGGGTGTCTTGAGTGTAAGGCGCTGACCTTTGTGCAGTTTGATGCCAACCATTTTCGACACCAATGGCGGGTTTCTGATTTCGCCATCTTTTTCGAATTCGAAGATGTTGAGTGCACCATCATGGCCGCCGGAAATGCCCTTGGGCGGAAACTTGCCGCGTTCTCCGAACAGGAACGCGTCTGCTTGTTCTTCCAGAAGCTCAATTTGATATATGGCGCCAAGACCACCGCGATATTGCCCGGCGCCACCCGAATCCGGCCGGAGCGCCCATTGTGTGAACCGCACCGGATAGGCTGCTTCCAGGATCTCAAGTGGCGGAATCGTCGCGGTCGAAATCGGCGCATTGGCGTGATTGAGCCCGTCACCTTCCATATGTCCGCCATGTCCTCCGCCAAAGAAGGAAAACATAACCCAGCGTTGCCCGTTTTTGCGGTGCCCGGCAATCGACAGGGCGTTGATGGTGCCGTAAGCGCAGCCATTGCTGCGTTCGGGCGCGATTTGCGCGACAGCCTGGAACATCACATCGATCAGCCGGAGGATCGTTTCGGTATATCCGCCGACCGGTTTGGGCGCCGTCGCAGAAAGCAGCGAATTGTCAGGTATGACAAAACGTACCGGTTGAAGCACGCCGCCATTTGCCGGCACATCACCAAAAATATGTTTCAGCGACACGTAACATGCGGCGATTGTCGTCGACCTAGAAATGTTCACCGGCCCGGCGCAGGCCGGCGATGATCTGGAGAAATCCAGTTCCATCCGGTCGCCTTCGATCTTCAGATCGATGGCAATTTTCAAAGGCTCGTCGACAATGCCATCATTGTCGAGATAATCCTCGGCCGAGATCACTCCGTCAGGCAGTTTACTGATCTGCGCGCGCATCAGCCGTGCCGCCCGTTCCTGAAGTTCCGCAAGCGCGGTATCGACGGTTTGATCGCCGAACTCATCCAGCAACTCGTTCATCCGGCGCTCGCCGAGTTCCAGCGCGTTGATCTGCCCATTCAGATCGCCGTAGAGCGAATTGGGCAGGCGCGAATTCGCCGATAGGATGTCAACGATATCCTGCCGGTAAACGCCCTGATCGAAGAGCTTGACCGGCGGGATCAGCATGCCTTCCTGGAAACATTCTACCGCCTCGGGATTGTAATTGCCGGGTACATTGCCGCCGACATCGTGCCAGTGTCCGACCGAAGCCAGATAGCAAAAGACTTTGCCGTCGCGAAAAAGCGGTTTGACCAGCCGGAAGTCGGACAGATGGGTGCCACCGTCATAGGGATCGTTGAAAATCCAGGTATCGCCCGGCTGTGGCCCGCCCTGAGTGGCGGCCTTGTCGATGACGGCCCGAACGGCAAATGCCATCACGCCGACAAAAATCGGCAGTCCCGACTTGCCCTGGACCAGTGTGTCGCCGGTTTCCCCGTGGTAGATTCCGTGCGAGGCGTCATGCGCTTCAGCAATGATGGGATTGAAGGCTGAACGGAACAGGGTTGCGTCCATTTCGTCGGCAACCTGTTCGAGGCGTCCCTTCAGGATGGCAAGGGTAACCGGATCGATCGGCATCACTTCGTCTCCGGATCGTAGGACTTGCCGCGGGCAAGCATTTCCGGTGTGCCGACCACCGCGTTGAGGCCAGCGAAATCATACATGCGATTGCGAAACGGAGTGTTGCTCCCGTGCTTCAACAGGCTTTCGAAATAATCTTTGCCAGTCGCAGCCAGTGTGCGGACCAGGCCGCCGGGAAAAATGACCAGCGAATATCCCAGTTCCTGCAGATGGCCGGCGTCGGCGATCGGGGTCTTTCCGCCTTCGACCATATTGGCCATCAGCGGCGCCGCGGATTGCAATGTTTTCACGATTGTGTCGACTTGCTCCAATGATTGCGGCGCTTCGACGAAAAGCACATCGGCGCCGGCTTCGGCATAGGCCGTTGCCCGGTCGAGAGCTGCATTCAGCCCATCGGTGGCAATCGCGTCGGTACGGGCAATGATCAGGGTCTGTTCGCTGCGGCGCGCATCAAGCGCCGCCCGTATCTTGCCGACCATCTCGGCCTGAGAGATCAGCGTCTTGCCGTTCAGATGTCCGCATCGTTTGGGAGTCGTCTGGTCTTCCAACTGGATGCCGTTGGCGCCCATGCGCTCGAACACCCCGACCGTCCGCTGGACATTCAACGCATTGCCAAACCCGGTATCGGCATCGACGATCATCGGCAGGTCGACCCGGTCGCGGATCGTCGCGATCGTATCGGCCACTTCGTTCATCGAGACCAGACCGATATCGGGCCGTCCAAACCGTGTGTAGGCGATGCTGGCACCTGACAGATAGATGGTCTTGGCGCCGGCCTGCTCGGCAATGAGCGCCGTCAGGGCATCGAAGACCCCCGGCGCCAGGAGGATCGAGTTATGTTCGATCAGCTTTTTCAATTCCGTCATGGCTGCGTGTCCCGGCGTGTCACGCCAAAGCGTTTTTCCAATTGAGCCACCAGGCCGCCGCTTTTGACGATATCGAACAGAAAGCCGGGCAGGGGATCGAGCTGCAGGGTTTCCTGCCTGTCCGTGAATGTGATCATGGCACGTTCCGTATCAAGCGAGACAGGTTCACCGGACTTGATGGTCAGATCCGATGTAGTCTCAAAAACCGCGAGCCCGAGATTGATTGCGTTTCGATAAAAAATTCCGCCGAAGGAACGGGCGACAATCGCTACGATGCCAAGATGTCTGAGAGCCTGCGCCGCCTGTTCCCGGGAAGAGCCGATGCCGAAATTCTCCCCGGCAAATATGATGTCGCCCGGTTGAACATTTTCGGCGAATTCGGGCGCGATGGTTTCCAGGCAATGAGAGGCCAGAACCTCGATCGGGGCCGCCATGTACTGGCCGGGTGCCAGCATGTCCGTGTCGATGTCATTTCCAAGTACGAATGCCTTGCCGCTGGTCATGGCCGTTCCATGCCGCTCATGATGTCACGCGGGTCGGTGATCCGGCCGGTTATGGCCGATGCCGCGACCGTATAGGGAGACGCCAGGTAGACCTTTGAACTGGCCGCACCCATGCGGCCCTTGAAGTTCCGGGCGGTCGAAGAGATACAGGTGACATCTTCACCGAGACGCGCGGTGCCGTATCCGGCGCATATTCCACAGGCATTGGGCAGAATCTTCGCGCCGGCGTCCTCGAAAATCTTCATCAGACCGGCGGCCCGTGCCCGTTCCTGATCGCGTTTGGAAGACGGTGCAATCAGCAGTTCGACATTCGGCGCCAAAGTTTGCCCCTTCAACAATTCGGCCGCGTTTTGCAGATCTGCATACTTTGCACCGGTGCAGGCGCCGATATAGGCCACATCAATGTCCGGCCGGTCCGTTTCAGAAATGGCCGCGGAATTGGCTGGTGAGTGTGGGGCGGCGACCTGCGGTTCCAGAATGGCGGCCTCGAAAACATGATGTTCGGCCGGCCGGGCATCGGCATCCCGCCGCCATTGCCGCCAGTCCGGGCATTCGGCACCGACGGAGCGCAGGTAGTCGGCGGTTGTCTCATCCGGCTCGATCAGTCCGGCCTGTGCGCCAAGCTCGGCCGCCATGTTGCTGAGCGTCATGCGTTCCTGCATCGACAGAGCGGAAATTGTGGACCCGGAATATTGCACCGCCTGGTATCTGCCGCCACCCATTCCGAGATTTGCGCAAAGCGCCAGCATGATATCCTTGGCCAGAACGCCGGGTTGCAGGGCGCCGTTCCATTCGATCAGGATTGTCTCAGGCACCTTGATCCAGATTTCTCCGGTCGCAAGCACGCCGGCCATCTCGGTTGCTCCGACCCCGAACATGTAGGCACCGAAGGCGCCGCCGGTCGGCGAATGACTGTCGCCACCGACGACGAACTTTCCCGGTTTCAGGTGACCGCGTTCCGGCAGGACGACATGGCAAATCCCCTCGCCATCGTAAAAAGCGATCTGTCTCTCCCTTGCCCAAATTCGGGTGAGTTCGAGGATTTCGCGTGACGCGGGATCGCTTCCGGGAACAAAATGATCGGAAATGAGCACAACCCGTTCCGGATCAAACAGCTTGGCGCCCAGGCGTTTCAGGATCGGTTCGACGCGACGCGGGCCGCCGGAATCGTGGATCATCGCCAGATCGACCTTGGCAACGACAATCTCGCCGGGTGTGACGACGCTCCGACCGGAAGCCCTGGAGATGATTTTTTCGGCCAGGTTCATCGATTGAGCCAAATCGGGCATACTCCGGTTCGCGCGCAGCCCCACGCATTCAAATGATATAATATTATATCATTTATATCGCGATGCAATCCCGGCCGGAAGTGTCATGACTATTCCGTCAGCGGCCCGGCCTTGAACTGATCCGCACCGGATTTCGTCAGGTCCATCCGGTACTGAAAACAGTCTGGTCGGTAAATGCCGGTGATGAATTCGACGGGCCGGTCGTCCCGGTCAAACATCACACGGGCGATCTTCAGCATCGGCTGACCCATCGCCACCTTGAGTGCCGATGCAACAGCTGAATCCGCGGCTACAGCCGTCACGGTCTGCTGCACCCTTGAAATCTCGACCTCGCAACGTTTGAGCAGGGTCAGAAGGGGAACAGTCGCGAGATCGTCCTGTGTGTAGGACCGTCCGATATCTGCCGGCACGAAGGTTACAAGATGTGAAAACGGGCTGCCGTCGACAAAACGCACGCGCACGGACCGCTGGACGACAAAACCCGTGTCGCATTGAAGCGCGCGCGCAACAGCATGGTCGGCGCCGGGATAACCGAACTCGAGCAGCCTGACTTCCGTCTCCAGGCCCATTGCGGAAATTGCATCCAGGATCGAATCCAGATTGCCGTGGACCACAGCTGCATTTGGAACATGGCTGACCCGTGTGCCGCGGCCAGGCTCGCGCACCACCAGACCCTCATCTGCCAACAAGTTGAGCGCCCGTTTCGAGGTGATCCTGGACACCCCGAATGCCTCTGCGGTCTCCAACTCGCCGGGAACGCGGTCGCCCACCTTCAGCACACCGCTCAATATCCGGTCGCGCAGCACCATATAAACCTGATGATAAAGCGGTACCGGCGATTCAGTACTGATTGTTGCGGTTGCTGACGATGTCACGGAATTTGCCTGCAACGAATGTCGCCTCTTATGTGGTCCGATAGGGCCCCGACATAATGATACAGATTCATACCAATTGAAATCAAAGATCCAAAACCGTGGGAGTCTTCAGAGGCTGCAACCGATCTTGGCACAGCGCGAAAGGCCGGCAAGAGTACCGCGGCCGCATTTGCCGTCGATCGTGTAGGTGTAGAACCGCAGTTCGAACAGCTTTTTCTGCCACCTGACGATCGTTTGTTTCGGTGCCGCCTCGCAGGCTTTCACCCAAGTTGCTTCGGCCTGTTCCTGATCTCCAAGTCGATGAAAGCTCTCGCCAAGACGGTAGAGCGTCATCGGGTCGCCCAGTCCGTTGACAGATGCCGCCTCAAAATCTTTCAGAGCATCCGCACGTCGGCCCAGTTTCAACCAGGCTCGGGCACGGGCGAAATAGACTTCATCCAGTTTGGGATTAATCAGCAGCGCCCGGTCATAGTCCAGAATACCGCGATAGTTCTGCCCCAGCCGGACAAAGGCGGTTCCCCGCAAAAGATATCCGTCAGCGAAATCCGGATCGGCATCCAGCGTGGCATTGATGTCCCGGATCGCAATGCCGTAGAGCTCTTCATCTACCAGCAATTTGGCCCTCTGGTAGCGTGCATCGGTATCGTCGGGATTCAACTCGACGGCTTTGTCGTAGTCGTCCAATGCCTCATCGAATTCGCCCAGGTCACGATGGGCATTTGCCCGGCTGTAGTGCGCGTCGGCATCATCCGGCCGAAAGTTGAGCACCCGATTGAAGTCCTGGATGGCTCGCTCGAAATCCTGTTTCCCCGCATAGGCATTGCCGCGATTGTAGAACGCGTCGATATTGCGCTGGTCGAGGCTGATGACCGCATTGTAGTCGGCGATGGCGCGGTCGTAATCCCCGCCGAAACTCAGGATGATGCCGCGATTGTTCAGCGCTCCGGTATGTTGTGGGATGATCTCGAGAACTTGATTGTAGTCCTTGATGGCACGCGCCAATCTTCCGATCTCGTAGAGCGCATTGCCGCGGCTGTAGTAAACTTCCACAAGTTCACCGATTGTCACGGATCGGCCGCCCAGCACGCCTGAATCGATGATTCGTGTGCAAGCTGTTACCGCCAATGCACCGGTTTTCTGCTCACAGTCTTCTGTATCTCCTGCCATCGCAATCGACACGACGGACAGGTTCATCATCACAATCATTGCTGCGGCAAGAGCTCGCAAACCTAGCTCCAATGTTCAAAAACTCCAGTCAAGCATCACCGGCGATCATACAATCGGCGCAAATTTGCCGACAAGCGGCAATTTATCGAATGCTTATCGAACAAGACCCCTGCGGTCCAGTCGGACAATGGTGTTAATGCAATCGGTCTTCATGAATTGGCGGTCGGTGTTTTGCGCGACACACGCACTGGCCGTATTTGTCTGCACTCGCTGGCCGGTCTGTGTTCGAGAGGATGTCCGGGCCGGTGATGATCAACCAAAAAGCCGGGTCAAACCTGCAGCCGGCCTGACATCGTGCTCAAGGCCCGCGACACATCACCGAGCATCGGTAGAGATTGCTCAAGAGGCTTGATCGGAACGCAAAACTGCTACAAATAGAAGACGGGGATGTTCCACTTGGGGTATGCTCAGTCTAGGTGCATATAATATGGGATTGGTGGGCGGATGCTACGCAGTATTGGTTTGATAACGGCAATTGTTTTTTGGGCAGGTCAGGCGACAGCGGCGACCTTGGCACCAAGTTTTTTCATGACCGCCTATGATCAGGGCAACAATGGCTATGGTGTTGCAGCAACCGGGTACCCCTATCCAATTGCGACACCAAATGACTTCACTTTGAACTTTTTGGCGGCACCAGTCTTGCTGCGTGGCTCTGTTGGTGCCCAGACCCCTGAACGACGTGGCGCAGCATTTTTCGCGTTTAATTCTCTTTCGGGAAGCTCGGTGTCTTCCGCGACGTTGACGTTCTACAATGGTTCAGATTTTACAATAAACACCGGATCTGGCGGCGTGAATCCCGCCACACCAAATATCAAAGTTACCGCTTTGACGATGTCACCGACTTTGGTGGGTGACTTGCCAACTGCATTTTCTTCGTCCGGCATTGCAAGCACCGTTTTCACCTCATTGCAGCCAATCAACTCGCGTTATGATCTGGATTTGACGTCGCTGGTAAATTCGGCTCTACCGTCTGTCGATGCTAGCAATCACTTTGTCCTGCGCTTTGACATTGATGAACCATTCTCGGGCCTGCCTAACGGACCGAACAATGCGGGTTATGGAAACGTCTCTTTCAAGACAATGTCGCTCGATTTTGCGACTGGACCTGCGCCAACAGCAGTGCCGATTCCTGCCTCTGGTCTGTTGTTGATGGGATCGTTGGGGCTTCTGGGCGCGCTGCGCCGCCGTCGTCGAGCTTGAATCCGGCGACGCTGATCTGACCGAAATTGCCAGAAGTGATCAGTCGGACTGGAATGCCTCCGTCTACAAAACCTGGAATATGCGTATCGAGCGCCGGGCGTGATTTGTGAATCGATGGGGATTGAACGAAGCCGCTGCCGCGGCTCTATTTAATCCGAATTCCCAACAATTCCTGGGTGGCTGTTCCGAGGATCCGTGAGATATGTGCCTTCAACCGGAAGGTCCCAACCGGTCGCGCCGATGAGGTGTTGTTGTTTTGACCGTGCCAACCCGAATACCAGCCGCCGCGGTCGTACCAGTTGTACCGAAGTTGCCTGGCATAGCCGCTGTCGCAGCGTCGTTTGCGCCGGGTTATGGGCTGTTGGCCAAATAAGGCTGCAAATCGCCCGGCAAAATTGATCCGTTTCACGGGTTTGACCTGACTTTGTTCATCCTTGTGGGAGAAGGGTGAGGCCAGACGGTTAAGAATCCGAGAACGGCGCCGCTGTCAGGCTCCATCCATCATTTGGCACCAAGCAGCGAATACGGATCGCAGTTCATCCGTTTTTTGTTCCAGATCCGTCAGGTCTGAAACCTTGAAAGTGCGCGCTTCCTTGCCTTCACCTTGCAGATTGGGGAAATCGCCGGGGATCCTGGCGCCCTGATGGAACATCAGGCTGGCGTGTTTTTTCGATTTCGGGAAAAAACTCGCTATGTTTCCCTTATAGGTGAAGGTCGGCGCCTGCCACTTGATGGTCTCGCAAATTCGATCATCCGACATCAGGATGACATCACGCATCGCCGCGACCATCGGCTTCAT
>JAJFHT010000063.1 GCA_021775495.1 Hyphomicrobiales bacterium | reverse complement strand
CGGAAATACCGTCCGCCCGGTGACCGTCGCCATGTACAATTTCGTATCGGTTGAGCAGACCCTCTGGGCCAAGCTCAGCGCGGCCGCACTGGTTGCCATGGTGCCGATGATCCTGATCGGAATTTTCGCACAAAAACAAATCGTAAAAGGCCTGACCGTTGGCGCGGTAAAGGGCGGAGGGCGTCGATGAGCAGCAAGAAAGGCCGCGTATCGCTGCGCGGCATCCGTAAGGTCTTCGGCGATTTCGAAGCCTTGAAGGGGATCGATCTGGAGATCGAACCCGTCGAGTTCTTTGCTTTACTGGGGCCTTCCGGCTCAGGGAAAAGCACGACGCTACGCGTCATTGCCGGCCTTGAAACGCCTGATGCCGGTACAATGACCGTGGACGGCAAGGATGTTACCTACGCTCAGCCCGGTGAGCGGGATGTGGCAATGGTTTTCCAGAATTATGCGCTCTATCCACATATGACTCTTGAGGCGAATATCGGTTTTCCCCTGAAGATGGATGGCGTTCCGAAGCACGAGATTCCGGCGATGGTCCGCGAAGCCGCCGCAAAGGTGACGATCGATCATCTGTTGCATCGGCGCCCCGGGCAACTCAGTGGAGGACAGCAGCAAAGGTGTGCGTTGGCACGCGCCATTGTGCGCCAGCCAAAACTCTTTCTTCTTGATGAACCACTGTCAAACCTCGATGCGCAACTGCGCCTCGAAACGCGCGTGGAGCTGAAAAAGCTTCAGAGAGACCTGGATGTCACGACGATATATGTGACGCACGACCAGGAAGAAGCCATGACATTGGCAGACCGCATGGCGGTGTTTCTCGATGGCACCATCGCCCAGATTGGAACGCCCGAGGACGTGTTCAACAGGCCCACAAATATTGCCGTCGCGGCCTTCATCGGCAGCCCGCCGATGAACCTCATCGACGGGCATGTCGAGGGCAAGACGGTTTCCGTCGGCGACTATCATATCAAACTGGCGAAGCAGCCCGGCCACGCCGGAAAGGTCGTTGTCGGCGTTCGGCCAAGCCACATTTCCCTGTCCGGCAAGGGATTGCCGGCAAATCTCTATCTCTCGGAAAACCTTGGTGAGGGTATGCTGCTGAACTTCAACGTCGGTGACAATCTGATCAAGGTCCGGCTTCCGGAAGTGCGGCGGTTTGCCGACAACGAGTCTGTCAATCTCGCCTTTGAACCGGGCCATATCCATCTGTTCGATCCCGAGTCGGGAAATCGTATCGAATTCTAGTTGCCTGCGCGTTGGACAAAAAGGAAAAGTGAATGAAGACGGTTTTTCTCCTGTTTGACTCAGTCAATCGGCTGATGCTGGAACCCTACGGCGGCAAGATACTTGAAACTCCCAACTTCAAGCGCCTGGCCGAAAAAAGTGTAACATTTGACAACCATTATATTGGCTCGATGCCCTGCATGCCGGCTCGCCGGGATATGCAGAGCGGCAGACACACATTCCTTCACCGTTCCTGGGGTCCACTGGAACCATTCGACAATTCGTTTCCCGAGGTTTTGAAGTCTGGCGGTGCCTATTCGCATCTGATTTCGGACCACTATCATTACTGGGAAGATGGCGGTGCGACCTATCATACACGGTACAATTCGTTCGATTTCATCCGCGGACAGGAATCCGATCCCTGGAAAGTACTGCTGGACTCATCGATCGATCGCATCAGGGAAAAATATCATCCCAGCCAGAACGATCCCAATTCAAAACAGAACCCTTACAATTACATGGTCAACCGGGAATTCATCAGAGAGGAAAAGGATTTCCCGTCGGTGAAATGTTTCCAATCCGGGTTTGAATTTCTTGACGCAAATCGTAATGCCGACAATTGGTTTCTACAGATCGAGACCTTCGATCCACATGAACCGTTTTTCGCGCCGGAGCGTTTCAAGAACCGGTTCAAGACGGATTATCAGGGACCGATTCTTGACTGGCCGCGTTACGAAAGGGTCACCGAACCGCAAGATCAGATTGATGAATTGCGTGCCAACTATTTCGCGCTTCTGAGTCTTTGCGATGACCTGCTCGGCAAGTTTCTGGATTATTTCGATGCCAACAATATGTGGGAAGATACCGCGCTGGTGCTGACTACCGATCATGGTTTCCTTTTGGGCGAACATGACTGGTGGGCAAAAAACCGTATGCCGCTATACGAGGAAATTTCCCATATTCCATTGTTCATCTATCACCCCGAGCACAAGGACCAGGCCGGCACGCGCCGCCAGAGCCTGACCCAGACAATCGATCTGATGCCGACATTCTGTGATCTCTATGGCACGGATATTCCCGATGAGGTTGCCGGAAAATCGCTGCTGCCGCTTCTCGGCAGCGATACGACGGAACGCACTGCGGCGATTTTCGGCTATTGGGGCGGTGGCATCAATGTTGTAGACGGGCGCTATACCTATTTCTGCTATCCCAACGACATGAAAAACCAGGAACTCTATCAGTACACGCTGATGCCGACCCACATGACCAAGATGTTCACCGTCGAGGAATTAAAGAGTGCCAGTCTGGTTGGTCCGTTCGATTTCACCAAAGGGGTGCCACTGCTTCGGATTGCTCACAAATCGAAAGCAGATACGAAAACCCATTCCTACCATTTCCCGGAAAAAATGGAGGACACGAACACGGTGCTCTATGATCTTCAGAACGATCCCGGCCAGACGACACCTGTCACAGATCCGGATGTGATCGACCGCCTCAACAGGGAACTGTTCCGGCTGATGGCTGAAAACGATGCACCCGCGGAAGCCGTCAAGAGAATGAAAAACAGCCTTGGGGTTTGATCCCTGGAAAGCGGACGGAAGGTTTAGCGATTGACGCCCTGAAAGGCGTTTTCCACGTGCACCGGCCAGCGCCAGGGCTTAACGGCAACAAGGTCGAACCGGATCGACAGCTTTGCATAATCGGCCTGCCGGGCGAGCCACAGATCGGCCGCGGCCTCGATCCGTCTTTGCGCCGTGACGCCGACGGCATCCATGGCTTCTTGCAAGGTCGGGCGGGCTTTGACTTCGACGATCGCAATCAGTGATCCTCGTCGCGCGATCAGGTCGATCTCCCCGAGTTTTGTCCGGTAGCGCCTGGCAACGATGCGATAGCCTTTGACCAGCAGGGCGAGCGCCGCGATCCATTCGGCAACATGGCCCTTGCGATAAGCCTGCTGCCGGTTGGTCATTGTTGCGGCCGCTCTTTCAGTTCCAGCAGCCGGCGATAGAGAATGGATTTCTCCACCCCGGTCATCCGGCAGGCTTCGGCCGCCGCCTTGGATGCCGGCATTTCGGCAACAAGCGACAACAGCAGCCGGTCGGTTTCTTCCGGACTCATCGTCCGGTCGGCGGCCTGCGGCTCTATGCAGATCACGATCTCGCCCTTCGGTGTGGGCACACCGGCATAGAATTCCGCCAGTTTCTCCAGTGTGCCGCGCCGATGTTCCTCGAAAGCCTTGGTCAGTTCCCGCCCGACTGCCGCTCTCCTCCCGCCGCCAAGAACCGCCACCATGTCGGCAAGACTGCCGTCCAGTCGCCGAGGCGATTCAAACAATACGAGGGTGGCCGGCACGTTGCGCAGTTCTTCAAGCCGGCTGCGCCGCTGGCCGCGTTTTGTCGGTAGAAATCCACCGAACAGGAACGCATCGTTCGGCAGGCCGGAAGCGACCAGTCCGGCCAGCACCGCCGATGCACCTGGAATGGGGATGATCCTGATATCGCGCTCCAGCGCCTGCTCGACCAGCCAGTGACCCGGGTCGGAGACAAGTGGTGTGCCGGCATCGGAAACCAGTGCGACGCTTTTGCCGTTCTCGAGTGCCTCCAGCAGCTTCGGACCGGCCTGGCGTGCGTTGTGCTCGTGATAAGCAACGGGTTTCTGATCGAGCCCGTAGCGGGTCAGCAGAATGCGGGTCACCCGCGTGTCCTCGCAGGCAATGATGTCTGCCGCCGCCAGCGTTTCCAGCGCTCTGATGGTGATGTCCCCGAGATTGCCGATAGGTGTGGCGACAAGATAGAGCGCCAACTCCAGCGGTCGCGCATGATGAATGGCCTGACCGATGACAAAACTTGATGGGCCGTTTTTCATTGTTTCAGCGTGCCAGATCGGCGACCACGGCGTCCAGTACCAGCATGCCGCTTGGCGTCGCCCGCAACCGGTTTTCACCGGAGGGTTCGACCAGACCCTCTTCACTGAGAATCCTGATACGCTCGGCATCGATGGGTTCATCGGCCAACTGGTCGTAGCGTTTCAGGTCGATGCCTTCTTTCAACCGCAGGCCCATCAGTAGGAATTCGTCGGCCGACTGGGATCCGGTCAAGGTTTCTCCATCGGTAATGCCGTGCCCGGTCTGCTCAACCTGTGCCAGCCACAGTTCCGGGATTTTTTCGGCAATTGTGACCGTTCGGCTGCCGTCTTCAATAAACCGGCCGTGGGCGCCAGGGCCGACGCCGACATAGGACCCGTAGCGCCAGTAGACCAGATTGTGGCGGCTTTCGGCGCCCGGTCTGGCGTGATTGGAAATCTCATAGGCCGGCAGGCCGTTCCGTTCGGTCACGTCCTGGGTCAACTGATAGAGTTCGGCAGCCAGGTCGGCATTCGGAACGGCAAGCTTGCCGGCCTGATGCAGCGCAAAAAAAGGTGTGCCTTCCTCGATGGTCAACTGATAAAGCGAAAGATGGTCCGCGGCATAGCCGATGGCTTGTTCCAGTTCGCTCGCCCAGCCGTCGACCGTCTGGCCTGGCCGGGCATAGATCAGATCAAAGGACAGTCGCGGAAAGATTTCCCGGGCAAGACCGATGGCGTGCAGGGCTTCACCGGTCGTGTGTAGTCGGCCGAGAAATTTCAGATCGGCATCGTTCAATGCCTGTACACCGAGGGATACTCTGTTGACCCCCGCCGCCCGGTATCCCCGGAACCGCTCGGCCTCGACGCTCGACGGATTGGCTTCCAGTGTTACTTCGGCTCTCTCGCGCACCGTCCAGAGTTTTCCGATCCGGTCCAGAATGGCAGCGACGGTTGCCGGTTGCATCAGCGATGGCGTGCCGCCGCCGAGAAAGATACTCGTGACCTCCCGTGCTCCGACGCGCTCACGCATGGTCTGCAATTCGCGTTCGAATGCCGCGGTATAGCGCTGCTGGTCGACGCCATTGTGCCGAACATGGCTGTTGAAATCGCAATAGGGGCATTTTGCGGCGCAGAACGGCCAGTGCACATAGACCCCGAATCCAGCGGCCCGGTCTCTGGCAGCCTCGTCCTTGTCGCCGGCATTTGCCGCGCCGAATCCCGTCCGGTCGATCATCATGGTTTGGGCAACAATGCGAGGGCGAGTTTTTCAAATGCCCTTGCCCTGTGCGACAGCGGTGAGGAGTCCTGGCCGTGCTGCCAGCCATGTTTGTCCTCTCCGGCCATCTCACCGAAGGTTGTATTGTAACCCTCCGGCTGAAACACCGGATCGTAGCCAAATCCTTTTGAGCCGCGTGGCGGCCAGACCAGATGTCCTTCGACCTCGCCGCGAAAAAATTCCTTGCTGCCATCCTGCTGCGCCAGGCACATCACAGCAACGAATCGGCCGGTCCGCTGTTTCGGGGAAACGGCTCCCTTTTGCTGCATTTTCTCCTCGATATTGCGCATCGCCATGGCAAAATCGCGGTCCGGGCCAGCCCAGCGGGCCGAATGGATGCCCGGTTGGCCATCAAGCGCATCGACAACCAGGCCGGAATCGTCGGCAAGGCAGGGCAGTCCGCAGGCCTCGACCGCGGCCATCGCTTTCAGTTCGGCATTGGCCTCGAATGTCGATCCTGTTTCCTCGGGTTCCGGCAGATCCAGATCGGCAGCCGAAACCACTTCCAGGCCGAACGGTTCCAGCAATTCGCGGATTTCGCGGATCTTGCCCTGATTGTGGCTGGCGACAACCAGCTTGCCGCCGTTCAGTCCTGTCATGAAAGCCCCCATATGCTCGGTTCGGCGAATTCGATCGAATTACCCGACGGGTCCCTGAAATAGATCGACCGTGCGCCGTTCGGCCAGAAGAAATCGGCCTCGATTGCAACGTCATTTGCTTCGAGACGGATTTTCCATTCGGCGATTTCCTCCGCATTGGCGCGAAAACACAAATGACCGTTTCCACGCGCGCCATGTGGCGGCACCGGCAGCTTCGCATTGCCCGACGGTTTCACCGTCTCGGAAGGATCGAACAGTAACAAAACACCGGGCCCGCAGCGGAAAAACACATGGCGGCCGTCGACCTTTGCAATGGGCTCAAGCCCCAGGACGGACTGGTAAAACGTCTCCGCCGCATCCAGGTCGGTGACGTAGAGCGCCGTTTCCAGGATGCTGTCCGGTTGCATCGGCCAGATCCTTCAGGCCACCGCCATTTTTTGCAGGTCGACCAATCGGCCAATGCCTTTTTTGGCAAGCGCCATCAGTGCGGCAAATTCATCTTCGGAGAACGGATGTCCCTCTGCCGTGCCCTGGATCTCGACAATTCCGCCTGTGCCGGTCATGACAAAATTCGCATCGGTTCCAGCGCTGGAATCCTCGTCATAATCAAGATCGAGCACGGGAACGTTTTCACAAATACCGCAGGAAATCGCCGCGACATGGTCCTTCAGCACATTGGCGACGCTGATCATCTGGCGTTGTTCCATCCATTTCAGGCACTCGTGCAGCGCGATCCACCCACCGGTGATCGAGGCTGTTCGGGTGCCGCCATCGGCCTGGATGACATCGCAGTCGACCGTGATCTGACGTTCGCCAAGAGCTTCGAGATTGACCACTGCCCGCAGCGACCGGCCGATCAGCCGCTGAATTTCAAGGGTACGGCCACCCTGCTTGCCGCTCGAGGCTTCCCGCCGCATGCGGTCGCCCGTCGATCGCGGTAGCATTCCGTATTCCGCCGTTACCCAGCCGCGGCCCGAATTGCGCATCCATGGCGGGACCCGCTCTTCCAGGCTGGCCGTGCACAGGACGTGCGTGTCGCCGAATTTCACCATGCAGGAGCCTTCGGCATGTTTGGAAAGGCCGTTATCGAATGATACGGCGCGCATTTCGTCGTGTTCGCGTTTTGATGGACGCATGGAATTCCCTTTTGATGAGTCGGGCTGTTTTCAGGCCGATATTTTGTCCCGATCGGCTGGAATGTTTGCCTGTTTTCGGGTTCATAAACCCCTGCTGGGCCGGACGCAAAGAAAAACGGAATTGTCTGAACTCGTTTCGACCACTATTTTAAGAGAAATGAACAAGGGTTTGCGACCATGACAACACAGGCGATTGATCGCCATCTGCAGAGTCTGGACGAGCGATCGCGCGATATTTTCCGCCTCATCGTGGAATCCTATCTTGCCGATGGCGACCCGGTCGGGTCGCGCAACCTATCGCGTATGATCCCGCATACACTGTCACCGGCGACCATTCGCAATGTGATGAGCGATCTGGAGCAGCTCGGGCTGATCTACGCGCCGCATATTTCAGCCGGGCGTCTGCCAACACAACAGGGCCTGCGGTTCTTTGTCGACGCATTCATGGAAGTTGGCGATCTGTCCGACAGCGAGCGTCGGACTATCGACACCCAGGTCGAGACAGCCGGCGAAGGACGCGATATTGAACATATGCTTACCGAGGCAAGTCAGATGCTGTCCGGCCTGTCTCGTGGCGCTGGTCTTGTGCTGACGGCAAAAAGCGAAGTACCGCTCAAGCATATTGAGTTTATCCAGCTTGAGCCGCTCAAGGCGCTCGCTGTGCTGGTTTCGCAGAATGGCGACGTCGAGAACCGGGTGATCGACCTTCCGGCTGGTGTGACGGCATCGCAGCTTGTCGAGGCAAGCAATTTTCTCAATGCCCATATTCGCGGCCGCACGCTGGCTGAGTCGCGTACCGAAATCACCCGGCTAAAGGTCGAAACTCAAGCGGCGCTCGATTCACTGTCGCGCGAACTTGTTGAGAAGGGCCTGGCCGTCTGGGCAGGGGTCGATGGTGAACTGCCGGCTCGGCTCATTGTCCGTGGCCGGGCCAATCTGCTCGAGAACGTCGGAGCCGAAACCGATATCGAGCTGTTGAAACATCTTTTCGATGACCTCGAAACCAAGGAGAGCCTGATCCAACTGCTCGAATTGGCCGAAGGGGGGTCGGGCGTTCGGATTTTCATCGGCTCGGAGAACAAACTGTTCTCATTGTCCGGGTCGTCGCTGATTGTCGCGCCCTACCGGGACGAGGAGCGCCGCATTATCGGCGCGCTCGGCATAATCGGCCCGACACGGCTCAATTATGCCCGCATTGTCCCGGTCGTCGACTATACCGCCCAGGCGGTTTCCCGGATGATCAAATAGCCGGTTGATCATTTACCTGCAAAAAGCGGTTTTGCGTTGTCCAGATCACTTCCTGGTTAGCTTGAATCGTTTGACCGGCTTTTCAGGTTTGCTGGCAAGGCAGGGTTTATGCCGTGGTCTTTACGACCACAAATAAAGTCTAACGATGTCCAGCGGGCCTGAAAATCCGGCCTTTGGTGGGCCAGATCGGCTCACCGGACGTCGTTGCAAAGCTTGCCCGATGCGCAGCATCGCGCTGCGCTTCGCGTCTAGCCGGCAAACCGATTTGGCTCCATCAAGCGTTTCAATCTAACCAGGAAGTGATCTAGGCGACGGTCAGCCCTTGATTTTACCTCCGCAAAGCTCGATATCCAGCCCAACTCACCTTTCAAATGGCAATGGAAGATTGCAATGACCGACGAGTCGAACAACGGGCAGACGCCCGATCCGAAGACCGCACAGGCA